>NZ_LIUF01000001.1:0-340833 GCF_001280425.1 Haloarcula rubripromontorii | reverse complement strand
GAAACTGTCGCGGTGACAAGCGGGTCTATGAACGTTACTCGGGGAAGCCCGCGAGCACGCCTTGGCCGTCGGTCCGACCGAGGTCCGATAGTGTTGCACGCTCCGGATGGGGCATCATGACAGCGACGTGTTCGGAGTCGCCGGTGACGCCGGCCACGCTGTGCTTCGAGCCGTTCGGGTTCGCTTCGGGTGTGACGGTTCCGTCCTCGTCACAGTACTTGAACAGGATTCGGCCCTCGGTTTCGAGTTCATCCAGCCGCTCGTCGGTGATCTCGTATCGGCCTTCGCCGTGAGCGATGGGGAGTTCCACGACCTCACCCTCTTCGTACTGGCTGGTCCAGGGCGTGTCGGCGTTCTCGACGCGCAGGTAGACGTGTTCACACTGGAAGCGAGCGCTCTCGTTCGTCGTGAACGCGCCGGGAGTCAGCGACGACTCACAGCCGACCTGTGCGCCATTGCAGATGCCAAGTACCGGCGTTCCCTCGCTCGCGGCTTCGCGGACTTCGGCCATGATCGGCGAGCGGGCGGCCATCGCGCCGGCACGGAGATAATCCCCGTAGGAGAAACCGCCGGGGAGGACAACGCCGTCGACGTCCTCGGGAAGCCCGTCTTCGTGCCAGACGAGTTCGGCGTCGAAGCCCAGTGACTCCAGCGCTTGGACGGAGTCACGGTCGCAGTTCGAGCCGCCGAACTGGATGACGGCGATGGTCACAGTGACCACCTCGCGTGGGAACCGACTATCGCCGTCAGTTTCGAGGCGATAGTCATTCTGCGTCGGTCACCTCGATGTCGTAGTCGTGAATCGTGGGATTCGCGAGGAGTCGCTCGGCCATCTCTTCGGCGCGTTCGGCCGCGTCCTCGGCGCTGTCGGCGTCGAGGTCGAGTTCGAACACGTCCGCCGAGCGGAGGTCGTTCAGGTCGAAACCGAGGCGTTCCAGTGAGCGCTGTGTCGTCTCGGCCTCGGGGTCGAGAACGCCCCGCTTGAGTCGGACCGTGACGGTCGCGGTAAAGGCAGTCATTACTGGCAAGCGAGCGGGCAGCAGAGAAAACGCTTGTGTTCTCCCGACA
This sequence comes from Haloarcula rubripromontorii, assembly GCF_001280425.1. Classification (NCBI taxonomy): domain Archaea; kingdom Methanobacteriati; phylum Methanobacteriota; class Halobacteria; order Halobacteriales; family Haloarculaceae; genus Haloarcula; species Haloarcula rubripromontorii. The sequence continues at coordinate 339,765 of NZ_LIUF01000001.1, read as the reverse complement.
GCTCAGGTCCCGGCACTGACCGGCGTCCAGTCGGTCGACTGGTCGCGCAGGCCGGTCACGCGGAGTTCGAAGTCTTCCCGGTCTGCGCGAACGTCGACTCGCCCGTCGAAGAACTGTGCCACGCTTTCGACGACCTGCTCCTCGTGGGCGTCCGGGTCGAGCACGCAGACGCCGAGGCCGTCTGCGGTTCCGATTCGACCGGTGATGGTGTTGAGGAACCGGTACACCGCCCTCACGTCGTCGCTGTAGACGAGCAGCGGCGTCAGCGTGATGATACCGGTCCGGACCCGCGTGTAGCCGCTGGCGTACGTCGACTCGTACTGGCCGGAGTACTCGATACCGATACCGGTCAGGTCCGCCGGCGTGTTGACCGCCGAAACGCTGTCTTCCGGCAGCTCGCTGCTCTCCTGTGCGCAGTCGATGACACGGACCCGGTCGCGGTCGAGGACGCCGCCGTGGCGCCCGAAATCCTCCAATATCGTCGTGGCGTCGCTGTCCGTCGCGACGAGGACGGTCCCGCCGTCGGCGTCGGAGCTACAGAGCAGCCGCAGTCCCATCTCCCGCGCCCCGCTCAGAACGGGGCCGGTCACGAGCAAGCTCGTCCCCGGTTCGACCGGATTCAGTGGCAGTCCGTCGAACGTGTACGGCTCGTCTCGTCGCTGAGACATCAGGCATCCTCCTGCAGCTGTCGTCGAAACAGCAGTTGTTCCTTGACCTCGGCAGCGAACCGCTGGAGGTCGTCTAGCTCTGCCTGCGTGTAGCGCCGTGGTTCGCTGTCGGTGCAACAGACGGCACCGATTGCATTCCCTTCCTCGTCTGTAAGTCGGACGCCGGCGTAGGACCTGATGTCGAGCTGTTTCAGCGCATCCACCTCGGCGAAGCGTGGGTCTTCGTGGGTGTCTTCGACGACCATGGTCTCGTCCGTGAGAATCGTGTGGGTGCAGATGGTGTCCTCGCGGGCGAGGGTCCGCCAGTTGGCTCCCTCACACGCCACGAACCGCTCCTCGTGTTCGTCCATGAGGCCAACAAAGGCCACGTCGATGTCGAAGTGGCTGTTCATAAGTGCCGTCAGCCGGTCGAACGCGTCGAGCGCCGCCAGCTGGTCGACATCGTACCGCTCGACGGCTGCCAGCCGTTCGGTCTCAGTCTCTGGAACTGGATAGGCTGCCTGCGTTCCCTCGGCGGCAGCCATGGCTGCGACATCTGCAAGCCGCTCCCGGGATTCTGGGACCGTCCGCGGCACGTATTCGACGACCTGCTCGGGACTGCCGCGGGGGAGATCTGACGGTGCGTGTTCCGTATAGAGAGCCACTACACAGGCCGGGTTCACCGAACGGACCGCGTCTACCACGTCGAACCCGTCGCCGTCCGGGAAGTCGAAGGCTGTCACAACGCAGTCGACCGACCGGTCAAGTGCTTCGGTCAGCGTCTCGACGGACCCGACTTCCTCGACAGCGAGTCCGGCGTCGGCAAGCGCGTCGGCTGTCTCTGCGCGCTCGCCAGCGTCTGGCTGGGCACAGATAACGGTCGGCGAATCACTCATCACGACCGGACACTCACGGACTGATACACAAATGGTTGGTGGCCACGCTCGGTGGAAAACGAAGGCTTTTGCCGTGGGACTGCCGACTCTGCGTCAAATGAATCACGACGCCGTCCGGAGGTGGGTATCGTGACGCGCGATTTGACCGAGATTACAGTCGTCGGTGAGGACGACACGGGTCTCATCGCCGAAGTGACTTCGCTGCTGTTCGAGCGCAGTATCAACATCGAGGACCTCGACCAGGCCGTTCGGGAGGGGGTCTTCCGGATGACCATGCGCGTCGACACGTCCGAGATGGTGACGACGGAGGAGAAACTCCGCGAAGACCTCACCGACCTCGGTGACGACCTCGGCGTTGACGTGCAGGTCCGGTTCCCCGCCGACCGCGAGACCCAGACCATCGCCGTTCTCGTCACGAAGGAGTCACACTGTCTGGAAGCGCTGTTCGAGGCGTGGGCCAACGGCGACCTCGGAGCCGACATCGAGGTGGTCATCGGGAACCACGACGACCTCGAACCGCTGGCGGCCAAATACGACGTTCCGTTCCACGATATCGGCGACGAGAAGGGGACGCCGGACGAGGACCAGTTGCTTGACTTGCTCGCGCAGTACGACGCCGACCTCATCGCGCTGGCCCGGTACATGCGCATCCTCTCGCCCGACGTCGTCTTCCGCTACGAGAGCCGCATCATCAACGTCCACCCGAGCCTGCTGCCCGCCTTCCCCGGCGCGTCCGCATATATGCAGGCTATCGAGGAGGGCGTCCGCATCGCCGGCGTCACCGCCCACTACGTGACGACGGATCTGGACCAGGGGCCGATCATCACCCAGCGCGCTTTCAACGTCCCGGACGACGCCACCGAAGAAGAACTCCAGCAGATCGGCCAGCCGCTGGAAGCCGAGGCGCTCATCGAAGCCATCAAGCTCCACCTCAACGACGAGGTGAACGTCCACCGCGGCCGGACGAAACTGCGGGACCCAGAGGAGACCTCGGCCCAGCTTGGTGCACCGGAGAAACTCGACCAGTTGAACCCTGACCGTCCCATCGACGGCCTCGGCGAGTTCGTCGCCGAGGACGACGGTGAGATAGAGGCTGACGACTGAAAACGCGCTATCCTTTTCAACCACTCAGAGTTTGCCCGCGGCGCTGACGGCCTCGTCAAGCGACGGCGCGTCGAACACGTCGCCGCCGACGTAGGCGTTCGTGCCGGCGCAGTAGAGGTCCCGCGCGACCTGAATCACGTTCTCTTCGAGCGGCTGTGGCGACTCCGCACAGAGGGATTTCCAGTCGGCGACGCCCTCTGTGTCGGCCTGCTGTTTGGCCGCGCTCACGGCCTCGACCCACTCGGGCTGAGTTCGCTTGTGGTACTGGCGAATGACCTCCTTCGAGACCTGCTGGCCCCCGTAGGAGAAGCGGTTCTCGTCGAACGTGCCGACCACGTCGGCGACGCGTATCTCTCCGTCGTAGTACAGGCACTCGATTTTCCCGTCCTCGTGGACGAGGTCGGCCTCGGCGGCCTGCTGGGTGACGATGTGGTTGACCGCGCGGGCCAGTTCCTCTAGGCGGTCGATGTCGGCCGTCCCGGCGATGCGGTCGGCCGCCTCGCGGTCGAGGTAGCGGTCCTGTTCCTCGTATTTCGTCGAAAACTCGACGATTGGCTTGTCCAGGTCAACGACCTCCTCGGGCCAGGTGTCGTAGTCGAGGCCGTGGTCTGCGGGCTCCGTGCGGGACCGCAGCGACGACCCGACGCCGACCCGGTTCCGGAAGACAATCTCTAGGGGAATGAGGTAGTTCTCGTCGGCCTCCGCGTGGTAGGCGTCGTAGTCGTAGCTGCCGTTCTCGAAGGGCAGGTCCGGGACCTGCGTGAGTTCGATGACCATCTCCTCTGGCGCGGCGTCGGCCGACAGCGCCTCGCCGAGGTCTACCACCTCGTCGCTGTCGGAGAGCCTGACGCCCTCGTAGTGTGTCGGGACGTGGTTCTCCTCCAGTAGCTGGAAGTTGTACGCGCCCATCGTACACAGTGACGCGCCCTTATCGGGGATCTGGTCCGGCATCTTCCCCCAGTCGAATACAGAGTAGTCGTCCGTGAACACGAACGCACCGCGGCCCAGTTCCTCGGCCGTCGCCGGTTCGTCCACGCGGAATTCCTTGACGCTCGTCATTGTGCCCGCCTTTCGCGCCGGGGACAAAGACGTTTCTCATACTGTTGGCTGTAACTATTTTTAAGCGATTCGCGGTAGCGAAATTCGTTACACTCGCGCTCGGAAGGCAACGTTTTCCGTCGGGCTGTCGACTGATTGGCTGATGGCTTCCAGTCTGTTGGTCGAGGCTGCGATCATCGTCGCTGCGACGGTCGCAATCTGGAAAGGCAGCGATTGGCTCGAATCGTCGAGCGAACGGCTCGCGACGTACTACGGCCTCCCCGAAGTTGTCCAGGGTGCGATAATTGTTGCTGTCGGGTCGAGTTTCCCGGAGGTCGCGACCGTCGTCGTCGCGGCGCTTGGCGGGTCGATGCCGCTCGGCGTCGGCGCAATCGTCGGTTCAGCTATCTTCAACATTCTCATCATCCCCGCCGCCGCGGGCATTGCCACGGACGACCAACTCGAAGCGAGCCGGACGCTCGTCTACAAGGAGGCGCAGTTCTACATGCTCGCCGTCTCGGTCCTGCTGATCACGATGGCGCTTGCGGTCATCTACTACCCCGGCGAGGCCACACTCACTGGCGTCATCACACGGCCGCTGGCGGCGATTCCGCTCGCGCTCTACGGGCTGTACGTTTTCATCCAGTACCAGGATACAGCCGACCACAACCCCGAAAGGGACTGGACTGCCGACATCTCGGTCGGGCGGGAGTGGCTCTTCCTCCTGCTGGGCCTGGCTGTCATCCTCGTGGCCGTGGAGAATCTAGTCCACGCCGTCGGCGTCATTGGCCGGGCCGCCGGCGTTCAGGAGTTTCTGCTCGGCGTGACGATTCTCGCGGCGGCGACGAGCCTCCCCGACACGCTCGTCAGCGTTAAAGCCGCCCGCGACGACCGCGGGGTCACGTCGCTCGCAAACGTGCTCGGCTCGAACACCTTCGACCTGCTCGTCGCCATCCCGCTTGGCGTTCTCATTGCCGGTACGTGGACCGTTGACTTTGCGATGGCCGTGCCGATGTTCGGTGTCCTGACCGGGGCGACGATTCTCCTGTTTACCGTCCTCCGGACCGACCTCGTGTTGAGCGAACTCGAATCGTATGCGCTGCTGTGCGCCTATGCGGTCTTCGTCGCCTGGGTTATCGTCGAGACGGCGGGCTGGGTCGGCGGTGTGTTGCCGACCTGATAAGCGCTCTCGGAACTGCAGCCGCTTGTGTCCTGGAACACGGGGGCCTGTCGACCTTGTGAGCCGTGTGCGTACCCATACGCTTTTGACCGTTCTTTCCCTCCTGTCCAGCAATGCCGGACGTCCCAGAGACCGTCGGTACTCCGGACGGCTCCACCGAGTTCGAGCACCGTCCGACGACTGACCAGTCGTTCGAGAACGCGCTCGCCAAGGCGAGAAACGGGACGCGACTGACAGTCGACGACGCCGTCGAACTCTTCACCACGGGCACCGACCGGGACGGTATCGACCACTTCCGGAAAGAGCAGGTACTCGAAGCGGCCGACCGCCGCCGCGCCGAGGTCGTCGGCGACGAGGTCACCTTCGTCGCGAACCTCAACAACAACGTCACGACGGCCTGTAACACGGGCTGTCTGTTCTGTAACTTCAAGGACCGCTCCGAGCAGTTCCGCAGCGACTACCAGGAGGACCACGGGGGCTTCACGAAGACACCGAGCGAGTCCCGCGAAATCGTTCGAGACGCCCTCGACCGCGGCATCTACGAGGTCTGTTCGGTGTCGGGACTCCACCCCGCGCTCGCGCTGGATGACGAACACAGAGAGATCTTGGAGTCGAGTGACCGCGGGGATCTGAATTACCGCTCGCCAGAGGAGTACGAGACCGACCCGGCCACATACTGCGAACAGCTCGACGCGATGAACGTCGGCAACGTCCACCTCCACTCGATGACGCCCGAGGAGGCCTATCACGCCCGCCGCGGCACCGACTGGTCCTACGAGGAGGTGTTCGGCCGACTGAAAGACGCCGGTCTCGACAGCGTGCCCGGGACGGCCGCCGAGATCCTCGTCGACGAGGTTCGTGACGTTATCTGTCCGGGGAAGATACGCACCGACGAGTGGCTCGAAGCGATGGAGGCGGCCGCGTCGGTCGGTCTCGATATGACCTCGACGATGATGTACGGCCACGTCGAGAACGAACGCCACCGCGCGTTGCACCTCCAGCGCATCCGCGACCTGCAGGACCGGACCGGCGCGATTACGGAGTTCGTCCCGCTATCCTTTGTCCACGAGGAAACGCCGCTGTACGAGCGCGGCATGGTTGACGGCGGCGCGACGGTCGACGAGGACGAACTGCTGATTGCCGTCTCCAGACTGTTCCTCGACAACATCGACCACATCCAGGCCTCGTGGGTCAAATACGGCGACACGCAGGGACTGAAGATGCTCACCTGCGGTGCCGACGACTTCATGGGGACAATCCTCTCAGAAGAGATCACCAAGCGCGCCGGCGGCGACTACGGCGAGTTCCGGTCGTTTCAGGAGTACGCCGACATGATCACCGCTATCGGCCGGACGCCCGTCGAGCGCTCGACGGACTACGAGCAGCGCCGCGTCATCGACCCCGACGCCGACGTGCTCGGCCCGCAACTCGGACCACGAGCTGACGGAACGCCGTTACTCGACTGAAGTAGTAGACCACGGCTGGGCACTGACCGTGGCCATGGTGGTAGAGTATCTTGCCTGGAACTGCTGTCAGAGGCACGTCCAGGCATGACATATATTGGTGTGCCAGTGTATGTGTAGCTATGGCCTAGAGGACTAGGTGATTGGTTTCCGGGGGCTGGTCTGACTGTGACGGCAGTTCACGCGAAGAAACCGACAGACGATCTCAGGGGGCTTCCGGAGTCTCGCCCCGGTCCAGTATCGACCGGAACCGTTCGCCGGCGTCATCATCGGCCTCGATAGCCGCCTCGATGGGATTCGAGAGCCAGCCGTCATCAACGAACCGGTCGTAGACCGGTAGCCGCTCCGTCAGTGGCACACCGGCGGCCTCGGCGACGGCAGTCAACTCCTGCAGGGCGGGCCACTCGTACTCTGGGTTGATGTGGTCGACTGTCACTGGGGAGACGCCGCCCAGATCGTCGATGCCACAGTCGGTCAGGTCACGAGCGGGCGCAAGGTTCGGGGGGACCTGAACGGACACTTCGTCGGGCAGCGCCGCGCGGGCCATCGCTGTCACCCGGCGCATCGTCGCCAGATCGGGGGAGCCGCCCCGCCATCGTTCGTTCTCGACGACAGGCTGGACGATAACCTCCTGAATGTGACCGTACCGCTCGTGCATTTCACGGATAGCGAGCAAGCTCTCGGCGCGGTTGTGCCAGTCCTCGCCGATACCGACGAGAATGCCCGTGGTGAACGGGACGCCAAGTTCGCCGGCCACTCGGAGGGTGTTGAGCCGCTGGCCGGGATTTTTCGCTCGTGGACCGCCGTGGGCCTGCACCTCGGTGGTCGTCTCCAGCATGACGCCCATCGAGGCGTTCAGGTCGGCGACGTGAGCCATCTGGTCGCGCGTCTGATCGCCCGGGTTGGCGTGGGGGAGCAACCCCTCTTCCAGCGCGATTTCACAGGCCTCTCGGAGGTACTCGTGGATGGAGTCGTGGCCCCATGCGGCGAGTTGGTCGTGGACGGCGGTGTAGCGGTCGTCCGGGTCGTCGCCGAAGGTGAACAGCGCCTCGGTACAGCCGGCGTCGGCCCCCCGGCGACACGTCTCCCGGATTTCCTTGCGGTCCATCAACTCCGCCTGTCCCGGCGGGTCGTAGTACGTGCAGTAGGTACAGGTGTATCGGCACGCGGTCGTCAGCGGCAGGAACACGTTCCGGCAGTAGGACAGCGCTGACGCCGACTCGACGTCCTCGGGCATCACCGACAGCAGGCGCTCGACGTCGTCGTCTGAAATGTCGATGGCGATATCATACGCGTCCGTGCCGGGTATCACGTCCCGGGGTCTGCACCCCACGAATAAAAAGTTTCAGTCGTGTGTGATGGCCTGTGCCAGTAGCTGTAGACGGTCGAAACTGGGCACATGGCAACAGAATCAGTGTGTCGCTACACGCCGGTCACCTGTGAACCGGTATCCACTCTGAAGTGCCGCGTATTCGACGATACTTCGGTGATCGCACCTGTTCAGTCCGCCGGCGTTACTGTGGCGTCGCCCGACTCCCGAAGCAGTTTCGTCGCGAACACCTGCCGCCGGGCGTAAAAGAAGTACACGTAGGGGACCTTCGCCAGCAGGTCGAGGAACGCATAGGTGATGCTGACACCGACGTAGGTCGCGAATCCAAGTCCTTCGGGGCCAGCAAGCCAGACGAGCGGATACGCGATCCACAACAGCCCAACGTGGTTCTTGAGGAGGCTAAACAGGCCGATACGCTGTGGGTCGTCCGGAACCGAGCGCGGGAAGACGAGGTACAGGTAGGCAAACAGCGAGACGTGGAACGTTGCCGAGACGCCGAACAGCGCCCATTTCAGTGTTCCAGCAGCGACGACCGCCCCGACGCCTGCAAGAATCATCAGGGCGTCCGCCGCCATAACCCCGAAGATAGCCCGTCGCGACGCGCCGGCAGTGTACCCGATAAATCCGACGAGCAACGGCGTCGTCACCACCCAGTCGAGATATCGGAATCCGACAAGCGTCGTCTCACCAATGGTTACGGTGCCGATGCCGAACGCCATCGCAACGTACGAGATGCCCGCAACTGCCGGTATAAGCGCCAGTGCCCCCAGAATCGGCCGTTCGTCTGACCCCTCAAGCGACGCATAGAGGAACCCGACGATAGCGACACCGACCGCAAAGCCCGCGGCGGTTATCCCGTACACGACTGCAATGGCGTCCATCAGTCGTCACCCCCGACTGACGGCGACCCTGCGACGCGTCTGTGGCTCGCCGCTGTGGCATCTGTGTCAACGGTAAACAGTCGCACCCGGGATTCGAGGTCGTCAACAGCGGTTTCGCGGAAGGAATCGAGTGAGTCGGAAATCGACTTGACGACGTCCCGCTGCCGACGGATCTGTGCCGACATTTCCTCTGCGGTAGTCGCTGTCTCCGCACTTGCTTCGGTGACAACCTCTATCGAGTCGGCCGTCGCCTGCACGGTGTCTGCCTGCTCCGAGGTCGTCTGTCGCATCTCCTCGATAGATGCCGAGATATCGTCGACGGCCTCCGCGATTGTCGCAATTTCTGACAGGGCCGACTCAACGGTCTCGGTACCGGTTTCGACTCGCGTTTCGGTCGCCTGTATTGAGGCAGTCACCTCTTCTGTCTGCTCAGACACCTCCGCGATGACCGTTGCTATCTCGTCAGCCCGTGACTGCGTCTCTTCAGCGAGTGACTTGACTTCGTCTGCGACGACGCTGAACCCATTCCCGTCCGCGTCGCTGCCCTGTCCACCAGCCCGAGCGGCCTCTATCGACGCATTCAGCGCCAGCATATTCGTCTGCTCTGCGATCTCGGAGATGATGTCCGCGATGTCGGTTATCTCGGCCATTCGCTGCTGGAGGGTCTCGACCTGTGTGACAGCTTCAGCTGTGTCAGCCTGTATCTGGTCCATCTCTGTCAGGGCTGTTTCCGAGGCTGCCCGAGCGTCGTTGCTGGCCTCCTCGACCTCACGGCTCTGGTCGGCAAGGTTGTCAATTGTCGCAGCGATTTCCTCTGCCGACGCGCTCACGTCCTGGATATCGGCTGCAGCTGATTCGAGCTTTGTCTGCTGGTCGGTTGCTTGCGTCTGGATATCGGCAACCGTTTCCACAGCCGCGTCTACCTCCTGTTGGACTTGTTGACTCGTTTCAGTGATCTCGTCAGTTTCGGTTGTGATGCGCTCGGAAACGGCGGTGACCGTCTCGATTGTCTCCTGTAGCTCGTCCATCATCCTGTTGAACGACTGGCCGACGGTTTCCATAGCGTCGTACTCAGTGGCGACATCGACACGCTGCGTGAGATCGCCGTCTGCGGCGTCTGCCATGACTGTCCCGTACGCTGTTGCAATTTCCTGGTAGGCTGTGGCGAGTTCTCTTGCTTCCTCCTCAGCGGCCTCTGCTTCGGCCTGTGCCTCGTTCGCGTCAATCTGTGCCTGTTCGAGGTCTGCCCTCGCAGCCTCCATCTCTGACAGTCGGTCGCGCAACGATACGCGCATCCGCTCGATTGAGTCAGCAAGGTCCCCGAACTCGTCGGTCCGCGTCGAGACGATTTCGGTATCGAGGTCCCCGTCTGCCACCCGCTGTGTCTGTGCTGATAACTCGGTGATGCTCGCGACCGTTTCGGCTGCGTTGATCGAGCCGAGTGTCAGTAAGCCGGCGATGCCGGCGACGACTGTTGATGCGACATCTTGTGTTACCACCCCGACAGTAATCAGGAGGGTGGCCGTTGCGATGTATCCGACACCGAGCTTGGCCCCATAGCTCTGCTTGACACTAGAAACAGTCACATGTAGATAGTAGTCTGAAACTACCTAAATGTAAACTTGGGAGTATCAGTATTGATACTCTAGCGGCGGAGACCCGGGCCGAACTACCGAGGTCGCTCCACGTCGACTCGCCCATCAGCGGTTTTCAGTTCGAATCCTGACTGTTTGAGCCAGTCCGCCGCCGCGCCGTCACTGTGTAACAGCACCTCTGCGAGATCATCCGGTTCGTCGATATCGGTCGCGAGCCGCCGCGAGTCAACCTCGGTAACGCTGGCTCCCACGTCCCGGGCGGCCGCCCGATGGTCGCGGATAGACGCGCCGTGGTAATCGACCCTGAACTCGGAGTGCCGACAGACGAAGGCGTTCGTCCCGCCGCCCAGGCCCGGGGCCAGCACCACGTCGGCTTCGGGAGCGAGCAGGCACTCGATGCTCTCACGGGTCACGAGCGGGAGATCGGCCATCACAACCGCAAGCGCTTGTTCTCCGTCAGCCACCGTCGACGTGAGCAGGTCGTTGACGAGCGCGTCGAGTCCGCGGTCGTCGACGGTGACCGGCACGGCACAGTCAAGCGGTGCCGTCGAGATGATCTCGGGTTCGTGGCCCGCCGCTGTCACTGCGTCGACGACGTCTGAAAGCATCGCTTCGGTAAAATCACGGCGCTCGGCTGGAGAGAGAACAGACGCAAGTCGCGTTTTGGGGGCAGATCCCGAGACGGGGACGACGAGACGCATTACAGCTTGGAGTACTCGTCCTCACTCATCTGCGTGTACGCGTAGTAACCGCCACCGACCAGCAACAGGAGGACAACAAGTCCGCCGCCGACCAGCAGGAGCGTTCGCTGGGTCTGGGCGCTTTGCTGGGCCTGCTGTGCCTTACTCTCGGCCTGCCCGGCGAGGTCCTGGGCGTTCTGGAAGTTCCCGTTCTCGTATGAGGAGATAGCGCTACTGACTAGCTCCTCGGCGTTTTCGTTCCCACCGGCCGCGTCGATTGCAGCCTGTGCGTCGTCGATTGCCTGTCTGGCCGCTTGACTCTCTTCAGTGTAGTGGTGAGCAGTGTCGCTGCGGAACTCCTCTTCGTTGTTGCCGCTGATTCGACTGAGCGAGGCGACCTGATAGTTCTGTGCCGGATCGTACGTGTAATTCGAGATGGCCGGCGTCGTGCCGACGAGTTCGACACGGACTTGGTCACCGTTGTTATCGATCTCTAGATCCTGTTCGAAGGACTGGTCGCCGTAAGTTTCTTGATTTACCTGATTCCCCGCACGCAACACGGTGACCGTCCAGCTAACGTTCTGCAGTTCGGTCGACCCGGCGAGCGTCCATTCGTTCGGCGCATCGGTGAACGGGTCGTCTATCGTGTACGTTACCGACACCTCTTCGCCGACGCCACTCTCAGTCGGCACCCCGTCAGCAGAGACAGAGAACGCACTCGCTGTGCCGGCAGTCGCGAGCAGCGCGACAACACAGAGGAGTGCGACGGTCTTGTTAGAACAGCGGATCAAGTTCATCTTCGTCGTCTTCGACCAAGTCCTCTAAGTTATCTTCGCTTTGGTTACGGATATCGTCGATATTGTCCTGGGCCTCGATGGCGACCTGCTGGAGTTCCTTGATGCGCGGAACGTTGTGGACGCCGGCCAGCAGGATGGATGCGGCCACTTTCGGGGCGTTGGTCGGATAGTCGCCACCGCGGACCTCCATCGAACCGGTTTGCTCCTCGAGCCACTTCCGACCGCGCTCGATTCCCTTCCGGTTCAGGTGCTCCGGCGGCCCTGCCATCACGAGGAGGGCACGCTCTGCACCCTCGATCTCACAGGGGAGTGTCAGTCGGCCGAGCGCGGCTTTCCGGACGAGCGACGTGATACGGTTCGTGGTGTTGGCCGTATCCATCCCGTCGTCGGACGAGTCGTCGCCCTTGAACCGCGAGAGCAGGCCCCCGCCGCCAGAGGACACTTCGACGTCCTCGGAGGCGTACCCGACGGTGGACACGCCGCCGCCGTCGAGCGTGTTGATAATTTCAGAGGAGTCGACGACACTTTCCGCGACGTTGTCGCCGGCCTCGATCTCACCGGCCCCGAACAGCACGCCGAAGCGTCGGACAATCTCCTCGTTGATGTGGTCATAGCCGCCCTCGACGGACTCACCGGTCTGTCGCCAGGCGTCGTTGTCGAACACCATCAGGTTGTCCACCTCGCGCACGAACGTCTGGAACGAGCGGGCGGCGTTGAGGGTGTAGATACCGCCCTCGTCGCTGCCCGGCAGGACGCCCAGGCCGTACACCGGTTCGGTGTAGATTCGCTTGAGGTGTTTTGCGACGACCGGCGACCCGCCCGACCCCGTCCCGCCGCCGAGGCCGGCGACGATGAGGAAGGCGTCGACTTCGTGGACGGGGATGTTGTCAATCGCACCCTGCACCTCGTCGATGTCTTCTTCGGCGATTTCCGCGCCGAGTTCGTTGTCCGCGCCCACGCCATGGCCCTTGACGCGAGCCTGGCCAATGAGCACTCGATTCTCCTCCGGAATGTGTTCTAGCCCAAGCAGGTCTGCTTTTGCTGTATTGACCGCAACAGCCGAGCGGACGATTCCCGAGCCGGTTTCCTTGTCGTACTCGAGGAATTTGTCCACAATTTTGCCACCGGCCTGCCCGAAGCCGATCATCGCCAGTTTCATTATATGGTTCTCCGCTTAAAGGGTCAAAGAGCGATGGCGAGTATAAGTGTTTTGCCCGGCTCTCAGCCCTGAAAGCCAGGATTGAAAATCAATACTATCTAACACAACTCTATTTAGGAAGTGGCTACTGCTGGCGATTCTCCGCTGAGATATCCACTGAGTGTCGTTAGAGAGCCATTACTGATACCGAACGCGTCTACTTCGTTCGTCGCTGGCGTGTTATCGAATTTGAGTGACCGGTACTGATCGGCACCCATCGGGAACCCGACGCTTCCCAGGACAGAGAGCCCGACCTTCGCCAGTGGCATCGGAAGCGGGACAATGCTTACTGACGACCCCTCGGCATCGTACACCTGATTGGTCACGTCTCTGAGCGTCAGTACTTCCGGCCCACCGACCTCGTAGGTCTCGCCGACGTGGTCTTCGGATTCGATACTGTCGACGAGCATCGGCACGAGGTCACCGACCCAGATCGGCTGGAACGTCGTCTGTCTGCCGCCGCCGGGGAGCGGATACAGCGGGACGCCCGGCGCGAACATCCCTTTGAGGCGCTTCGTGAAGGAGACGAACTCGCCGCCCTCGCCGAAGACGACCGACGGGCGGAAGATAGTCCAGTCCAGCGAGGACTCCGTCACAACCTGCTCGGCTTCCCCCTTCGACCGGATGTAGTGCGTGTCGCCGTTAGGGTCTGCACCCAGTGCACTCAGCTGGACGAACCGGTCGACGCCGTGCTCTTCTGCGGCCTGCACGCTGTTTTCCGTTCCGCCGAGATGAATGCGCTCGTGCATCCTGTCGCCGCCGTCCGGTTTGAACAGGGGCGACAGCGCGACCAAATAGTACACCGCGTCCTGATTCTCGAACGCGCTCTCGATACTCCCGTAGTCTGTGACGTCCCCGGAGACGGTTTCGACACCGTCTGGTAGTGTTGCGTCTTCTGGTGACCGAGACAGCGCAGTGACGGCGTGCCCCCGCTCGTCGAGTTCACGGCAGAGGTGTTGTCCGATGAATCCAGTCCCGCCGACGACAAGTACATCCATAGACACCAATACAGTTGGTAGAACCGTAAAGGTGGGCGTATTTCGCTGGTCGACAGGCCCGCAGTCCGGTCACTTGTGTCAGTCTACGGATGCACCGCCCAGGTCGGGGCGCTTACGTCCCCCCACACAGATTGTGAGGTATGCTCGTCACGCTCGAAGGACTGGATGGGAGCGGCAAGACGACCGTGTGGGAACGGCTCCAGCGCGACGACGCCGTCCCCAGCGAGGCTGTGTTCACGCGCGAGCCGACCGATACCTGGTACGGCGACGCCGTTCAGCGCTCTATCGACGACGACGACGCGGACTCGCTGGCCGAACTGTTCCTCTATACGGCTGACCACGCCGCACACCTCTCGAACACGGTTCGACCGGCACTCAGCGAAGACAGACTCGTCGTCTCCGACCGCTACAGCGACTCGCGGTACGCCTATCAGGGCGCGACACTCAAAGCGAGTGAAGCCTTCGACGACCCGCTGTCGTACGTCCGTGAAGTCCACGCCCCCTGGACCCGGCCGCCGGACCGGACTGTGTATCTCAACCTCGATCCAGAAACTGCCGCACAGCGAAGCGGCGCGACGAACAAGTTCGAGACCGCCGAGTATCTCACAACGGTGCGTGACAACTACGAGCGACTCATCGAAGCCGACCCGGAGCGGTTCGTTCGCGTCGACGCAACCGCCGATCCAGACACTGTGTACGAACGGGTCCGAGCAGCGATTCTCGACTAGTCCATCGATGCCGGTAGTTCGACTTCGTCGGGAGCAGGCATCCAGAAGTAATCGAACGTCATCCCGGTCGCGAGTGGAATAACGATCGTTACGAGGAGGACAGCCGTCTGACTCCCGAGGTTCGCCCCGAGACTGAACACGCCACTCAACACCAGCAGGATGACGACCATGACTACTGGACAGAGGAGCAGCGAGTAGACGAGGCTCCCCCACCGCGTGTGCAGGCGAACGCGGAAAAAGCGCGTCATGAGCGCCGTCACAGCACTGTTGACCAGCACGATGACGAGCAGGCCGATAATACCGGCGACACTGACCATGTTCGGCGTAGGGCGGCAAGTCCCTTTGCGGTGTCGGAACAACGCGGGCCGCTCACTCCAGACACATGTACGTGCGCGTATCGTCGACGCCGTTGAGATCCCGGATGTGACCCGAAACCGACTGCATGATGTCGTACACTTCTGTACCGGTCGCTTCGGCGATGATGTCGTACTGTCCGGCGACGATGTGTGCCTCGGTGATGCCTTCGGCGTCGCGAACTGCCGCAAGGAGGTCTTCGGATTTGCCGGCAGCCGTCTTGATCATGATGAACGCGCTAACCATATTGTGGTGTGTCGTGTCATGGCACGAAAAAGGTTCCGTCAGGAAAAAACAACGGCTGTATTGTTTGACAGCGTGGTCAAGGCGTCCGGTGGTTCCACCGGGTGGGTACTTTTATTCACCCCCGCCCCATAGGAGGGTGTATGCGATTCGTTATCGTGGGTTCAGGTCGTGTCGGACTGCGGACGGCTCGCGTCCTGCAAGAGAGTGGCCACGAAGTTGTCCTCATCGAGCGCGATGAGAACGCAGTTGAGCGCGCGCGAACGGCTGGCTTCGAGGTGATTGCGGGCGATGGCGCTATCGAGGAGACGCTCGGCAACGCTGATCTCGAAGCCGCCGACGCGCTCGGCGCGCTCACCGGCGACCTGAACGACAACTTCGTTGCCTGTATGATCGCCAAGGAACACGGCTGTCGAACCGTCATGCGCATCGACGAGGACTACCGCGAAGAGATCTATCGACGCTACGCCTCCGAGGTCGACGAGGTAATCTACCCAGAACGACTGGGCGCTATCGCCGCCAAGAATGCGCTGCTGGGCGGGAACATCCGCGCAGTCGCCGATATCGCGCAGAACCTCCAGCTCGTGGAGTTTACCATCCAGCGGCAATCGCCGATGGAGGGGTACACGCTGTCGGAACTGGAGCTGCCGTCGGATTCCCGGCTGATGGCACATGGGAAAGGCGAGGCCCCGCTCGCCATTCCCGACCCTGACGAAACGCTAGAGGCCGGTGATCGCGTCGTGATACTGGCCGACTTCGAGACGCTCTCGGATGTCCGAAGCATCGTCGTTGGCGAATCAGAGCGCGCAACCGCGCTCGGAGGTGCCTGAAAATGGTCATTGCATACGTTATGGTTAAAGCCCACACCGGTGACGCGGACCGCCTGAAAGCTGATATCGAAGGCGTCGACGGCGTTGTCGAGGCACATATCGTTGCCGGAGACGTCGACTTCATCGCGAAAGTGAACGTGGAGACGCCCGCTGAAGTCAAGGATGTCGCAGCGACGCACATTCAGGAAATTCAGGGCGTCGAAACGACACAGACCTATATCGCGATGGACTGAGACAGACCGTTATCTGAACTCTGTGCTCGGCACGGCCCCACTATAGCGGCGTCCCGCCACGAGAGCCTTCACTGCCACCGGTACTCGCCGAATTGAGGAGGTCAGCCACGACACCGACGTAGTCATAGCCTGGAATGACACCCTCGACATACGTCCCCTCGACGTACTCGACGAAGGTCTTTGCGACGTCTGCGGCCTGCCGTTCGCCACCCATTGTGTACTCGAACGTGACCACGACCTGCTCGCCGTCCTCGACGACGCTGTACTCGTCTAGTTCGACAGCAGTTCGGGTCGCTTTCGGCGCGTCCTCAAGCCGCCGCTCCAGCGTCTCAAGCCAGCCATCGACGACGGCATCACCGACCTCGTCACTTGTCGCGGCCTGCAGCGACGGCGCTCTGACCGTCACCTCGTAGTTCGTCCGCCACTCCTCGCCCTCGGTCGCGGTCACGCGACCGTCGAAGTTCGTCGTCTCGACAGCGTAGCTATCCCCGGCCGGGACGAGCGCATCGTGTCGGTCGAACGCTTCGGCAACGTCGTCTGGCACATCAGTCATTACGCCGGTATAGGCCACAGACGTGCAAAAACGCGTCGTGTCCGGCCGCTCGCCGTTCGGACTATCTGTCATTACCGCACCCGAATCTGTGATCGACACGGCTGTGCCACACGAGACTATCGAGTGTGTCACAGATGAGCGGTCAGCGTGTATCCTGTGGAATCTGTGGCCAGCTAAACACGAGTCACAGCGTCCGGTGACCCGTGATTGTCCACGCCCGTATCGCTGCTCGTGTCCACTCGTCGCAGAATGCGAGGGATGGGATTCGAACCCACGGACCCCTACGGGAGCGGGTCTTAAGCCCACCGCCTTTGGCCAAGCTCGGCTACCCTCGCGCAGATTGAACTCTGCGGGGGCTAGTGAATGGTCCTTTCGGTCTTGGACTGCCATCGTGTCCCATCACAATCACGCTGGTGTGGCTCGCTAGCGACCGTGACACACCGGTTCCCGTCACTCTCTACTCTTCGACCGGGAGTTTATCGGTCGGAAGGAACTTCGTCCGGTCTGCGTGGTCGAACGATGCGACCGGCGTCCCGTCCAGTTTCCTGAGCAACGTCTGGAACGTCGCCCCGTCGTTCGCAGCGGTCACCGCGTTGCCGGCGTCCCGGAGCTCGTACGCGCCAGCGATGAACAGCGACGCAGCGTTCGGGTCGAAATACTCGACGGCCAGAAACACCTGCTCTCCGACCGTTCGCCGGTACACGTCGTACGCTTCGAGGGGATTCGATTCCACCAGCCGCGTCACGTCCTCGGCCTTGTTGCCCGGAATGACGAACACGAGTTCGAGTCCGTCACCGTCGTCAACTGTCTGCAGACCCGCATCCCCGGCGGGGACGACGACTGCCTCGCGGCCGTCAGAACGCCGCTGGTCCGCCAGCGCCTGTGTCTCATCTAACGTTTGTTTCCACGATGCCTTGCGGGCGTCCGAACCGGCGGCAAGCCGTTCGAGGTCGTCTGTCCCCTCACCACCTGTCTTTACCATACCCTGTCGTTACGCCCGCGGGAGGT
This sequence comes from Haloarcula rubripromontorii, assembly GCF_001280425.1. NCBI lineage: Archaea > Methanobacteriati > Methanobacteriota > Halobacteria > Halobacteriales > Haloarculaceae > Haloarcula > Haloarcula rubripromontorii. The sequence continues at coordinate 322,009 of NZ_LIUF01000001.1, read as the reverse complement.
AAATGGTGGTGTCACCGGACGCCGAAGATGACTTCCATGCTCAGGGAAAGCCCGAGGACGAACAGACTCGCAACGAAGAGCTTCACCGGCGGCGAGAGTCGGTCTTCGGGCGGGGCGAGCGTATCGAGGGGCGGAACGACCCGAGCCAGCACCGACTCGAACGGCGTTCGCTCCCGCCCCGACACGCCAAACGACACGGCGGAGTCGTCGGAGTCGTCTGAATCGAGAGATGGCGCACGCCACAGCGTAACCGAAGCGTAGCCGAACAGCGCGAAGCCGATAAAAAACAGCGCGAACTTCACTGTCACCCAGCCACCGCCGCGGAGCGGCGAGAGCACGCCGCCGATAAGCGTCGCTGTGAGCGTTACGCCGAGGGCATACCACAGCAGATCGAGTACCTTTCCCGACAGGTTATCCATCGTGCGTGTCGTAGCCACGTTGGCGCAGTTCGTCGCCAGGGGAGACGTGCTCCTGTGCGTGCCGGTGACAGAAGCTCATCCGTCTGTCGTCGACATCGTAGTACTGCGGTGTTTCGGTGTCACACTGACCGCCGAACACTTCCTTGAGGTACGCCCGTGCGGCATCGGGGTCCCCATCACTGAGATACGTTGCAGCCTGTTCGACGTGTTCTCGTACGTCTGGCGGGAGGTCCACGTCGCTGAACTCCTCCGCGATGATTTCTTCGCCGTCAGCCAACGCGGTGTCGAACCCGAGCCGTTCCTTGAGCCGCTCACCGAGCGACTGTTCCGCGCGGGACCGCTCGCGAATGACATCACGGAACTCTCGGATCCGGTCCCACACCGCATCGCTAGCGTCTATGTCTTCGGGCCGAATCCGGACGGGACACCGCGTTGCGAAGGGGCATCCTTCCGGTGGGTCCCGTGGACTCGGTGGCGAGCCGGGCAAGGTAATCCGGTCCGCCTGGACCGTCGGGTCCGGTTCCGGAATCGCCGACAGCAACGCGCGCGTGTAGGGGTTTTCCGGGCGCTGGAACAGCTGTTCCGTCGGCCCGACCTCCATGAGATTCCCGAGATACATCACGCCGACGCGGTCACAGATGTGCCGGACCACACTCAGGTCGTGCGCGATGAAGAGGTACGTGAGACCGAACTCTTCTTGCAGGTCTTCCAGCAGATTGAGTATCTGGGCCTGGACGGACACGTCGAGCGCCGAAACGGGCTCGTCGAGGACGACGAACTCCGGTTCGAGTGCAAGCGCCCGCGCGATGCCGATACGCTGTCGCTGGCCGCCGGAGAACTGGTGCGGATATCGGTAGTAGTGCTCCGGCATGAGTCCGACCTGATCGAGCAGTGTCCGCACTTTCTCCCGACGCTCGCGAGCCGTGCCCTGCTCGTGGACGTCCAGCGGTTCGCGGATTATCTCACCGACAGTCATCCGGTCGTTGAGGCTCGACTCGGGGTCCTGAAACACCATCTGGGCGTTGCGGCGCCACTCCTTGAGGTCGTCGCCGCTGAGTTCGGTTATATCCGTTCCATCGAAGGAGACTGTCCCGGAGGTGGCCGTTTCCAGTTGGATGAGTGTCCGACCGAGGGTTGTCTTGCCACAGCCGGATTCACCGACCAGCCCGAACGTCTCGCCGCGCGAGATTTCGAAGTTCACGCCGTCGACGGCTTTCACTGGGTCTCCCCCGAGCAGTCCACCGCCTTCGTAGTACGTCTTCAGATCCTGCACATCGAGCAGTGTCTCGCCGGTCTGGTGGGACGCGGTCTCGACAACTGATTCACTCATCTGTGTCACCTCCGTCCAGCTGGCCGCCGGTGTCCCCGGCACTGTGGCCGTGGCCACCATCAGCCCGTGCGTCGCCGTCCTCGGACCCGGATGGACCGCCGTCAGTACCAGCCTTTCGACGCTCAGCCGGCCAGTCGTCCGCCGACAGTGCTTCGTCTGCTTCGACGCCTGTCTGGTCCGCGTTCTCTTCGTGCTGTGTCACAGTGTCGTCAGTAGGCATATCTTCGGGGTACAGGAGACAGGCGGCAGTGTGGTCCGCTGATTCGCTGACTTCGACGTGGGCGGGATGGACCCGCTCACACTCATCGAAGCCCTTCGGGCACCGGCTGACAAACCGACAGTACGACGCCGATTCGTGTGGCGTCGGCACGTCCCCTTCGATAGTGGGGAGTCGATCCGTACTGGGATTCCGGCCGGGAATGCTCTGCAGAAGTCCCTGTGTGTATGGGTGGTGTGGGTTCGCGAACAGTTCCTCTACCGGTGCCTGCTCGACGACTTCGCCGGCGTACATCACGGCGACGCGGTCGGCGACTTCCGCGATGACGCCCATGTCGTGCGTGATGAACATGATACCGATGTCACGCTTTGTCTGAATCTCCTGTAGCAGGTCCAGAATCTGGGCCTGAATGGTGACATCGAGCGCCGTCGTCGGCTCATCACAGATGAGCAGGTCTGGGTCACAGGCCAGTGCCATCGCGATGACGGCTCGCTGGCGCATCCCGCCGGAGAACTCGTGTGGGAACTCATCGACACGCCGCGCCGCGTCGGGGATGCCGACCGCACGCAGCAGTTCGATGGCCTCCGACTTGGCTTCGGCCCCTTCCATACCACGGTGGAGCTCCAGCGCCTCGATGATCTGGTTCCCGACAGTGTACACCGGATTGAGCGAACTCAGCGGGTCCTGAAACACCATCGCGATGTCGCCGCCACGAACTGACCGGTATTGCTTCTCCGAAAGCGTCGTCAGCTCTCGTCCGTCTAACCGTATGGACGACTCCTCGCTGATTTCGCCCGGACTATCGACCAGTCCCATGATCGAGCGCGCGGTGACGCTCTTGCCCGAACCGGATTCGCCGACGATACCGAGCGTCTCGCCGCGTGCAATGTCGAATGAAACGCCGTCGACAGCGCGAATCTCCTCTTTATCGCTGTGGAACACGGTCCGGAGGTTGTCAACGGCCAGCAGCGGCTCGCCGTCTTCGGTGTGGCTCATCCGCCACCACCTCCGGCGGCCGCGCCGGTTGCACCGCCTTCAGCACCCTCGCTCTGTGGGTCAATAGCGTCCCGAATCCCGTCGCTCAACGCGTTGAAGCCGGTGACGACCAGCGTAATCAGGATGCCCGGAATGAGCGAGATGTGCCAGGACTGACTGGCGATGTACTGTTGCCCGATGTTGATCGCCCGCCCCCACTCGGGAGTCGGGGCGGTAATCCCGAGTCCGAGGAACGAGAGGGCGGAGACCGAGATAATGACGCCACCGAGCGTCAGGGAGGCGTAAACCAGGAGATAGCCGAGAATATACGGTGCCATGTGTTTCCGCATAATCACAGTGGGTCGCTGGCCGTAACTCTTTGCCGCGTCGACCCACTCCTGTTCGCCGACCTGTAACGCAGGGCCACGCACTGCTCGCCACAGCCCTGGCCAGCGTATCAGCGCAAACAGGAGGATGAACAGCATCGCCCCGTTGTAGATCTCTGCTATCCAGTGGTTCTTGAACACCACTGTCGCAAGAATCACCAGCAGCAATGCTGGCATCGCCTGCACGGAGTCACTGGTCAGGACCACAATGAGGTCAGTGACTCCCTTGTAGTAGGCGGTAACTAACGCCAGTGTCGTCGCAATAAAGCCCGCAATCGCCATCGACCCGAGGCCGATGAACAGCGACACCCGTGCGCCAAAGGCGAGGAAGGTAAACAGGTCCTTGCCGCTGACGAGCGTTCCGACAGGGTGGAATCGCCCGAAGTCGTCGTAACTCCAGATACCGACGTTGCTGTCCCCGCTACCGCGCGATGCGGACCCAAGGTTTGCCTCGCCGATGGTAATCGTTTCGACCGTCTCCGTGTCCTCGTTGAAGTACTGCATCTCGTGGGAGTACGGCCCTTTGATATTCTCTTCGGCTGTCGTTGGACCGACAACGGGCGCGAACGCGGCCATCGTGATGAAGAAGACGACGACAGCGAGTCCGAACAGGCCCCAGTAGTGGCTTCGGAGTCGGTCGATGACATCGTCAGTCGGCGTCCAGTCAGCAGCGCGATAGTGCCGTCGGAAGAGCACGTACCCGTACCACAGCCACGCCAACAAGACTGCGACGTATGCATACACCAGCAGGAAGCGAATGAGCCATGCGTACTTCGGCTCAAGGCCGAGGAACGTGCCCTGCCAGCTACTCCCGTCGTAGTACCCTCGGTTGGGTATCAGTTCTCGGCTCAGCAGATGCGGCAGTTCGCTGAAGAAGGCCGACGCACCGGCGAACGCCTCGGCGCCGGGCGATCCCGGGAGTCGCGCGAGCACGTAGCCTATCGCGCCGAACAGCCCATCGAGGTACGTCGGTCCCTCAAGCAGTAACAGGACACAGAGTACGGCACCCCACAGTAGTGCCGGCCTGGGGTGTGCTTTGAGTCGGTCCCGCAACGGCTGATCAATGTCGTCGGTGGGTTCTGTCCCTCTCATCCGTCGTACCCCACGCGTGGGTCGATGATTGTGTACGCGAAGTCCTGTACGATATTCAGCCCGACGATAAGAAGGATGAACAGATACATCAGTGTCCCAACAAGCGGAAGGTCACCCTGCTCCGCCGCCCGGAAGAACAGGAGACCGATACCGTTAATCGAGAAGACTGTCTCGACGAGCACTGACCCGCCGATCAGGATGAACGCCTCGGCAGTGATCACCGGCACGAGCGGAATCAGGGCGTTCCGGAAGATATGCTTCCAGACCAGTACCCGCGGTGAGACGCCTTTGGCCTTGGCCGTTTCGACGTACTTCGAATTGATCGTTTCGAGAACGGCAGTTCGGCCGATCCGCATCTCTGTGCCCATCGACGCGGACCCAAGCACCAGTGCGGGCGGCAGTATCTGTTTTGTCGCTTTCGCGAGGTTGTTCCACGCCTGTCCCGGATCGGTTATCAGTCTCGTGGGATTTTTCAGCACGGCGAGGTTCGGCGAGGTCACGACGTTGGTCTCGACGATAAAGCTGGTCCAGCTGAACCCAAACAGCTGCTCCGACTGCGAGAGCACCGTCACCAGAATGACCGCGAGCCAGAAGTTCGGCATCGCCCGCCAGACAATCCCACCGAAAGAGGCGAAGTAATCCGAGAACGTGTTGGGATTCAGGCCGGCGTAGAAGCCGAGCGGAATACCGATTCCGAGGGCGATCAGGACGGCCCAGAATCCGAGCCAGATCGTCCGTGGTGCGTAGCTGATGATGAGGTCGATGGCCGGCGTTCCGGAGTTGATCACCCATGACTGGCCCAGGTCAAACAGGAACAGGTCTCCCATAAAGTCGAAGTACTGCTCCCAGAGGGGGTCGTTCAGTCCCAGACGTTGCTCGATCTGTCGGATCGCGCGGGCATCGCCTTGTGGCCCGAGGATCGCCGCTGCAGGACTGAGCGGCCCCAGCCGGATAATTGCGAACGTTACTGTCGTCCCGAATATGATAACAGGGATCGACAGTACCAAGCGCTTGAGCAGATACGTAGCGCGGCTCATGGCTTAGCTTGTCTCCGTTGTACGGGTACTTGTGAGTTCATAATCTCTGAGGGCTGCGAAGTCGTTCCCGTCACCAATCGTGGCGGGGACGATCACGCCAGCAGGGACGCGATTACTGTCTGTCTCCGAGCGACACGGTGTTCATCTTCTGTCGGCTCGGCCCCATTCCGGCTGGCGGCGTGAAGTCGACGTGGTCGTACCAGAACAGCTCAGTCAGCTCGTGATACACCGGCAGCATTGCGACGTCTTCCCAGTTCGCGTTCTCCATCTGGATGTACGCGTCGTTCCGGGCGGCCTGATCTTCCTCCGTCGGTGCCGGGTTGTCAGCAATCGACTGGTACGCCTCCGCAGCCTGCTGGGCAGCGTCGCCGTTCTCCGGCTGCCAGTTGACGTACGAAATCGGGAAATCGAGGCTCGTATCGGTCTGTGGCGGGTTCAGCAGCTGGAGGAAGTTGTCCGGGGCGGGCCAGTCAGCGACCCAGCCAAGCGAGTACATCTCTAGCTCGCCGTTGCGACCACGTTCGAGGAGCGTGTTGAACGGCGCCTGATTGACTTCGAGGTCGATGTAGACACTCTGCAGCTGGTCTCGAAGAATGCTTGCGGTTTCACTCCAGACACCGGACTCGTAGATTGTCAGCTCGATGCCGAGCCGCTCGTTTTCGCCGTAGCCAGCCTCTTCCATCACCGAGCGGGCCTCTCCGAGCTGGCTGTCGTCGTAGCCATACGGGTACTCGTTTTCGGCGCGGTCGTTGTAGTTCTGAGCGCCGCCGGGGAAGACGGATTTCGGCGTGAAGTTGTACGCGGGTTCACCACGCTGTTTGAACACCTGCTCGACAACGGTGTGCTGGTTCATCGAGTATGCGACTGCCTGCCGGACCGGCTTAGGCACGCTGGCCATGTTGAAGCCGAGATAGAACACTCCGATGTTCGACACAGCGGAGTAATTGGCCGTGTCGCCGTTGCGCAACTCGCCGTAAGTCCCGATCTGGCGACCCTCGTCGTCTTCCTCCTCGACGGACACCTTCCCGGGGTCGTACTGCGCCGTGGGGAGTTCGAAGATGTCCGCATTGCGGTTCATCGCGTAATTGTAATTGGCTGAATCGTTCTCGATGACCGCAAAGTGGACGCCGTCGATGCTCGGGCTTTCGCCATAGTAGTCGTCGTATGCGCTGACTCTGGCCTCCGTTCCGGAGTTCCACGTATCGAACTCGAAGGGGCCGTTTCCGATCGGGTTCGAACTGGAGAACTCGGCCTGTGTCATCTCGCCTTCGTACCCTTCGATGTCGCCGACCGTGCCCTCGGGAACCGGTGCGAAGGATGAGTACGCGAGCATCTCAAGCGTGGAGGCAAACGGAGACTCCAGCTGGATTTCAAGCGTCGTTTCGTCGACAGCCTCAACACCGAGCGTCCCCGACTTGTACACTTCCTGTTCCTCGCCGTCGACCGTCTCAGTCGTCGTCTCGTGTGTCACGCCCAGCGAGTCAAGCACGAAGTAGGCACGACTGGAGTTCTCAGATGCAGTCAGCCGCTCGAACGCGTAGACGAAGTCACTGGCGGTTACGGTGTCGCCGTTGTGGAAGGTCGCGTCCTTTAACTGGAACGTGTAGGTCGTGAAGTCCTCAGATACCTCGTAGTCCGCAGCCATAAGCCCCTCTACAGCGGGCTGGCTGTCGGGATAGTTCATCAGCGGGTCGAACATCTGCTGAATAACGATTCCTGACTGGGTGTCGGTCGCCTCGATCGGGTCCATCGTCGTCATCGTCCCCGTGTTGACCCGCCAGAGGTCCCCGTCCTGTTTCAGGTCGGTCCCGACATCGCCCCCACTGGAGTCTGTCGAGTCCGTGCCACCGCCGGTCTCCTCCTCTGCGCCCTCAGTCTCGTCACTATCACTGGAACATCCTGCCAGCGCTGCGGCCGCCGCAGCACTGCCCGTTGCTTTCAGAAACGATCGCCGTTCCATGCTACTTGAACGTGGCATATTGATACCCAAATTGCCCCCCACAAATAGAAGTTATGTCATACAGTAGCTTGAAATATTAAACTGCTCGCATGAAGAAATTCAGTTTATTATCTATAGTAATCTTACATGATATATACTGCGACGGCTGTTTTCTGTATTCTGGAGTTTTGCCTTCTCGCACTGAATTCTCGGTAGCATTGACAGCGCGCACCGGTGTCTACGCGGACTGATAGGTGGTGGTAAAACTGCCGCTATTAGAAACTGCGCTACCAGTCGACGGAGAGTGTCCCGTCGCCGTTCGGGTCCGGGGCGATCTCCTCGTTCGTCCGCCGGTCGATGACGTGGATGATGCCCCGGTCTTTCTTCGCCGGACAGGCCTCTGCGGCCGCGATGTTGTGATCCAGATCCGATTCGTCGATAAAGTAGGTCTCGGGCTTGGCGATGCCAGTATCCAAGTCGAGGGTCCAGTTACGCGACTTCTCGGCGCACTTGCCCGCCCCGAAGCACTTGTTGGCCTCGAAGATGATCTTGTAGGGCTTCTCCTCGATTGGGGGGCCGTCCTGTTCGCCGAACTCGCTCGGATCGACGTGGTCGTCCGCGTCTGCCATTATGCCCTGTTCGAGATGGACCACCTTTCGATTGTCGGTCTCGCGGTCAAAGACTCGCTACGTCTCGGCTGCCGGCACGACCTCGACGGAGTCTCCGACGGCCAGTTCCGCGCCGCGGTCGGCCTCGGGGACGCGGGCGATGAGCATCAGGGTATAGAAGTGATCGAAGGCGTCCCGGTCGGCCCACTCCGGGAACGTCTCTTGCCGGCGTTCGATGAATTGCTCCCGGAACCCCGTGGTTTCCTCGCCGGTGTCGGGGTCCCGCTGTGGGACCACACAGCGGCCACAGGGTGTCACCCCTTCGAAGCGGACGCCGCCGGCCCGAAACGCGGGGGCGTCCGCGCCGACAAAGCGGTCTTCCCAGAACGCCGGGACCCCGCCGACCTCGACGTTCGCCCGGAGTCGCCGGCGCAGTCCGTCGACGGTCACGTCGTCGAACCACGACGCCACGGTCTCCAGCGTCGCGGTGCTGATGACCGACGGTCCCATCTCGCGGCGGTCGACGTAGCCCAGCGTCTCGTCGCGCTCGACGGTCAGGTCTACGTCGAAGAACGCGCCGAGCCAGTCGGCCGCCTGCGAGCGGCCGCGCTCCTCCCGGAGGTCGAACGACGCGCTGTCGTCGTCGGTCGTGACAGAGAGCGTCCCCGCCTCGGGGTCGTACCCGGTGTCGATGTCGTGGACGCGGTCGGTCCGCTTCCCGTTGACCACGTCGCCACCGGCGTCGAACATGGCGAACTCGCGGTCGTGGGCCAGCGTCCCGCCCGGGCGGATCGCTACCGATTCGAAGTCCATGCCGTCCAGCGCCTTGACGGGGTAGACGGTGAGTCGCTCGACGTGTGCCACTGTCGGCGGCTTCGGCCGCCGGCCCTATAGCAGTATCCCGTTCCGGGAGTCCGGCGGCGTCTCGACCCGGCGCGATGACGAAGCGGGTAGGGGCTCCCGAAAGCGCGCTCTGGTGGTGTCGCGCGTTTCGACCGCCAGTGGCCTGCTCTGGTGGTAAGCAGGGCTGACGCGGCGGCGTCCCCTACCGAAAACCGGACGAAAACGGGTGTTCGGAGAATCGCCTGAACGATACTATTACGTATCAACTGGGGTAATCAGTCGCCAGACGAATGGTCGAACACACTCGAACGCTGGATTTCAAAATCGCGTTCGCAATCGGGCTGGGGACGATGATAGCGGCCGGCATCTTCTCGCTGTCCGGCACCGCCGTCGCAGCAATCGGGTCGAGCGCCGTCATCGCGTTCGTCATCGCCGCCGTCATCGCTGGCGTCACCGCCGCCGCGTACTCCGAGTTCGCGTCGGTCTACTCAGAGAACGGCGGCGGCTACCTCTTCTGTTCGCGGACCTTCGAGGACCGGGACCTGCTGACATACAGCATCGGGATGTCGCTGTTTCTCGGCTACACCGGGACGACGGCCTTCTACCTCGCGACGATGGACGAGTGGGTCGTCCGTTTCCTCCTCCCCGAGTCGCTTCACTTCCTGCCACACGGGACCGCCGGCGTGGCGACTGCGGTCCTGCTCGGCGTTCTCAACGCCCGCGGAACCGAGGAGAGCGGGAGCTTCCAGCTCCTCGTCACGGGCGCGAAGGTCGCCGTCCTGCTCGCGTTCATCGGCGGCGCATTCGCCTTCCGCGGGCCGTCGGTGGCTGTCGGTAAGTTCGCCGGAAACTTCGGCGGCGGCCCCGTCGACATCCTTACTATCTCTGCGCTGGCGTTCATCACGTTCTTCGGCTTCTCTGCCATCGCGGCCAGCGCGGGCGAGATAATCGAGCCGAAGCGGACTGTCCCACGGGCCATCGCCGCGAGCATCGTCACGGTCACCGTCCTCTACGCGTTCGTCATCATCGCGATGGTGAACTCCCCGATTCCCGCGGAGGTCATCGCACAGGAGGGCGAGACGGCGATGGGCCGGGTCGCCGCCTCGTTCCTCGGGAGCATCGGCGAGAGCCTCATCGTGGCCGGGGCCATCTTCTCGATGGTGTCGGCCTCGAACGCGTCGATACTCGCCGCCAGCAGCATCGGCTCCTTGATGGGCACCCGCGGGCAGGCCCCCCGGCGGTTCTCCCGCATCCACCCCGACTACGGGACGCCCTCTTGGAGCGTGGCGACCGCGACAGCGACTATCGTCGCGCTCATCGTGTTCTTCATTGCGCTGTTCCCCGCCGAGGGCGGACTGCTCGCCGGCCTCGGCCTCCACCTGGGGCTGAACGCCCTGACCGGCTTCGCGACGCTGAACCTCCTGTTGCCGCTTGCCGTCGTCAACGTCGCGCTCATTTACTCCCGCCGGCGGTTCCCGGATATCACGCGGGGCTTTCGCGTCCCCGGCGTCCCGGTGGTCCCCGTCATCGGTGTGCTGGCGAACCTCGGACTCATCTACAACCTCCCGCCGAAAGGTGTCGTGACCGGGCTCGTACTGACGGGCGCAATGGTCGTCGTGTACCTCGCCTGGGGCGGCGCGCCGGAGACCGAGGACCTGCTTCGCGAGGTGGTCCCGGAGACTCCAGCGGCGAGTGCCGCGGGGGCTGAGGCGACCGCCGAGACTGGCGGCTTCCGCGTCCTCGTGCCCATCGCCCGCCCGGGCCGGGCCGCTCGCTACGTCGAACTCGCGGCGGCGCTCGCGAAGGTGTCCGACGAGGACCCCGTCGTCCACGTCCTCAACGTGACGCAGGTGCCCGACCAGACGCCCTGGGAATCCGTGCAGGACACCGCGAAGGCACGCACCGAACGCATCCGGTCGGAACTGGGAGACGACTACGGCGTCGACCTCCTCATCGAGGGGCACACCTGCCGCGACGTGGCCTTCGACATCCTTCAGACGGCGCGTGACGACGACGCCGACCTCATCCTCATGGGGTATCCCGAACGCCATCAGGACGTGACCGAGACCGTCGAGCGCGAAGCGCCCTGCGACGTGTTCTTCGCCGACAAGACCGCGGCCGCGGACGACCTCGACGTCATCAACATCGGCGCGGGCGGCGGCCCCCACCATCAGGCCGTACTCCCGCTCGTGAACGCGCTCGGGCAACTGGGGAGCGACCTCCACCTCATCAACGTCAGCACCGACGACGAGGGAGCAAACGAGGCGTCGGGGACGACGCTCGATGCACTCGAAGGCGTCGAGACGACCCAGGTCCACAACGTCCGGGCCGGCACCGTCGCGGACGGCCTCGTCGAGACCGCGGCGGAGAACGGCGGCGTGCTGGTCATCGGTGCGTCGCGGGACCGCTGGCTCAGGCAGGCCCTGTTCGGCAGCACGCCCGACGAGGTCATCGCGCTGGCCGCTGACCGGGACGTGCCGGTCCTCGTCTACGCCAGCCAGACCGGTGTCTCCGGCCGGCTGAGCGAGCGGCTGTTCCCAGTCACGCGGTACCTCAGAAAGCGGCTATCGCGGTCGGGCCGGAAACAGGGGTCCAGCCCCGACTGGAACTAAGTCGTCTCGCTGCCGGCGCGCTTATCGGTGGATGTCGACCGATTCGAGCAGCATCTCCTCGGTCGGCGCGTCGTTGCGGTCGGTGTCGACGCTGCCGATGGACTCGACGACCTCCATCCCGTCGATGACCTTCCCGAAGACGGCGTGTTTGCCGTCGAGGTGCGGCTGGGCGTCGAGTGTGATGAAGAACTGCGAACCGTTGGTGTTCGGGCCGCTGTTGGCCATGCTGAGAACGCCCGGTCCATCGTGGGTGAGGTCGTCGTGGAACTCGTCGTCGAAGGAGTAGCCGGGGCCGCCGCGGCCGGTGCCGGTCGGGTCCCCCATCTGGATCATGAAGTCCTCGATGATGCGGTGGATGTCGATGTCGGTGTACAGCGGATCGATCCGCTTCTCGCCGGATTCGGGGTCTTCCCACGCGCCGGTTCCCGGAGCGATCTCGGTCCCGTCGTAGTCGTTGGCCCCTTCGGCCAGGCCGACGAAGTTCTCGACGGTGGTCGGCACGCGCTCGTCGTACAGTTCGACTTCGATGTCGCCCTCTGTCGTGTGGAGGGTCGCAGTCAGGTCGCTCATACTCGGTCGGAAGGAAGCCCGGCAGAAAAGCCTGCCCACTGACCGAGGGTTCAAGTATCGGAACGGGGCCACCCCCACCATGTCCTGACGAGTGACCGCGTGGCGTCCAGCGGGTGTCCGACACGCCGCCACGCGCCGGAGAGTGTCGGCTGTTCGCTATTCTGCGGCTACGGTAAGTGTGACAGCAGTAGGTCCGATACCCGCTCGGGGGCATCGAACTGAACCCAGTGGCTTGCCGCCGGGAGCCGCTCGACTCGACAGTCCGGGACCCACTCGTCGAGGTCCTGCGTCAGCGCAAGCGAGAGCGCGTCGTCCTGGACGCCCCAGATAAGGAGCGTTGACGCTGTCACTGGACGGTCCCCGACGCCGCCCGCAGTGAGCGTCAGCTTTGCGTTCCGACGGGCGAGCGCCCGGTAGTAGTTAACTGCTGCTGTGCGTGCGCCCGGCTGCCCGAGTGCCCGCTTGTACCGACGCACGTCGGTCTCGGTGAAGGCGTCGGGTCGGGATGGCCCGTCAGTCAGGATACGCTCCAGCATGGTGAAATCGTTCCAGCGGAGGCTAGCCTCGGGAAGGACGGGAAGCTGAAAGAACAGCACGTACCAGGACCGAAGTAACTGGTCGGCCGAGCAGCGGAGTTCGCGCTCGTATGCCGACGGGTGGGGCGCATTCAGGACGGCGAGTTGGTCGACTACCTCCGGCCGGTCAATGGCGGCCTGCCAGGCGACGACGCCGCCCCAGTCGTGACCGACGATGTGGGCCTGCTCGCGGCCGAGTTCCGAGACGAGGCCCGCCACGTCGGCGACCAGTTCGTCGATGTGGTAGGCGGCGACGCCGTCGGGCTTGTCCGAGTGGTTGTAGCCCCGGAGGTCCGGCGCGACCACACGGTAGCCGGCGTCTGCGAGCGCCGGTATCTGGTGTTTCCAGGCGTACCAGAACTCCGGAAAACCGTGCAACAGGACGACGAGGTCGCCGTCCGGTGGGCCAGCGGTCACGGTGTGGAGCCTGACACCGTTGGTGTCGGCCAGCTCGTGGACTCCGGGCGTCTCCGATGCGGGTACCGTCCACGCAGTGCTGTCACGAGCGCTAGCGTGTTGTCCCATCGACATCTCTTCGCCTGCTCGGTAGAAGTGGGTTCCGCTCTGCTCGTCGTCGCCGGATTAGAAGGCCCGGAGGTCGTCGAGTGTGTCCGCTGCACTGCCGTCGGCAATCGCGCCGCGGGCCTGCTCAAGCCCGTCCTGAATGCTGTCGGCGTCTTCGCGGGCGTAGATGCGGAGGGCGGCGTTGAGCGCGACAGCGTCGGCGAAGCCGTCCTCGCGCTCGCCGGCCAGCACGGCCTCAGTTATCGCCGCTGATTCCCCGGCCACGTCCTCGACCTGCAGGTCCTCGCTCTCGATGTCCATGCCGTACTCGCCGGTGCGGATTTCGAAGTCGGCGATGTCTTCGTCGTCGGATTCGTCGCCGGTGACGGGCCATTCGGCGACGATGGTCTCGCCGGGGCGGACGTCGTCGTAGCCTTCCATCCCCTGGAAGAACAGGGCGCGCTCGACGGACGTGGTCTCGGACTCCTTGAGCGTGCGGACCATCTTCTTCGCGAAGGCTAGGTGGTAGAAACTGCCGAGGTGGACGCTGGCGTCGGCTGGGTTCGCCAGGGTCTCGACGGTGTTGACGAAGGTCCGGACGCCCATCTGGTCGCGGCGGTCGAACAGGGCGTCGATACCGGGGTTGAACGCGGGCTGGTAGTAGAAGCCGAAGCCGACCTCGTCGACCATGTCGGCGCTCTCGCTCGGCTCGATTTCGGTTCGGACGCCGAGTTCGTCCAAGACGTGCTTGTAGGCGTCCTGCTTCTGCGTCGGGACGCGGTCGCCGGAGTGGACGACAACGGGTGTGCCGGCGGCGGCGGCGACGACGCCCGCACCGACGCCGAGAATCGCCGACCGGCCCTTGCCGTCGTAGTTGGCTCCGCAGTCGACCGGATCAGCGTCCGGCGTGGCTGTCTCGACCGACTCCTCGGACATCACGTCGACGTACGCACCCAGTTCCTCGGGGGTGTTGCGTTTCCAGCGGTTGGCGAGCCAGAACGCACCGAGCGTCGTGTGGTCGGGTTCGCCGCCGAGGATGCGCTGGAACGCCTCCCGGGCCTGCGTGCGGGACATATCGTCGGCCGATTTGTGACCGGAGCCGACGACTTCCGTCATGAGTCGTTTGAGCGGCCATTCGCCGTACTCCCGGGTCGCTTGCGCCATGGAAACGTGTTCGGGCCAGAGTTCAAAAGCCCCTGCGTTTCGTTCTCAATTTGTGGGAACCGACCGCCTTCCCGAAAGGGATACACGACTACACTCCTAATCAAATACAATGAGTCTCAAGTCGGGTGAGTGGCGCGAGCAGATCGACGAGGTAGACGCTGCGCTCATCGACGAGTTCCAGAGTGATTTCCCGATTCAGGAACGTCCCTTCGAGGCTGTCGGTGACGCGTTAGGAGTCTCGGCGGGGGAAGCACTCGAACGGGTCAAAACGCTCCGTGACGACGGTATCTTCCGTCGGTTCGGCCCTGTCCTCAATCCGCCGGTCATCGGCTCTTCCACGCTGGCGGCTGTCAGTGCTCCGGAAGAGCGGTTCGACGAGGTCGCAGAGATAATCAACGGGTACCGGCAGGTGAACCACAACTACGCTCGCGACCACGAGTGGAATATGTGGTTCGTTGTCACTGCAGGCTCTCGACAGCGGCGCGACGAGATTCTCGCCGAGATCGAGGAGCGAACCGGTTGTTCGGTACTCGTCTTGCCGATGTTGACCGACTACTACATCGATCTTGAGTTCCCGGTTGTCAACGGGGACCGGTTCGCCCGGGAGAGTCTAGAGACGACCGATGCCACTGCGACCCGCATAAGCGAAGATGCCGCCGCTGACCTCTCAGAACTGGACCGGCAGTTATTGCTCGAAATCCAGACTGGTTTCCCGCTTGTCGCAACACCCTACCGCAACGTGGCGGACGCTCTCGATGCCGACGTGTCGGACGTACTCTCGGCGATCAAACGGCTCAAGCGAACCGGCTGTATCAAGCGTATCGGCTGTGTGGTGAATCACATCGTCACCGGCTTCGACAACAACTGCATGGTCGTTTGGGACGTGCCGGACGACGCTCTTGACGAGCGCGGACAGGCAGTCGGCGAACTCCCCTACGTCACGCTCTGCTACCATCGGCCACGCCGCCCGGAGCAGGACTGGCAGTACAATCTCTTTACCATGATTCACGGGCGCGAAGCGGGCATTGTCGACCAGAAGATAGACGAACTCGCGACCGAACACCTGCCGTACGACCACGACCGACTGTACTCGACGGAGACACTCAAACAGACTGGGGCGCGATACGACGACATCGTCGGGCAGTAACCATTTTCAGTCAGGTCGTCTCGGGAAACATGGCCGGAATCCTTTTGCAATTCTGTTGTAAACATGCTAGCTAATGACAAAGGGCCGGCGAGCGACAATCCTCGTTGTCGACGACGAGCCAGCGGTGGCCGATGTGTACACGGACCAGTTACGGGACCTGTACACAGTCGAGACGGCATACAGCGGTGAGGATGCCCTCTCGAAGCTGGATTCCACAGTCGATGTTGTCCTGTTAGACCGGCGAATGCCAGACCGCTCCGGCGACGAGGTACTGTCGGCGATCCGTGAGAAACGCTACGACACACGCGTGGCGATGGTGACCGCAGTAGACCCCGATTTTGATATCATCGAGATGCCCTTCGATGATTACGTCCTCAAACCGGTGTCGAAGGAGGACCTCTTCCAGACAATCGAGCAGTTGCTTCGGCACGCCGATTACGAGGAACGCCTGCGTGAGTGCTACTCGCTCACGGCGAAATACGCTGCACTGGAATCGTCGAAACCACAGGCTGTCCTCGATGAGAGCGAGGAATTCACTGCACTGAGAACCGAGCTTACCGAAGTCCGTGCGGAACTTGACGAACTCACGGATTCGTTCGATGCCACTGATTTCGAGTTGCTGTTCCGGAACTTTGAGACGGACGAGTCAATGCCGGACAGCACACAGTTTTGATCCGGTTCGGAGTGGTCGCTTCGGGACTCACGGCGACCCGCCCACCCTTTCGAAAGCACTAACCGATTCTCTTCCATAGAGAGGGCAATGAGTCAACAACTCCCGGACGTGCAGGCGTCGAGTCCGGACGTAACGGTCGGTCTCAATCGCGTCGGTGTGACGGGCGTCGAGAAGCTCGTTAAACTGGGGCGTCGTGACCGCGACCCCATCGTACTCATGGCGGAGTTCGAAGTGTTCGTTGATCTGCCGTCTTGGCGAAAGGGTGCCGACATGTCCCGCAATATGGAGGTCATCGACGAAACGCTGGAGACCGCCGTCTCGGAGGAGGCCTACCGGGTCGAGGACGTCTGTGGTGACGCCGCTGAACTCCTGCTTGAGAAGCACGATTATACAACGAAAGCCGAGGTTCGGATGGAAGCCGAGTACGTCACACACGAGAAGACGCCGGAGTCGGGGATGGCTACCCAGTCGACGGCCGATATCATTGCCTCGGCGACAGCGACCGAAGACGGGACGAGCGAGGAAATCGGTGCCCGTGTCACCGGGATGACTGTCTGTCCGTGCTCACAGGGGATGTCAGCCTCCCGCGCCCGTGAGACGCTCCAGCAACTCAACGTCGAAGACGATGTCATCGAGGAGTTCCTCGAAACCAATCCACAGGCCGGTCACTCACAGCGCGGCCACGCCACGCTCACCGTCCAGAGCGACGGCGCGCCTGAGGTCGATCTGAACGAACTTATCGAAGTCGCCCGGGATTCGATGAGCGCCCGCATCTACAACCTCGCGAAGCGGCCCGACGAGGATCACATGACCTACGAGGCCCACAAGGACGCCAAGTTCGTCGAGGACTGCGTTCGCGCCCTCGCCGAGGGTGTCGTCGACACGTTCCCGGACCTGCCGGACGATGCCGTCGTGACGATGAAACAGTCGAACGACGAGTCCATCCACCAGCACAACGCTCACGCCGAGCGTGTGGCACAGCTGGGCGACCTGCGGCAGGAAGTCAGCGAGTAGCGAGGGCTGAGCGCGGCGAAGTTCTCGAAACATCGAGTGGAGAGCGCGAGACGCAACGCGTCTCGATTGCGAGTGGTGAAGCCGCAAGCGTCGCGACCCGAGAGACTGTGGTCGCTGTCTGTGACTCTGTTTCTAACTCTCCGATGACCCAGTTACGGCGGGCCGACCGGCTTTGCCTCGGCCCAGTGTTCTTCGAACGCCTGGCTGATATCGGCAGTGAAATCGGAGTCTTTCATGTCGATGACGCCGAAGGTTTCCTCGCGGCCCAGCGGGTGTGGGACCTCGATACAGACCTCGACCCCATCGAGTAGCTCGAACGTGGTTCTGATGTTGGGACTGGCGCGAGCGCTGTAGTTGTCGTAGTGGAAGAGGCGCTCGTAGTACTCGCGGTTGGCTTCTTCAGGAAGGCTCTCGAACAGGTCCGGCCGAACGAGCAGGGATACTTCGACGCCTCGTTCCAACGCCGCTTCGAGTTCATCCACGATTCGCTCGGTCCCGGAGAGAATGTCGACCTGCCGGGCGGGCGCCGAGCCGACCATGATAATCTCGTCGTCGGCGGCGGCCAGCCGCTCAAGTAATAGGTCAAGCGAATTGTCGGGGCCGACGGCGGCTGTCCAGAACGGCTCCTCGACGGGCTCTGCCGACTCCAGTTGTGTCGAGAGGTCGTCGACGATTTCCTCGTACTGGCCGACCTTCTCCTGGAGTTCGCGCTTCTTGTCCTCGAGCAGTCGGTCGAGAGCCGTGTCCGGTTCGACGGCGACGTATTTTTTGGGTCGGCTGGCGGTCTGGCTGCGGACGAGATTGTACGTTTCGAGGCTGTTTAGGACGTCGTAGATGCGGCCCATTGGAACGTCGCTGGCCCGCGATAACTCCTTGGCCGTTGTCGGTCCCGTTTCAAGCAGTGATCGGTATGCTCTGGCTTCATATTCGGAGAGTCCGAGATCTCTGAGACTGGACATACCCATACATCAAGATACGTGTGCAAAAACTTATCGGGGGTTTACCGTTTGTCAACGTTTGCTGCCGTTGTTCGTGTCAGCGCTCGCCAGTGAGCGAGGCTTCGAGTTCGGCCGGCGTTGCCCCCTCGGCGACGATAGCATCCCCGTCGAGGAGTCGTGCCGTACCGTCGCCGTTCGGCTCCGGGACGACAGTAGTTTCGTGGTCGGCCAGCCGCAGTGCCGCGCGATGGAGATCGGTCCCTGCCTCGGTGCCGACCGTGAGTGTCTGGGGTTGCTGGAGACGCGCCGCGACACCGGCGTAACCGGCGACCTCGACGCCCATCCGTTCTGCCGCGCCGGCGAAGGACTCGACCGCTGAAAGCGCCGTATTGCGGTATCTGTCTTCGCCGGTGAGTGCCGCGAGGTCGACCAGTGCGTCGGCCAGCTCCACCGTCGCGTCGAGCGGATGAAGCGAGCGGTCACAGAGTCCTGGCCCGCTTGCAGGCCCGTCACGGAACGCACCCCCGTCCTGCTGGCGGTTTTCGATTGTCCAGTCCGCGACAGCTTCGGCCGGCCCCGGCTCACCGAGGACCTGCCAGCTCGTCGTCAGCCCCTGGAGGAGCTGGGCCTGGTCCAGCAGCAGACCGGTGTCACTGTCCGCGCCGTCGTAGTGGGCCACCTCGCCGCCGTCGACGAGCGACTCACAGACCGCGTCCCGCGCGCGAGTCGCGTACTGCCGGGCGCGCTCGTCGTCGGTGTAGGCCGCCATCCACAGCAGGGCGTCGATGGCGAGGCCGTTGCGGTCGGCGAACACCGTGTCGTCGACGTTCGGGGACACCGTCCCCTCGCGCTCGCTCGGCTCCAGCCGGTAGTACTCGTCCGAGCCGGCCTGACTCGCGGCGAAGGCGTCGCCGGCCCACAGCGTCGTCGTGAGGTAGTCGACGGTCCGCTGGGCGGCGTCGCGGTAGGCCTCGGTCCCGGTGTACCGGTAGCCGTGCGCGAACGCCCGGACCAGCGCGGCGTTCTCGTCCAGCAGTTTCTCCCGCCGCGGGTTCCCCCAGTTGCGCTCCGTCGAGTACCGGAAGAAGCCCCCGTCGTAGGTGTCCAGCAGGTGCGTGCGGATGGCTTCGAGCGTCCGGGTGGCCTGGTCCCGCGCCCGAACGAGGGCGAACTCGGCGGTCCGCGGGAGCGGGAACTTCACGTCGGTTCCCCAGCCGCCGAACTCCTCGTCGAACGCGCCGAGCAGTTGCTCTATCATGTGCTCCTCGATGCGCGGCCGGAGCTCGCCGGCCGGCGGCGACTCGTCCTGGAGCTGTCTGGGGACCGAGCCCGCCGCCGCGCCCTGGGCGTCCCAGGACTCTCGAACAGAGTCCAGAATCCCGCGGAACCCGTCCGGTCCGAGGAACGTCGCGCCGGTGATAACCTCTCCTTCAGGAGTGAGAAACACCGTTGACGGGAATCCACCCATCGTGTACCGCTCCCGGACACGGGGATTGCGGTCGGCGTCGACACGGACCGGAATGAACCCGTCGTTGATGTTGGCCGCGATGCGGGGCTCGCCGAACGTGCCACGGTCCATCGCCCGGCACTCGGCGCTCCACGGGACCGTCAGCGCCAGCAGCACCGGCTTCCCCGACTCGGTGGCGTCCTCGAACGGGGCTGTGCCCCACTCGCGCCACTCGACCTTCGTGTCGCGTGCGTATTCGTCCATACCTGCCCTGGGCGGTGAGCGTACAAAGGCCCTCTCACTCGGCGAAAGACCGATTGGCGGGGCGACCCAAGTATCGGCGATGGATACCCCGCAGGCCAGTCCCGACCCTCCGGAGCCGGTCACGCCGGGCGACCGGCCGCCCCGCCTCGGTCGCGTCCCGTTCCTCGACAACACCGCCGCCATGTTGCGTGACCCGCTCGGGTTTTACGACCGCGCCGGTGCCCACGAGGCCGACGTGGTGGGGTACAGCGTTGCCGGGACGACGGGCTGTTTCGTCTGCCATCCCGACCTCGTCGAGCAAGTGCTGGTGACCGACGCCGACGCCTACGAGAAGGGGCAACTCCTTCAGGACACCCTCGGCCAATTCATCGGTGAGGGGCTGTTCCTGCTGGAGGGCGAGGAGTGGCAGCGTCAGCGGACGGCGCTCCAGCCGGCGTTCTACCGCGAACGCATCGCCGCCTACGGCGACACGATGACCGCGTTCGCCGACCGGACCGCGGCGGACTGGGGCGACGACCAGCGCATCGACGTGCGCCCGCACATGCAGGAGCTGACGCTGAACATTCTCGGCAAGACGCTGCTGGACGTTGACATCGAGACTACCGCAGACGCGCTGGAGCCGCTGCTTGACGCCCTTCGCAAGCGGCTGGACCCGCGGTCGCTGTCAGCGTACCTCCCGCTGTGGGTCCCGACGGCGACGAACCGCGCTGTCAACAACTCGCTGGCCGAGTTTCAGTCCACGCTCGACGACGTTATCGCCGCCCGTCAGCGCGAAGACGAGCACGCCCGCAAGGCACGTGACGACGTCCTCTCCCTGCTGCTCTCGCTCGATGACGAGACAATGGACCGCGAGCGACTGGGCCACCAGCTCCTTACCTTTCTCGTCGCCGGCCACGACACGACGGCGCTGACGCTCACCTACGCCTGGTTCTTGCTGGCGAATCATCCGAAGCGCCAGCAACGCCTGCACGAGGAACTTGACGCGACACTGGGAGACAGCCAGCCGACGCCCGAAGACCTGTTCGACCTGCCGTATCTCGACGCCGTACTGAACGAAGTGCTCCGGCTGTACCCGCCCGCGTTTACCGTGTTTCGTCAGCCGACGGAGCCGGTGACCCTTGGCAGATATGAACTCTCGACGGACGCACAGCTCACCCTCCCGCAGTGGCTCGTCCACCGCGACGAACGGTGGTACGACGCGCCCGATGCGTTCCGCCCTGAACGGTGGGACGACGACCTCGAATCGTCGCTCCCGGACTACGCCTACTACCCCTTCGGCGGCGGCCCGCGCCACTGCATCGGGATGCGCTTCGCCCGGATGGAGGCCAAACTCGCCCTGGCAACCATCGCTCAACAGTACGCCGTCGACGCGGTCACCGAACCGCCGCTGTCGCTGGCGATGCAGATTACGCTGAGTCCCACAGAGCCTATCGAGGTCCGACTGCGGGAGCGGTGATCGACCGCCCGGTAGCTGGCCCCGCTCTCGAAAGGGGTTTGGGGGCGGACCTGCAAGCGGTGGTATGCTCCGGGTCATCGGGCTGTTGCTGCTCATCCCGCTGTTCGACATCGTGTTGCTGGTGACGGTCGCGATACCGTTCCTCGGCCCGCTCGTGACGGTCGCGCTCGTCGTCCTGACGGCGCTGATCGGCATGCTGCTGGTCCGCGCTGAAGGCCGCGCGACGCTTCGGAAAATCCAACAGCGGCTCGCAGTCGGTGAACTCCCGACCGACGAACTCATCGACGGCGGCCTTCTCATCGCCGCCGGCGCGTTCTTCCTCACCCCCGGGCTGGTGACGGACTTCGTCGGTCTTCTGCTCGCGGTGCCGTTCACCCGCTACCCCGTCCGCGCCGCCACGCGCCGCTGGGTCGTCCAGCCGTACGTCGACGCGAAGACCGGCGGCTTCGCCAGCGGCCAGGTGTACGTCGGCGGCTTCCCAAACGACGAGAACGGCCCCGGTCCGACCGGCCCAGATGGCGGCCCCAGTCCGGGCTCTGGGTCTGGTCCCGGCACATCCTTCGATCCAGAGGAAGCTACTGACGTTGACTTCGACGACAGCGACGAAAACTGAAGCCCTGACGCGGTTTCACATCCCCAACCGGCCGCGAAACGTTACCCTTTTCAATACCCCTCGGGTACAACTGAATGCGTTGGGCCAATAGCTCAATCAGGTTGAGCGCTCGGCTGATAACCGGGAGGTTCGCGGTTCAAATCCGCGTTGGCCCACTGTCTTTCTGTTTGCATTCCATTGACCACACGGGAGAGGGGTGTATATAAAACTACCGTCCATCAACATCTTCAGTTAATGCACGAACGTACGAACCGTCTCCCGTACGTCATTTATTGGGCAACTCTCCACTGTCCGATTAACCCTTACCGCTTCAGCCGACAGCACAGCTACAACTCACAATCATAAATATTAGTAATGACGAACTATAAAATATTCCGCGATATCTGACACGCATATGAATATAAAACTGATGAGGAGGTTTGTAGCGTGTACGCTCCGATCAATCATTGGTCTAAGTAAGTTCGTCTGACCTCTTACGAGAGGGCATCTTGTACGCACTATTCATGCTCACCAAGTGGCTGTAACCATGCTTGATTTCCCTGAGGAAAGGATGTTGGAGCAATAAATAGTCCCTTTTCCTTTCTGAAACTGCGCGCGCACGCGCCATGAGTGAGGGACTTTTTAACGCATGCACCTCATGATTAGTTTGTCGCGGCGAGAAAGTGGGATGCACCCACTTGGTGACCTGATAGAGTTGTACCATAGTGAGAAGCATCGCTATCGCTCGTCGGAACTGAAAGTGCGCCACAGAGCTGCCAGGCACGATGGCGCACGATTGTAAGCACCTTCGGCCACCAAGGTGCGGCCACCGAAGGCGACCATCACTACAACGTGTGGTGATGTGATATCTTCGGTATGAACAATGGGTGGCACGATGAGAGACATCCATGTCCTCAGAACACCACAAACACGACGACTCGAACCAAGATAACAATGACACTGAATCAGAGAACAACAATCAATCCAATCTAACGGAATTCAGTGAGTTGCGAGATGTTGTTCTGAAGCGCGATAACTACCAATGTACCAACTGTGGAAAGCCACAGGTGCTGGCACAGTCACTTGATATTGATCACATCGTTCCACGAGGCGTAGGTGGCTCTGAGCGCATTTCGAATCTTCACACACTGTGTCGGCAGTGCCACGATGCCAAAGACAACGATGCAGCTGCAACGTCGGTAGAATGGATGAGTACTGGTATGATGGACCACTATGAATTCCAGTGGTTCAAGCACTTCATGAATGAGATGTTTCCTGCACTTAGTCGCCAAATCGGTGTCAGGGTTTCACCGAAATTCGGAATCAAGGAGACTGAGGTTTGGCGTACTTCAGTCGGTGGACTGTATGCGATGGACGGACGGCTTTCAAACATTGACAGTCGGTACAAATCAATAGACCTGTCCACGGACTTCTAACAAGGTTGTAAGCTGTATCGGTGATTTTTGACCTAGAACTACACAGCATCTGATAAGATCGGTTAATTCAAACTCTTATCGATTGTATTTTGACGATATGATGGCAGTTGTGGTATCATGCTCACAACTAAGGAGATGTGTCTGTGAGCATGTGCTTAGGTCCATCCACTGTTCTCTCACCATCGACGGGCTGGCCGTTGCACCACTGACTGTGTATCAATTCGTGACGCTGTCGTGGATGCAGTGACCTGGTGCGACGGGAGTAGTGGGTGGTTCGGTCGGTGGGTACTCTCACGGTGGGCGCTAACCGCTACGCCCACCGAGTCGAGTAACCCACACGACACGAACCAATTCAGCATTGGGATGCTGTTTGGGGTGAATCAAGTTACGACAGGACAGTGAGCACGTGAACGGTGGGAAAGATCAGTGTAGTAAAACGTCGATGCTCCCAGTCAGATTACAACCATACAACTTTCCACTAATTCACTCGTCATGCTCCAAGGCCACTACTTTACCTGTCACCATTCAAATGATTCTTGCAATGGGACTCCTGACAATACTGGGGCTATTGCTAGATATTTTTGGTGCAATCCTGATACTGGGACCTGAATACCGTCCGCTGGAAAAATTGATCAGGTCGCTTGATCCAATGTATACTGGCGTGAATTACGGTCTAAAAAAGATTGAGAGTCGAGAAGGAGGAGAGACCCAAGTGAAGGGCTGGAAGTTCTATCCAATGAGATGGTTCATTAATAATTTTTATGACGAGAAAATAACCAGCAACGATACCGTGGTTTTCGCGAGTGACAGAATATACTGGGACGCAGAACAAATGGAATATTGGATTACGGAGCAACCCAACGGTAGCGCCAATATGACCACTCCTTCACCGTCAGAGCGCGACGACGATGACGATTACGACAGCCAAAGCCTCAAAATACGTCATGTGAGAAACAGGTATAAAAAGGTTGAGAGAAAATGGATGTACAAACTAGGATTAATGCTTCTAATCAGCGGATTCCTTCTTCAGCTCATAGACCAGATAACCTGTTGCTCTACCGTAGTAGGAAATCAACCAACTTAGTTCCAAAGCACGGAACGATAGCTTATTTATCATATTTGTAATGAATGCGGTGTGTGTTGAGTTACTGTTGAACGTATAAGTTGATCAATTTGTGGGTTCCCGGACTCGATAATTGTCGTAACAAACCGAGGACTGATGATCTAACCGATAGCGATGTGTTACGCGATGTGCGCGCACGCGTAGTATTCAACCCCCAACGAAAGATAGTATGGTAATCCCAGTATGATAGCATGGTGGAGGGGATCACGGACCCGCTCTTTGTCCAGATAGTGTTCCCTCGAATAAGTGCTTGAAACCGTGCTTGTTCGATATGATGTACCGTTTGAGTGGGAGTTTTGAGCTACACGATTTGTTGAACAAACTCAGAAAAGAAGGGTCATGACAATCAAATATAGTACACCGATGACGACAGCAAGTGCAAGGAGTCCTTGAATGACTGCAACAACTGCTTCTGAGGTCGACGTTTCTTGATCAACTCCGTCACTGTCCTGAATATCGACTATCTGCGAACCCGATGTTTGTTCATCAGTCTTATCTGAAGATGGTTGGTTACTTGCCGAACTTTCGATTGACTCACCTTCGATAAACTCCCTCACAAGGTCGTAGGTGTCTTCATCTCATAATTGTCCCCTCAATATTTGAACCTGCTTCTGAAAAGATTAGATACACTATGGACCCCTTGAAATATGTAAAAAATAGTGCAAATGAAAACGAGGCTCTTGAATACAAAGATGCAAGAGCCGAGAGTAGCGATCTCGCAGAAGAGTTGGTTGCTCTAACGAATTCAGGTGGTGGGATTCTGGTACTTGGAATCACCGAGGATGATGGAGAAATTGTTGATGTACAAAATGTAGAGAATCCATCCCAGGTAGAAGAGTCAATCAACCAAGTAATAGCGCAACTCGTGGAACCTCGAATATCGTTCGATATGACTGAGCATGAGTATGAGGGAAAGCGGATTATTTCGTTCTCTGTTGATGAGAGCAATGGTCTACACAGTTATGAGCAAGATCAAATCCCAGTATACCCTACAAGACAAGGCTCAACAACAACTTATCTACATGGGCGAGAAATCGCTGAAAGACTAAATAACACACAGCCTGAAGAATCAAGTAATATAAATACTGCTGAAAATACTGAATCAAAAGATTCTATCGATGTTGACTTTCCAAATCAACCTTCGGTATATTTCACTAACATCGATGACGGGCATATAGCTGAGGCATGTACTTTCTCGAAGGTTTACTGGCCTACAGACCCGTATCAAACGTCGGTTCGACTTACTGGCATAAAGTTGAACTCAGCTATTGATATATTATCTACATTCTTTGAAGAATTCGAGATCGATACAGATTCTAATCACTTCACGATTCATCAGCAGGGTGGAGCTTGGTTTGGTAAAGGGTATGAAAACTTTCTCAGTGCAGTGAGTAATCAAGACTACCGTTATTCAACTATCCCACCTGATGTAGAATTTCAGGCCTACAAGACTGAACAAGCGATTTTCGTGGGGGAACTGAGCTATGTGTATCCTAATACGACCGTGATAATGCACGTTGAGAGATACACAAATTCTGAAAAGTGCCGAAGATTATCAATAGAATTGTTACTCGATGGAATACCGATTAATACGCAACCTATAGACGAATTCACTGAAAAGAGTGGAGTATATTTCGACAATGCGAAATCTATTGACATTGAAAAAGTCGGGTATCCCGAACCATCCAATATTCCTGCAGACACAATTGATCTTGTTGAATCACACCACGAAATCGGGGACGAAGAGTGGATCTCAGGTGCGGTCTGTCGAAACCCATTCCATAACCGAGACGAGGAACTCACTCAACTAATGGAACTAAGCACCACAGGCGGGATCTGTGACTATCAACTAATTCCTGCCCGAATGCGTGATCACCATCCTCGATCATCACCCAAAGAGTATGATACCGTTAGATTCCTGATCACTGAAATCAGCGAATTTGCAGATACAATCCCAATGACCATACATAACATAGAATATGAAATAAACTGGTAGGCTATTACCCCATCACACTCTCAGTGTATCTACAGGTATTCAACAGATATTCGATGGCCATGAGAAATATTTGATTACTGTCATTATTTTGTCATGTGAATTTGATATCAATCTATTCGAAATTTTGATTAGACGAAATTAATGGGGTCGAGAATAAGCAAGTCACGACTAGGATTAATTGACGTAGTAGATAGTCTTCCTACCATCTTCGGGATGAGACTCAGATTGGACAAGCTCGTTGTTGATGAGAGTCCTACGACTCCGTCGCTCCTGTCTCTCAGACATATCTGTTTGCTCGCAGATTTCAGTTGCGGTCAGCCCGCCATCGGCGTTAACCAACGTTGCGTACACCTTGATGGCAGAACTCGATAGGTCAGCAACTTTGGGCCGAATTGTTGGAACCCAATCAGGGATTGATGACGTGTTCACGTAGACGTTTGGCTCAACACCGTCGTTGCGACCAAACCGCATGATGGCTTGGAACACACCCATCTCCCGATATTGTTTCACGACCTTGTTACCAAACTCGCCGTAGTCGACGGATTTGTTTCGTCCATCAGTGTCCTCACGGTTAGCAGTCACAGTTTCATTAGCTAACGCCCCAATACGTTTCACATACCCATCGGATCTCGATGGTGAACCGAAAATCGAGCCAACAGCCACATCTTCGAACTCATTTGACCCTACGAAATTGCCAAAGTGCTCTGTATTAGAGATGTTTTCAAGCATCTCGCTTTCCTCATAAATATGCAAAGCACTATCGGATGAAATGACCGAGACTTGTTGATCTTCATATGCCGATATTAGTTCCATCAGTGTACGGTCGTGTGGTGGAGTGACCCACTGACCCGAACTGTATGGCTTGTATGAGTCATTGAGCTGAATAATATTGTAGCCGTGCTGATCCAACAGTGTCGTTCGCTCAGTTTTCGAAAGTGCCTGCCAATGATCTATCTCCCGACCAAGTGCAAGCTCCCATAGTTCGGGAATAGGCGTACCATCAAGACAGATGATACCATTTGTTTCGTCAAGCTCGGGCCGTTTCAACAACGTCACAGAACCATTTTCCCGATTACGTACTCCGACAAGATCATTTCCATCAACCGTCCCAAGATGTGCACGTTCAAACCCATTACCCATCCGCTCTGCAGTCAGTATCGTCTCTACGATGAGATCGCCGTCGGTGTGCCCATTTGATTCGACAACTTGGTTGAAGTCGTCCTTACTGCCGACATTTGATGGCAGTAGACCCGTGTAGTCGCCACGAATTTCCATAAGGTCATCCAACGTTTCGGCATTGAACAGCTCTCTCTCAGGAATACTATTGCCATCAAGATATGCTGAGACGATTGAGTGCACGCTGTCGGCAGTGAATTCAGTCGTCCATGCCTCCAAGTCATATTCATCTATCACGACGGTTCGGTCACTGACACTCTTTGGAGCGTAGGCGTGCCGATAGTGGCCGACAAGAACGTCAGCGTCATCATTGAGGTCATCCCACTTCCGTTTGAACTGACACGGCTCATCGCCTGCTTGACAAGGTAGCCGTTGATCAAACAATTGTAGATCACTCTTATGTATCCTCGATGCGCTCACTCCCGATTGGTACGCGCTGTTCACCTTGTCCTGCCACTCGTCACCGTGCTCTCCATCATATGTCGGACAGTCATGGGTGAATGAGGGGATGCGCTCAACAGTGAGGTCAAACTCGTCGCACCACTCACGGAATTGGTCATACAGCTCGTGTCGCGCTGTCAACACCGTGATTGGTTCCTCGGATTGTGCAGCAGCCATGACTGTTCCGTATGATTTGCCCAGGCTGGGTAGTGCTTCAATGAGCACGTCTTCCTCTGAATCATACGCCTCAACTAATCGATTGGTTACACGGTTACGGAACTCATCTATTTGTTCGTTCTTTCCACCATCGCTGTGAGTTGCCTTTGGAGGTAAATCGTGGACGAACCAATCACTGTAATCCGCGATATCAGATACTGGGCATTCCCTGACCGTTCGTGAAACGTACTTGCTGCCATGACCGCGTTCTGAAGGCCTGCGGTACTCTTCGATGATCCTCTCTGTATCTGTGTCGGTGAACCGATGGAATTTCAGTTTACCAGCGAGTTTCGCATCATATTCTGACGGGGTTGGACTGGATGCACCTTGTGGTGTACCCACAGTAACGGAAGTAGGCTCAAGATTCGAAAGGAGGTCATCAACATCAGAATCTCGTTCACGAATGGTTGATAGCGAGATACCAACCTCATTCGTAAACTGACCGTTTTCTATGACTGATGCAGGAAGATTTTCGTCAGAAGACTTGGATGGACTTACGTCTTGGTCACTGGTATCGCCCGTGGCTGGACGAAGTTCTTCGGGTAACTGTGAGCGTTTTAGACGTGCAATGGGACGAGACTGCTCAACAGTGTAGATACCCCCCGATGAGTGGTCCGAACCAGGGACCACACCACCTTGATTCTGAACATGAAAGTCAGTATCCAGACCGCGTGCTCCTCGCTGAAATTCGCCTATGAAGTAGTCGTGGAATCCTTCTCCTGAACCTGAACGGATACGGAGTGTGTCGTCAAGATCGTCACCACCGTATCGTGAAACGTTATCATAATCAAGCAGTACGATACCCTCAGTATTGAACTCCTCACGTCCACACACGAGATAGAATCCGTCGAATGTTCCATCACACAACAACCTCGCAGCATCGTCTATATCGTAGAAATCTTCATCCTCGATAACCTCGTCTATGGAAGTACCCTTCGTAGCGTACAGTGGTTTCTTCTCTTTTGTTGGAACAAGCTTGATATCACGCTCAAACGCAATACCAAACCGACGAAGTTCTGCAGCTCGTTCTTCACGTGTAGTGTTCTGCACAGTGGCTTGGACACCAATATCCTTGGTCGGTCCAATTTCCTTGTTGACTGCATCTACGTCGACTTTGGTAAGATACGTCTCGAAATGAGATTGCTCATATCCGTTGGCAACTGCCTGATTAACGATTTCCTCACCACTGATATAGTGGATGCCCACATCCTCTGACGGGTACAGAAACTTGTGGGCACTGACTGCAAATCTCACACATCGTCGGTGCAGGTCTTGATTATCACTTTGGCGCTGTCGCTGTGGCTGGTGCTGTTTGTGTATGCTCATGGCTGTCAAGACCTCGGTATTGGTTTTTCGCTACGACGATGGTCAAGGATGAAACCTGACCGCAGTATCAGGAGTGAACTACAACAGTCCGATACTACGACGGTTCATCCTTTTTTGTCGTAGGTCACCGAGTGTAATCACTGGTAGTCGGGAAGACGTATAATCCTTCTACACTGGGACACAGGTGTCGCGAAAGGGCGGCTGAATCAGCCAGCAATCACGTGATTGGACCACTGTCGAAAAACCCGTGGACCGTTCCATCCATCATGTTCTCAGAAAGCGGACAGCAACATACTATTAACATATGTAGTTGTCCCCTTTTTTCACCACTTCTGCAGTTCCAAACTTAGCAACCGCTGTGCTTTTGATGTTAGCAAGCCGCCCCACTATCCACCTACCTGTGGCTAAGTCGTTCTTTGTACGGTCCAAAAATATTGAATAGATGCTATGTGACAGTCAATCAATCATTCATCTGAGAAGTGTTCTCTCCGTTGCTCTGCCTTCTCGTCTTCTGAGCGAACATCGTAGTGGTCTTCCAACACACCTTCACTCACATCACTCCTATCACGGATAGCTTCTACAGGAATATCGTTCTGTGAGAGGAAGTGAGTAATCGCGCCACGACGAATATCATGGGGTGGTCGAATCGATGGACACCCACTTGGCTTGTTCGTATAGCCCGATGTCTCACAGTCGTCGGGATTAGTGTCGTGTGGACACTCACTATGCAAGCAGGGCTGTGTGAGTCGGTACACGTGCCGTCGTAACGTCGACGTGGAAGCACGGGCTGTTTCAGTACAAACAAGCGGCTCACGACCATGCTCGTCCGTTACATTAGGTCGTACGTCGTCTATCCAATCATCGAGTATAGCACACGTATGAGCGTTAAGGGCAATGATACGCTCACCGTCCTCTTGCTTCTTCAACGGCGTCTCTTCACGGTGTCGGACGTGCAACTTCCGTTCTGTTCGATTGTAGTCACTCACATCAAGGGATACCATTGTTCCAATACGCATTCCCGTGCGCCACAGTATTCGGAATATGACGTGGTTCATCGCTGCGTATTCGTACCGTTCTAAGTAGGACTCAATGGCGTCTGCACGTTCTTTTGCCACTAATGAGGACCGTTGGTCATCACCGTTGAGGGATGGGATGTCGATGGACTCATGCAGGTTAGAGTGGACCGCATCAATCCGTTCGAGGAATTGGATGAACACACGCAGTGTCGACAGTTGCGTATGCATACTGACATTGTTCAGTTCACCGCCTTTCCGTCTCCACATTTTGAACTCGTGGAGTTTGCGTCCAGTAAGGTCGTCTGTTTCTTCGATGTCGGGTGTTTCTTTCATCCATTGGACGAAGTGGTTGAGACGGTATTTGTGAGAGTCGAGGGTTGCTTCGCTCACTTCTCTGCGGCGTTCATCCAGATACATTTTCAATGCATCGTCGGGAAGTATCCCATCGATTTCAGACATTGGAACACTCCCGCGCAGTTCGATGATAGTGAGTGGTAGCGGTAATTTTTGCTGTGGATGCTGTCGCTGTCTGCGGGTCTGGTTCGCGGTTCAAATCCGCGTTGGCCCATACTGAGTTCTCCCCGTTCTTGGCTTTACCAGAACCGGAGCTACAGCGCCGTAATTCGTCGATTTCGGCGGAATTGAAAAGTGCCGTTGAAGGAAGTATTTGTCAACTCGCAAGCGAACCTTGCGGACCCTGCCGCCGTCTGGCGTTTACTGCGGCTCAGGCTGTTCTCACGAGGTGGTTCCGGTGACCGACTCAGAGTTCCGAGAGACATCGCCACCGGTTCCGAGTCCGTCGAAACGTGGCTCCGGTCGTGAGAACCTGCCGCAGGAACACAAGCCGGAGATTCCCGGTTCTATCGACTGGTCCGAGTACACCGCGTACCGGTGCTGCATCTGCCAAGACAACTGCATCAACAAGATCGACTCGGACTACGCACGAGCGCGGGAGTGTCGCCACTGCTACGCGGTTCCGACGCTCGACCGGCACAGTGCCGACGATCCCGCGCGTGGCCGGTAACTCCTCTGTCCAACGATGTGCCGAGGAGAGGACAGGGGAGTACCCGCCGTAGGTAGCCGACCCACCGTCCGACCAACCCAGTGTGTTGGCGGCCCGACCCCACAGGTTCGCGTTCCGGGAGAGGAAACCCCCCTTGCGGGGGTTGACTCGACCTCGCAGCCGTGCGTGTCTGCCAGCCTCCACAGTCCACCGAAAGCGAGGGCGCGGGAGAGCTGGTACGCCCGGCAGCGCAGCGGAGCGAGCAGCCCGGACCGGGCCGCGAGCGCCAATCGCGGCCCGCACCTGCTCGACCAGCCGGCAGCGGCCCCTTGCGGGTCGACCCGGAAGCCCGAGCGTTTCCCCCGAACCCGGCGGGTGAGGGGAATCGTTACCGCGTTCACCTGTCCGACCAATGCCGTTTCTGCCTGTGCGGGGTCCCACGCATGACGAGCCGCGTGGAGCCGCCGGGACACCTGGGCGGCCTCGACCTCGCTGATAGATGTAACACTCCCGTCTTAGCAGACCTCTTGGAAGAGCGCGACCTCCTCGGTCACGGCCAGTTGCTCCACGGAACACTGACCGAACGTGATGAAGACCGCGTACGCATTGCGAAGTTCATTGCGGCGCATCCGGAAGGTACGCCGCTGTCTCATGTTGTTTCGTACGCTGTGAAAGGAGTCTCGCCGGAGACGTGCGAGCGCGTCGACGGTTCGGACCCGGATTACCAGTTTGCATACCGCTTCATCGACGACCTCGTAGCCGATGACGACCCGTACGTGCGGAAATCCCGGTCGTCAGGCGTTCTTTTCGTGACCCCGACACTGCGGCTTCTTGACTTGATTACAGAAGGCATTACTCAAACAACCCAGACAGAGGGTGTAACGTACGACCGCGAGTTTCTGCGTAATTACCTCTCTCGTGTCGATTCTGTAGACGATGACTTGCGCGAGTTACTGAAGGACGGTTTTACATCCTACCTGAACCGCATCAAGGATTACAAGCTG
Organism: Haloarcula rubripromontorii; assembly: GCF_001280425.1. NCBI lineage: Archaea > Methanobacteriati > Methanobacteriota > Halobacteria > Halobacteriales > Haloarculaceae > Haloarcula > Haloarcula rubripromontorii. The sequence continues at coordinate 289,470 of NZ_LIUF01000001.1, read as the reverse complement.
CTGTTTGATGTCCACTTCGTAGATCGCCGTGGCGGTGAGTCCACACAGCGGATGACGAAGGACTACAAAACCCGGTTCAACGATCAAGGTCGTGTCTCCAAGCAGTTTGCCCGATTCAATGATGCGCTGGAATACGGCTACGAGAATGCTGAGAACGCCGTGCTGGTGACGCTGACGACAGACCCGAAGCGCCAAGACTCGCTGCTCGACGGGATAGATTCGATAAACGAGAACCTCAACCGGCTGTTGTCGTATTTCGATTCGGACCCATCGACGAAAGCCGATACCCGCGACCCGGCCGTTCCCGGCTGGCGTCCCAATCTCGATAGCGAGGTGACCGGGCGACCGCGTGACCGACCAGACTACATCAAGGCGCTGGAGTTTACCGAGAAAGGATACCCGCACCTGCACGTGCTGTTTTTCGACGTGCCGACACGCGAGAAAGACGGACTGCCGTGGCTGTGTGACAAGTCCGAAGTAGCCGCGAAATGGGCCGACTACGGGCAAGGAGAGATCGTCGACGTATACCCACTGACGTACCGCGACGACCTTGATGACCTGGAACCGGAGTTCCAGAGCGACGAGGGCTTCGTCGACTGGTATCGGTTCGGCGACCACGATCACGGAGAAGACTGGGTGCGCGAACGGACCCGGTCGCACGAGTTGATCGAGTTCGGCGACGACGGTCACGAAAAGGAGTCGACAGCTGGCGCGTATCTCGGGAAGTACCTGAGCGCGACGTTCGGTTCACTGCTCGACGCTACGGAGTCCTTCGAGCAGGGCGGCGACGAACGAGAGACGTACGCGGACAAAGCAGCGACGTGGAAGCTCGCGTTGTACTGGGCGACAAACCGGCGCTTCTGGTCCTGCTCGAAGCCAATTACGGAAGGAATTGACCCGAACGACCACCTGCAAGACCCGGACGTGCGCGAAGCCGTCCGCTGGTGTTCGCTCGACTCAGTACAAGCAGCGAGTGAGAGCGAGATACGCGACAACCTGGCGCGTCGGCAGTGGGACGACCTCGACGATCTCGACGCTGCCGTAGAGCGGGCGATTTCCGATGTGGAACAGCCGCAGGTGCGTTCAACGCTGCCTGAAGAGGCTACGTTCAGGTGTATTGTGGACTACATCGGTGCGTATACGTACTGGGACCTCCCCAGTAGCGAATTAGCCAATACTGCGTATAATATCGAAACTGCTGAAGATTATGTAACTTATTCTGATAGCTTACCTGTTGTTAACCGCGAAAAAGATCCTCCGATAATTTATGCATGGCATTCAAAATCAAAAAATTGATACTAGAAAACAGTAGAGCCAATTAAAAAACCCCGTCTGTGAAATCAAACTTAGAACGGCTGCCGTTCCGCCACCAATCGCAATGAGTGTCGGGACCGGCTCCCACCTCTCTCGACGGTTATTGACATGCAGCTCAGATTCACGACGGTCATAATATGGCTGATTCATAACACCGCTATTATACGCCAGAACTGACGTAATCGTATAATCACCAGGCTTCGCATCACCACTGATATTCATTTCTAATCTGAATGGTGGGTAATGTGCACCGACTTCTGTTAGTACTTGTTCATAACTTTCTGGACCTTCAGACATAATATTGTTGTCAAATACGTCATGACTTTCTGTAAAGTTTTGAGGAACTGTAGTGAACATCCATGAAGGAAGTTTTACAACGGCGCCGATCTCGTCGATATCATGTTCATTCCCATCCGGTAATTCGCCTTCCTCCACGAAATTAACTTCTGCGCCACCATCTTCAGTTTCGGAGACATCATAACCGATTTTGAGACTACCGGGGTGTTCAGCGCTTAGTTCCCTGTTCCCCCAAATCATCACCAATTTACTATTTTCTACTTCTCCTGTCCCTGATATATATAGATCTATGACGGCTGTTCCACCTGGATCAACACTTGGTGTTTGAAGCACAGGAATTAATGTGTATCCTGATGGCATGATTGAATTAATATATAATATTTTGTCTCTGTATAAGTATCTACCCGACATCACTACTAATATTTAACAACGAACAGAGTATATCCAAAAATTCGGAGCTGAGCAACGACCGTCAAACGAGTCCCTGATGAGAGAGCGAATTATTCGTGTTCTTCCTGTAACCGTTCTCTTGCGCGCTCAAAAGCAAGTTCGAGAAGATCATCGTCCATATCGCTGTTCTGGTTGCTCTGCTGGATCTTCTCGTATTCCTTTTGAACTTCTTCGTGGTATTCCTCCAACGACACACCGAGTTCACGGTGGATTTGCTTCCGTTCCGTGACTTCGAGTCGACGTTTTTCGTACTGTGAGCCGTCAGCCTGTTTCCACACCCTCAGTCCATCGTCCGTGATACGGTACTTTCCTCGATCAAGTTTTTCAATCAGTCCGCCTGCTTGCATAGAGTTGAGACGGTTAGAAACACCCTCCCGTGACCGACCGATGTTCTCCGCGATGATCGACGGCGAGAGTATCAGCTCGAAGCGCATGACTTCCAAGATCTCGAAGTCCATGTCGGTAAGCCAGTCCCAATCGTCGCCGTTCTCGTCCATAGTACGGCTTCATAGGCCTCATATAAAAGATGTACACGAAATAGACCGCAAGTAGTGGTAGCACCGAATACGTGTTCACGAATTAGTGAAAACAATTAAGTGGTAACCAGAAGATGGCTAAGATGGAGCCGCCCAGTTGGTCGTTGATGACTCTGGCCGGGAAGTAACGAAGGGCCGTGCTGGAACACGGCCCCGAGGTGGCTCCGGTGAAACGATGGAAACCGAAACCAGCGCGGGAGTGGAGTCCCGCACGGCAAGAAACGACGCACGGAGTGAAAAGACCGCTGGTAGCTCGTACACGGTCTACCGCGTCCACTGTCCGGATTGCGGACACTCGAAGGAGTGTAACAACCGTGCTGACGCTGCTACCCGGCAGCGAAAGACGCCCTGTCCGAACTGCGACCGGATGATGGGCGTCACAGAACTGCAGCGGCCCGGTGACAGCGCCGAGTTTCGTCTCGCTTCTCAGGCTGTTGCAGCTGCTATCGATGCACAGCGAAGCGTATCCGGTGACGACGTTCCCAGTGTCAATGCGATTCTGGAAGCCATGGGACGCAGTCCCTACGGCTACCCGTCCGATGGTGGTCCGACGGCCCTCACCGCGAATCAGGCGGCCCGCACTCTCGTTGAGGACGGTGCGCTATGAGCGACGACCGACTGTACGTCTGCGAAGCCTGCTCGAACGTGACGTTCGAGCCGGTTCGCGTCTGTCCGGCGTGCGGAAACCACGGTGAGCCGCTGTCGCTCGCGTTCACCTTCGAGCGAGGTGAACAATGAGCGACGACGACCTCGACCCGATCACGCCCGAGGCGGCGCTGACGTACTACCTCGACGCGCGGCGCTACGACCTCCGCGACACGACGATGCGAAGCCACGAGTCGCGGCTCCGGTCGTTCATCGACTGGCTGCAAGACGAGGGCATCCAGAACATGAACGACGTGGACCTCCGAACGGTCCATGCGTACCGCGTCTACAAGCGAGAGGACAACGGCGACGACGACACCTGCAACGACGTGACCATGCAGGGACAGGTGTCGACCGTCCGCCGGTTCCTCGATCACCTCGTCGACATCGACGCCGTGCCTGAATCCCTGCCAGAGCGGATACGGCTCCCGAACGTGAACGGTGACGGCTCGGACGATACGCAACTCGATTCCGGACGCGCAAACGCGATTCTGGACTACCTGAGAGAGTACCGATACGCTTCGGCAGAACACGTCACGCTGCTGCTGATGTGGCGGACCTCGGCCCGACGTGGTGGCGTCCGTGCGCTCGACCAGGAAGACTTCGACGCCGACGAGCGTGCGCTCTGTTTCCGGCATCGACCGGATACAGGCACACCGCTGAAGAACGGTGACGGTGGTGAGCGTGACGTATCGCTTTCGGCGCACGTCGCGGCGGTGATCGAGGACTACATCGACAGCCCGAACCGCCACGACGTGACCGACGACCACGGGCGATCTCCGTTGGTGACTACCGAGTTCGGTCGACCGTCAGTAACGACGTTCCAGAACTGGGTGTACCGGCTGACTCGTCCCTGCGTCATCGGTGAACCCTGCCCGCACGATTACGACCCGGAAACCTGTGAGTTCAACACGCACGACCGCGCGAGCGGTTGCCCGTCATCGGTGTCACCACACGCAGTTCGGACCGGTTCGATCACGGCCCACCGCGATGCTGGGACGCCGCGCGAGGTCGTCAGTGACCGCGGTGACGTGAGCGAGAAGATTCTCGAAAAGCACTACGACAAAGCGTCGAAGCGCCAGCGGATGCGTCGACGCCGCGACCACCTGCCGGAGGAAATCTAACGATGATTACCGACTACCGAACCCGACCGCAAGGCCCGATTGCTCAGACCGCGTTGGCCCACTGTTCTCGTCTCGAACTATCGCCCGCACAGTTCTGGCTGGCGGCAATCCGCCGGCATACCGACGATCACTCGCTCAGCAGTCAGGGTAAACGACACAGAAAGCTTTCCTTCTGGTTGTTTGTCAGTGGCTATATGCGACGACGCCAGTTCCTCGCAAGTGGAACAGCCCTCCTCTCGGTCGCTGTCGCCGGCTGCGGTCACCCCGCTGTTGTACTGGACATGGACGACGCGACGGCGGCCGACATCGCTGATGAAGTTTCGATGTCGCCCAATCCCGAATCAGCGGAATATACGGTCGTCTCGGCGGCCATCGAAAACGGCTCTGCAACGCGCCGGGGCCGACACGAACTGTTCGACCGGACCGATACTGTCCGGATTGACGATGCTTTCTACGAGGTTTCTGAGACGCCGCTCGAAAGCAACGAAGCGACCGTGTACGAGGTACGACTCGATTTCGACCCAGGCGATTCGACGGCTGACATCGGCACGGTCGATTACGAGGAGCTACCGGAGGTGGACCGACAGCGTCTTGACCCGATTATTTCAGACGACAACCCGCCCAGCGGGGACGGATACGACGTGGGTGTCGGGTATGGTACCGCCGAGGAAGTGGGCGACAGTTCGGTGTTCGTTCCAGAACAACAGTACGATATTATCGTCCATGACGGCGACCGATACCGGGTGATGGTTAGCACGCGAACGACGACAGAGACCGAATACCGGTACGAGGCGGCGGAAGTTGCGTCGGGTGTTGACTCGTTCGCTGACCAGCTCAGAGACAGATACCTGTTCAGGCTCACTGGCCTTTCTGAAGCCGAGCGAGAAGTCGTCGAGGAAGCCATCGACGGCGGGTACTTTCAGGACGACGAGGCCTTCCGGGCGGTCACTGACCGCATCCGGGAACACGATGGGATCGAGGTTTCAGATAGCTACGGGACGTGGCTTCTGGCCTACGAACAGGTCGAGTATCTCACGTACGTCGAGTGGTAGTCAGCGGCCACGGACTGAGCCGCTGCGTCGGGCCACCCGAAGTTCGGCATCTCCATCAGGTGTCGGTTATACGGACCATCGAAATCCACCGCACACGCGAGCGGACAGAGCGAAGTGTGTTCGGTGTGTACATCGCTTCAATCGGTGCGTTCGTCGGTGAATTCGTCGAACAGGTCAGCAACACGCCCCTCGATTTCATCTCGGATTTCTCGAACCTGCTCGATTGACTGCCCGTGTGGGTCCTCTAGCGCCCAATCGCGAACTGCGACGTCAGCGTCGAGATCGAGCGTCGAACACCCCATTGTCGCAACGACGGTGCAACTGTTGAGTTCGTCGTTCGAAACCGCTTGCGGGACCCGGTCAGATAGGTCGATGTCGAGGTCGGCCATTGCCTCGATGACCTCCGGATGCACTTCGTCCGCAGGGTCTGTGCCGCCGGTCAGGATTTCGACTCTCTCTTCGAGGCCGCGACGGGTACGTTCTCGCTCGGCGAACGCTGCGGACATCTGGCTGCGGCCAGCGTTCTGGACGCAAACGAACCCGAGCTTCAGGGGCGTCTCAGTCATCGGGTAACCGTTCCGAGCCACCGACATAACCCTTCCTAAGACCGCTATTGTGGGCTATATATCCGAGCCGCGTCACCGTTTGGCACCAGCGGTTTGCGAGCCGACCCCCGAGTAGTCCGCCCTGTGTACGTATAGTCCCTCCACATTGAGGGGGCAGTTCCTTCAGCTATCCCAGTCCGTGGCTGAATACATGCCGGAGTACCGCTTCACGTGCCCGAACTGTGATGCGTGTGCAACGGTCGACGGCGGCGTTCGGGAGCGCCTGTTGGTTGTTGGCTGCCCAGTGTGTGCTGGAGCGGTTGACACCCCGGCGTTCGTTGAGGTCTCCCCACGCGACACCGGGAGTCTCTGAGTCCTGCCGCTGACACAACGGGCTATCGAGGACCGAATACTGAGAGCGGGAATCGAGTGGCCGCGCTGACAGACCCGAGTCCCCGTCAGAAATCGCTTAACTGCGACTGAAGCCCGGCGACGAGTTCGGATTTTCGCCGTAACTGCCCGAGACTGACGGGGAGTTGCTCAGCGATAGCCGTCAGCGTCTCCCGGAAGGACTGGGCGGTCCCGGGGTCCCCGTCGAAGGCATTGCGGACGCCCTCGCGCACCTGCCAGACGCCGACCGGTGCCCAGTAGTCGTCGGTTATCTCCCGCAACACCAGGCACTTCGCCTGTCGGTCACGTTCCTGGAGGTGTTCGAGGACGCCGAGCCGTGCCGCGTAGTACGCTCCGGCGGTCTCCTCGACGTAGGCGGTCCGCCCCTCGTAGCCCTCGTGGGCACTCGACATGTAGTAGCCAGTTTCGGGCCGTGGGTTCCAGACGCTCTGGGGCGCTTTCATTTCGACGAGTTCGAACTCCCAGCGGCCGGGCGCAAGCACGACCCAGTAGCGGTTCCCCATGTACTCGTTGTACCACAGCTCCGGCTTGTCGATAGTGTTGGCGTTGCGGAGCGTCCCGCGGACGTACTGGCCGACCGTGTCGTCGACCGCCGTAATCGACCATCGCGTCGGCACCAGCGACCGTTCGCTGGCCTGCCCGAGCGCGCCCGCCGAGAGGATGGTGTTGATGTCGTACACGTCGAACCCCCGGCGGTACAGGTACGCCATCGCGCCCTCGGCGCGCCAGTCGTCGTCGGACAGCGTCTTCTCGACGGGCCGGGGGACGTGGGGGTTCTCGGCCAGGTCGGCCCCCGTCGCGTGTGCTCGCGGCCCCGTCGGCGTGCCCACGTCGTCGAACTCCACGTCCAGTTCTGGCGTGCCGTCGAGTCCGACCTCCACGTCGACGGGATGGTCTGCGATGGCGACCTCTCGCTGGACGCCGACGAAGCCGTTCCAGACGTCGTGGACGCCGCCACCACGCCCGCTACCGGAGCTAACCGAATCCACCGACGCCGTCTGTGTGGAGTTGACCATCCCGGTCCGGCGCTGGAGCACGTCCTCGATGCCCAGTCCCTCCTGATACCAGTCGCCGCTGGTCGCGAACCCGGCAGCGGCGGCGTCGGTGTCGACCGGGGAGAGCAGGCCCGTGGAAACGTTGGGGTATCCGGAGCGTCCGACGAATATCTCCGGGGCCGTCGACCCAAACAGCGAATCGCCCTGCACTGCGGCCTCGAACTGTTGCTCGACGTCTTCGAGGTGGTCCGTGATAGCGTAGGACTTCTCCGCCGCGAGCCGCCGCCGCTGTGCGGCTTCGTCTTCTTCGAACCCCTCGATGAACTCGTCGAGTTGCATCTGTCACGCCTTCGGCCCTCCCCGATAAGAACCTTTCCGGCGGTCCGTGGGAGAGCAACTCTTACAGGGTTGGGTTGAGTAACAACAGGTGATATAAATCATGGTAAATACAACGAAGTGGGTCCTGCTCGGCGCAACGCTGGTCAGCATGGGTGTCGTATTCGTCTCGGCGCTTATTCCGGTCGCGTACCAGCAGGCACTGGTCAACCTCCTTGTCGGGGAACTCGCGGCTCTCACGCTCGCCCATTCCACGTACCGCGTTTCGTCGGGGAAACAGGTGAGCCCAACCGCAGCGGCGATAGCCATTCTGTCCGGCATCGTCCTGTTTCTCTCACCCATTCTCATCGAGCCTGTCGACCCCATCCTGTCGATAATGTTTGCTGCCGGAGCCGTTGTCACCGTCGGCGGGCTGGTCGGTGTCTTGGGTCGGTTCTTGGGCGGTGAAGAGGGCCGACAGACCGGTGCCGAACGTATCAGAAGCAAAGCCGGGAACTGAGAGACCGATCACAACGTCTATATCGACGGGTCAGCCACCCTCGGACAATGCCGGTTATCGAATGTGACGAGACGACGGCCCGCGAGCGACTGTCGGATGCGGGACTCGACATCCAACAGGGAAACACCGACCACGAGCGCTGGCGCGTCGAATACGCCGGCGCGACGGCGGTCGCCTATGACGGCAAAGTCGTCGTGCAAGGTGAGGGGACCGCACAACTTGAGGCCCTGCTGCGCGGCAATGATGGCGGGCGCGTCCATGCGTACTTTGATGGTGCATCGCGTGGTAATCCGGGCCCGGCCTCGGTCGGCTACGTGCTGGTCGACGACAGCGGGATCGTCACGGAGGGTGGGGAGACGATCGGAACAGCGACCAATAACCAAGCGGAATACAAAGCGCTCATCCGCGCGGTCGAAGTCGCACGTGAGTACGGGTTCGACGATGTCCACATCCGAGGCGATTCTGAGCTTATCGTCAAACAGGTCCGTGGTGAGTGGGATACGAACGACCCAGAACTGCGCGAAAACCGTGTTCGCGTGCGTGAACTGCTGACCGACTTTGACGACTGGCAGATAGAGCACGTTCCACGGGAAATAAACGACCGGGCGGACGAACTAGCGAATGACGCACTTGACGATGACTGACCTGCCGACAGACGTGGCTGAACAGGCCGAACGGCTGACCAGACTCGCTCGCGAGGCGGTCGACGATGCCGAGGCCGACGCCTACAGGACCGAACGCGACGACATCCTCGCCGGGTACGACTACACTGCCCGTATCAGGAACGACGAGACGGGTGACGTGCTCGTCTGCCATCCCGTTGAATGGGTCGAGGACGGCGTCATCCGTCCGGAGCGGGTCGACGACATCGACCGCGGCGTCGAAATACGGCTTTCAGGTCCCGGCGACCCGGACGAGTGGGCGGAGATCGACGCTGCAAACCGGGCCGTCGTAGAAGCTGTGACCGACGCACACGGTGAGACACACGGCGCGAACGCGGAGCTACTCGCAGACTTCATGGGCAACCACTACGCGAAACCGATCTCCGAGGCAACGCCGGACGAAATCCAGGAGTTTCGGGACGAGTACGTCCGACGAAATGCGTGGCCAACTGCGGAACAACAGTCGGTGCTCGAGCAGTCGATCCGTCTCACTGTGGAAGAAGCCGGTGGCCGCGTTCCCGATGCGTAACTGGTCGGTACGCCCGCCGGTAATCAGTATCTGTTCTGCGTTAAGAGTTGATTAACAGTAGTTCGCAGGTGCCCAGGTGCGAGTCTACTGCTGTGCCGCGATCAGATCACGGAGTTCGTCGGCTCGACCGTCATCGGAGATGAACTTTCCGAACACCCATCCGAGCTGGTCGAGGACTGCGTCCTTGCCTGACTCTGTCAGGGAGTACTGGTTCGTTCGCTTGTCGAGTTCGCTCTTTTCGACGAGACCCATCTCGACGAGGTCGTCGAGGTTCGGGTACAGGCGACCGTGGTTGACTTCGTCGTCGTAGTATTCTTCGAGTTCGCGCTTGATAGCGAGACCATACCGCGGCTCTTCAGCGAGTATTACCAGGATATTCTGCTGAAAAGCAGTAAGCTCTTTTGCGATGCCCGGACTGTCAGTAACTGTTTGTGCCTCTGACATAGTTGGGTAAATGTCAGCAAGCTATTTAACACTTGTTAACTCCGGCGCACAACGCCTGCTGTGGGGCATTAACCACCATACAACTAGCAGGTACCATAGTGTTGTGTAACTTATATTATGCACTCTCGACAGAATAGCTTTTCCGATTAATTTGCTTTCAGATTGTCGTTTACAGGCGGTAAGTGTAATCTAAGAATATATCTGTAGTTAGATATTATTGGGTTATATAGCGCATAATACCGAACAGCTACGGCTATTACGAAAGGATTTTTTGACGGCGTCGCGCAGTCGCGGGTGATGACGAACCTCTGGGAAGACCTCGAAACTGGACCGAACCCACCCGAAGAAATCTACGCCGTCGTTGAGTGCCTGAAAGGCGAGCGTAACAAGTACGAATACGAGAAGGACATCCCCGGTGTCGTCCTCGACCGCGTCCTTCACTCGAACGTTCACTACCCGTCTGATTACGGGTTCATCCCGCAGTCGTACTACGACGACGAGGATCCGTTCGACGTGCTCGTGCTTGTCGAAGACCAGACGTTCCCCGGCTGTGTCATCGAGGCCCGCCCCGTTGCCATGATGAAGATGGACGACGACGGCGAGCAGGATGACAAGGTCATCGCAGTCCCGACAGAGGACCCGCGCTACGACCACATTGAAGACCTCGACGATATCCCACAGCAGACTCTCGACGAGATCGACGAGTTCTTCGCGACCTACAAGAACCTCGAAGAAGGTAAGGAAGTTGAAACCCTGGGCTGGGAGGACAAAGAAGCCGCAAAGGACGCTATTATCCACGCGCAGGAACTGTACGACGAAGAGTTCAACTGACGTCTCCGGGACTACCTTTCGCGGTTTCGTTCCACTGGCAGTGTATTTCCAGGGGTAATACCGGCAGGCATCTCCGATTATGTATGAGCATGGGTAATTTTTTGCCCGTGTGCACAGTATAGGTACGTGTATGGCTACTGACGACACCGACACGGCGCTGGACCACACGACTGTCGTTCCGCGAGTCGAGCGACGGTCGACACCTGGAATCGCACATCTAACTGTGGTTCCAGAGAACGCGGACCAGTCGCCCTGACCACTTTGCTGTGGCGATGATTTTGCCGCTTTCGGTGACGCGGCTCCGAAAAGAAGTTTCTTGTTCCTGACCTGACTAACGGGTCGTATGGGATTATTCGACCGGTTGAAAGGCGACGACGCACCGCGTGTTGCCTTCTTCGGCATCGACGGCGTACCGTTCAGCCTCATCGACGAACACCCTGACGTGTTTCCGAACCTTACGGAGATGGCGTCGGACGGAAGCGCCGGCCCCATCGACAGCATCGTCCCGCCCGAGTCTAGCGCCTGCTGGCCAGCGTTGACGACCGGCGTCAACCCCGGACAGACCGGCGTGTACGGTTTCCAGGACCGGGAGGTTGGCTCATACGACACCTACGTCCCGATGGGGCGTGACGTGCAGGCGACGCGGCTCTGGGACCGCGTCACCGACGACGGCCGAGACGCGACGGTGCTGAACGTCCCGGTAACCTTCCCACCGCAGCGGAACGTCCAGCGGATGGTGTCGGGCTTCCTCTCGCCCGGCGTCGACAAGGCCGCCTACCCGGACGAACTCCGGGACCACCTCCAGGACAACGACTACCGCATCGACGTCAACGCCAAACTCGGCCACGACGACGACAAGAGCGACTTCGTCGAAGACGCCCACAAGACGCTGGACAAGCGCTACGAGACGTTCAAACACTACGTCGAGCAGGACGACTGGGACCTGTTTTTCGGCGTGTTCATGACCACGGACCGGGTCAACCACTTCCTGTTCAAAGACTACGAGCGCGACGGCGAGAACCAGGAGGCCTTCTTCGAGTTCTACAAACAGGTCGACGCCTACCTCGGCGACCTGCGTGACCGACTCCCCGACGACGTGACGATGGTCGTCGCCTCTGACCACGGATTCACCTCGCTTGACTACGAGGTCCACTTCAACGAGTGGCTCCAGCAGGAGGGGTGGCTCGACTACGAGGACGACGACCACTCCGAACTCGGCGATATCAGCGAGGACACGAAGGCCTACTCGCTCATCCCCGGCCGCTTCTACATCAACCTGGAAGACCGCGAACCGAACGGCGGCGTCCCGCGGGACATGTACGAGTCCGTCCGCGCCGACCTCAAACAGCGTCTCGAAGAACTCGAAGGCCCGGACGGCAAGAAGGTCGCTGACCGCGTGGTCACCAAAGAGGACGCCTTCCGCGGCGACCACGACGACATCGCGCCGGACCTCACCGTCGTCCCGAACCACGGCTTCGACCTGAAAGCCGGGTTCAAGGGCTCCGAGGACGTGTTCGGCGTCGGGCCACGAAACGGCATGCACAGCTTCGACAACGCGACGCTGCTGGTCGACGACCCGGACGTTCGCATCGACGACGCCGACCTCTACGACATCGCGCCGACTATTCTCGACCTCCTCGATCACGACTTCGACCGCGCCCAGTTCGACGGTAGCAGCCTCGCCTGAGGCTCTTGCTGCGGTCGAGTGATTCTGAGACCCGGAGCAGTCAGAACAGGCCGTCCAGCTCGTCGTTCGTGAACTCGTCCGGGTCGGTCGTTGCGCCCTGTGAGTTCGCTGCTTCTTTGGCGCGATCCATGAACTCGTTGACCCGTTTGGACCGTTCGACGCCCGAAAGAACGATGAGCGACGCAACTTTATCCGAGCCGAGTGGGAAGTCCCCGCCCCGGACCTCCATACTCCCGGTCTCGTCTTCCACCCAGCGGCGCGCTCGTTCGATACCCTTCCGCGAGAGCCGTTCGGGGTCACCCGCGACGACGAGGAGGGCCGAGTCGGCCTTGACCGCGTTGGGCAGGCTCATGCTCGTCAGGAGAGCATTCCGGGTCACGCTGGTGATGGTATTGACGTTCTCGCCGGCGTCTTCGCTCGCCTCGGCGCTTGCGTACCCGATAGAGGCGATGCCGCCGCCCCTGAGCGTGTTGATGATTTCAGAGGAGTCGACGACACTTTCGCCGACCCCTTCGACTGCCTCGCCGGAGGCGAACAGCAGGCCGACGCGCTGTGAGATGGCGTCGTTGACGCGTTCGAAGCCGGCGGCGACGCTGTCGCCGCTGCCCCGCCAGGCGTCGTTGTCGACGAGCAGGAGGGAGTCCGCCTCGCGGGCAGCGGTCTTGAGCGACCGACCGGCGTTGGCCTGGTAGAGGCCGCCCTCGTCCCGGCCGGGGAGGATGCCGAGGACGTACACCGGCTTCTCGTAGATACGCTTGAGTTCGCGGGCGAGCATCGGTGCGCCACCGGAACCGGTGCCACCGCCGAGGCCGGCGACGACGACGATGGCCTCGGCCTCGGTCGTGATGCGACCGTCGAGTTCGTCGAGCACTTCAGTGGCGTTCTCCTGCATAATCTGGGCGCCGAGTTCGTTGTCACCGCCGACGCCGTGACCTTTCACGCGGTCCTGTCCAATGAGGGCTGTGTCTATATCGAGGTTCTGGAGGTCTGCTCGTGCCGTATTAACGGCGAGGGCTCCTCGAACAGCATTGAACCCCATGTCGTAATCGAACTGGGCAAGCGACTGGGTCACTTTCCCACCAGCCTGCCCGACACCAATCAGGACGACTTTCATACCAGATGTCTTGTGAGGCTGACTAATCAACGTTGTCCTCACGCCGTGAACGGGCGATAAGGAGGGTAAAACAGCTCTTGACCCGGAATACAGGGTGCGCCTACTCGACCTGAAGCGTGTAGATCCGTTTGCGAGCGTCGGCGAAGGAAAACCGGGACTCGATGACGCCGATCTCTTCGAGACGGGAGAGGGCGTACCGAACCGTCCGTGGCGGCAGTAGCGTCTCCTCGGCGAGCTGGCCCTGAGTCAGGGTTTCGTTGTATTCCAAGACTTTCGCGACGAGTTTCGCGCTCGGCGGGAGATCGCGGACGGCTTCCCATCCACCACTCTCATATTCGCTGTCGGTATCAGCGGACTGGATGTCGGATGCACTCATGGTACTACCACTGTATCCAATACAGGATAATAATATTTTCTGTTCGTAATTATGCTCTGTAGAAATGTTACGGCAAAAATCGCGGCCACGGACCTGGCTCCATGCCCGAAAGTTTACGGTCAGTACATCCGGTGTCACAGACGTGGACGAAGTCGAGGTCAGCACAGTCGTGTATGTCCCACCCGAAGACGTCTACGAGTTTCTGCTGGACTTCCCGGGCTACGCGCGGTACTCCGAGTACCTCGACCGCGTCGTCCAGGACGGCGACGGTTCGCCGGGGACGAACTACGACCTCGTGTTTTCGTGGTGGAAGCTCTCTTACACTGCGCGCTCGGAGGTAACTGACGTTTCGCCCCCGACGCGCATCGACTGGCGGATCGTCAAAGACATCGACGCCGAGGGGTACTGGGCGGTCGAGCCGGACCCGGACGGCGTCCCGGCGGACGTGGAGACGGCGTCACGGGTGCGGTTTCACGTCGCGTTCGACCCCGGGTCGGCATCGAGCAGTGCCATCGACCTCCCCCGACTCGTTTCGATGGACTGGGTTATCGAGAAAGTCAAGCCGCTCATCCGCAAGGAAGCGACCAAAATCGTCGAACGCGTCGTCGAGGACCTCGAAGGGCAGGAACGGGATGTCGACCTGGAGATTCACGCCGGCCCGGATTCGGTGTAACCCGGTGGCGGAGCGTTACTCGGGCGTCTCGTAGTCGCCGCCGTATCGGATGAAGAAATACGCGAGCCCGAGCGTCGCGACCATCACGAACGAGGTTGCGACACCGAGCGTTTTCGCGCTGTTTGGCACTTCCGGCGGGCCGGAGCTTCCACTACTACCGCCGCTGCCACCAGAGGACTTCGTTGGGTAGTCCGTCCCGACGACAACAGCCCCTTTCATCCCAAGCCCTTCGTGTGGCACGCAGACGTAGGGATAGATGCCGTCCTCCTCGAAGGTGTGTTCGTAGTTGACGCCGGCACTGGAGACGGCGCTCCCGGAGTCAAGCGGCCCCTCGCCGTCCGAGACGACGTTGTGGCCGCCACCGTTGCCCGTCCATTCGAACTGGACCGTTGCACCATTGTCGACGTGAATCGCGGGCGGACCGAAGCCGAAGGCACCGCCGTTGGCCTGCACGCCAACTTCCACTGTCGCCGTGTCCTGTCCGGTCGCGTCGGCGACCGAACCGTCGAAGTTCCCGACCTGGTCGAGGAACCCGCCGAAATCTGGCGGTCCGCCGCCGCCACCGCCGTCGCCGCCTTCGGTGCTTTCCTGTGCGGTCGCGGTGCCTGCTGCGGCCGACGCAGCCGTGGCCCCTGCCGCCGTCCGCAGGAAGCCCCGACGGGACACGTCCGCTCTACCGTCTGTCATACCTGACCGTTTGGGACTCCCCGTCCTGAATATGTCGGTTTCGAATCGGCGCAGCGCAATCACACAACAGTCACAGGTGCCGTGAAACATTTAACGCCGGTAGAACGAAACCACCGGTATGTCTACCGGAAGCCACGGGGTCGTCGGCGGGATCCGTATCGACCTCAATAGATTACACGAAACGTGGATGGAACTCGTGTATCCACGCCAGCGAAACGCTAACGACACCGTCCTCGGGACGTGGACACCGGACTCCTCGATCGGGCTGGCTCTCTATCACCTCTGGTCTGCGCTCGGGGTCCCAGTCATCGCGCTGGTGTATCCGCTAGTACTGTGTGGCGTCGTCCTTCGCTACCAGACCCGCCGCATCGACGGCACGGCGACCCGTCTGGGTGTTGTTGGCGTCGTTCTCCTTTCCGTCCTCGCCTGGGGCGGTCTGGCGGCGCTCGCGCGACTCGAACCGGGGAGCATCAACCTCGTGTCGGGTGGGTTCACCGCCGTTGCTGTCGCCGGCGGCGTTGCGACACTGTCGGCCGCACTGGCTGTCACGTTCCGGCGGGTCGGCGGCCGCGGGACGACGGTCGCACTGGCGTATCCGTTCGCTATGACAGCTATCTTCCTGCCGCCGGTCGTCGCCGCGCTGTACTCGACGACTGTCGCCTCGGTCGTCATTCCCGCAAGCGACTCGCTGTCTCGGTGGTTCCTCTACGAGGTGCTGGCCGCCGTCGGCGTCGCGGAGTTCTTCATCGAGAATTTCGACCGGGAAGGCATCGCCTACGTCATCATCTGGCTCGGTATCTCCATCCCGCTAGGGTGGGTACTCGGCGTGTTGGTGACGCTTGCGGACTTCGTCCGCCCGACTGAGTAACGGCAAAGCCCCGTGTAGACGACCTCGGCTCCGGCGACAGCCCGGTCTTGAGTTCGACGAGGTACTTCCCGAACGTCGTGGGATTTTGTCGTCTGACAGTGAGTCTTCAGACAGACCTATATCAGCCAAGACGCAGCCCTGCCGGTAACCGAGTGACATTGAAATCGGAGTAACTCAGGGTCGTTGGTCCGTGACCTCGCGGCCTGAGAGTGGTTACGGACTGGCGCGGAACTCGCCGTGTTTCATTCCGAAGAAGAACGCAACGACGGAGAAGACGATCATCGAGGGCAGCACCATCATGAACACTGTCGAGGACGTCATCACCCTCGTGAGCGCGACCGCCGCGACGGCGACAATCACGACGAGTGGGGCAACTGCTGACACGAAGTCAAAATCCATACGTCCGATTGTAGCCGGACGAATAAATTCTTTAAGAAAGCAACAGTGCCTTCAACGGACTGACCAGCGGGTCCGCTTCTTCCTCACATCAACACGGCGAGTGCCGCGTACCCGCTGAGCACATCAATGCCGAACGGCTGCCGGGTCGCTACGACGGTGTTGCGTCGCCCGGTCGAACAACGATTTCCTCTGGCACGTCCCCGTCAGCAACAGCGACATCCGCAGCCTCGTCGCCGCCGAACACAACTGTCGCACCGGTCCGCATCGGTGCGAGCAGTCCGGCGACGACCGCGCCTGCAGTTGTCATCGGTGCCCGAAGCGCGACGGTCGTCTCTGCGTCGATGTCGTAGTCGGCGACGACGCGGCCGCTTTCGGCCATGAGTTCGCCGTGCGTGTACGTCTTGTCAGCTGCCAGGACAGCGTCGTCAGGCGCGACCTCACCCGGTGGCTGAAGCGGGTTCTCGCTCCACAGTTCTCGCTCAAACTGGGCGATTGTCGGGTCATCGACCGGACCGCCGTAGGCCAGTCCCTTGGTTCCCGGTCCCTGCGCGTAGCGGTCGAGCCACGCTGCCGGCGCGACGAGCGCCGTCGCGTCGACCGCGTTCGGCGGGTCCATATCGACGATTGCGCCGTCGAGCGCCGCTGCGAGGAAGGCAAGCAGTGCGTCCGGGGCGTCCCGGAGGTAACCCGGTCGATCGTTGTCGGTTGGCTCTTTGGGACCGACAACGACGGCGACCCGCGTCCCGTGTCGGACGCCGTAGTGCCGCAGCAGGTTCCCACCTTTCCAGGCGTTCGTGGCGAAATCGGAGTAGCTGTACGGCGTCGCCCGCTCCGGCGAACGAAAGAGGACGCCGTCGCGGTCGCGGGCCTGCGCGACAAGGTCACCGAGTACCTGCATACGTCGTCGTTCGGTCCCACCGATGAAAAACAGCGCGGCCACAAAGCGGATGTGAGTGGGCTCCTCCACTGCCCGTAAATGAAACGACAACAACAGATCGCTGACGTACTCAGCCAGAGCGACATCGACACGCCGCCCGCCTACCGACTGCTCGATGTAGTGACTGAACTCGGGGATATTGCGGCCACAGTCAACGAGACGACCGGCTACGGTACTGATTCGGCCGCACTGTCGGTACGGGAGGAGGAACTCGGCGACGCTCTATTTGCACTCCTCGCGCTGTGCGTGCAACTCGATATCGACGCCGATGCCGCGCTTTCGTCGGCGCTTACGAAATACGAGGGCCAATCCGGAGCAAGCGAGACGTCGGAGAGTGACGGCTGACTACAGCGAGTTCTTCAGCTTTTCGAAGAAACCTTCCTCGACGTCGACCTCTTCGCCGCCGGCCTCCGCGAACTGTTCGAGGGCCTCTTTCTGTTCGGCATTCAGGCTGTCGGGTGTGACGACTTGCACCTGCACGTAGAGGTCTCCCCGGCCGCGGCGGCGGAGTCGGGGCATACCCTTGCCCTCTAGACGGAACACCTCACCGCTCTGGGTACCGCTTGGCACGTCGACCTCGACCTCGCCGTCCAGCGTCGGGACGGTGATGTTGTCGCCGAAGACGGCCTGCGGGAACGAGATGGCCTGTTGGTGTTGCAGGTCGTCACCGTCGCGCTCGAAGTCCGGGTGGTCGCGGACGCTCACCTCGATGAGCAGGTCTCCGTTCGGGCCGCCGTGTTCCCCGGGCGCGCCCTCACGCTCCATCCGGAGCGTCTGTCCGTCGGCGATACCGGACGGGATCTCGACTTCGAGGCTCGCGTCGTTCTGGACGACGCCGTTGCCCCGGCAGGTCGAACACGTTTCGTCGTACAGTGTCCCTTCGCCCTCACACCGGCGGCAGGTCGTCGTCTGCTGAACCCGTCCCATCGGCGTCTGCTGGACCTGTGTCGTCTGGCCCTGGCCGTTACACTCCGGACAGGTCTGTGAGTCGGCTCCCGGTGGATGACCGGCCCCGTCACAGTCGTCGCAGGCTTCCGGCCGAGTGACGTTCAGCTGCTTCGTTGCGCCGTTGTAGGCCTCTTCGAGGTCGATCTCTAGTCTCGTCTGGAGGTCCTGTCCCTGTCGCCGTCGGCTGCCACCGCGCCCGCCGCGGCCGCCGCCTCCGAAGAACTGGTCGAAGATATCCTGCATATCGAAACCGCCAGCGCCGCCACCGAACGGGTCCCCGCCCATCCCGCCGCGGCCGCCGCCACCGCCAGCGCCGCCGCGCTTCTCGGCCTGCTCGAAGCGCTCGTGGCCCATCTGGTCGTACATCTGGCGCTTCTCCTCGTCGGTGAGGACCTCCTTGGCCTTCTTGGCCTGCTTGAACTTCTCTTCGGCGTCGGGATCGTCGCTCACGTCCGGGTGGTATTCCCGGGCTTTCTCTCGATAGGCCTCCTTGATCTCGTCTTCGGAGGCGTCCCGAGAGACACCCAGTATCTCGTAGAAATCCTGACTCATTCGTTGTACAAGGCTTAGACGATTGAGCTACTTCAAAAGAACGGGTTACCGATTAGTCGTGTTCGGCCCGTACCGGGGCGCTTATTTTCGTGCCGGGGGAGGATTCGGGCAATGAGTCCTGAGTCGTCGCGTGGTCACCGGGGTCTCGTCACGGTCGAGCGAGTCGCAGTCTGGGGGCTCGCGGCGCTGGCCGTCGTCGGACTGGTCGCACTCGTCGTCGGCCCCGGCGCTGACCTGCGGACGGCGTCGCCGTCGGTCACCATCGACGGCCAGTTCGATGCCGAGGCGGGGACAGTCACGCTCACCCACACCGACGGAGACCGTCTCACGGACACCAGCACGCACGCGGTGGCGCTCGTCGTCACCGACACCGACCGGAACCGCTCGACTACGCTGACGTGGGCTGAGGCGGACCAATTGCCCGTCGGCTCCGGCGACACGGTCGTTGTTGACGACCCGCGCGTGGACTCGGACGGTGACGGGAACTACCTTGATGGCGACATCTCGGTCGGCTTCTATCTCGATAGCGGCGACACCGTCGCTGTCCGATGGACCGGCCGGCCGCTCGGTGCGCCCGACGAGCGGACGACGACGCTCGATACAGTAACGCTCGGGAATGAGACCGGCTGACTGTTTCCTCACAGGGAGCGCCGCCAGAGCGGTTCCGAGAAGCGTTCTTGGGCTTCGACGGTGGTGTTCCTTCCGCGCGCGCAGTCACAAACTGACAGACTCGGCTCGGACATACACGTCCCCGGTTCCGGTCACGGTTACTGCGTACTTGCCCAACCGAAACGAAAGCGAGACGGTACTGTCTGGCCCTGACGACTGAACAAATAGTTGATCGAGCGCGTCCGGATCGAGCGTTTCGATGAGCGGCGACAGCTCTGTGGCCTCCCGGTCAGCCGCGATTGCGACCGTTTGTACGACTGCTACTGACGGTGAGACCGCGTTCCAGTCGAACTCCATATGGAGCGTGTCCGGGTCGTCAGATGGCCGGCCGGGCTGGCTGTCGGACCCACTCATTACTAGAACTGTGTTAGTCAAACATATTAATTCTACGATTAATTTACAAGTCAGTTTTCGTATATATTGGAGAGGGCAACTAAGTTTGCTTGACCCGAACATCGACCCTCTTGTCGGGGCTGGAGCTGCATCGATACAGAGCCGCTCCGAACGTGACATCCTGTCGCAGCTGGACTGGCTCACAGTACAGTAACTTCTGAGGAGAACGCTCCGGTTAGACGACTCCTGCTCGGCAGTTCAACCACGTACAGACAGGCGACGAACGGTCACTTTCGCCACTGCACTTTGCTTCGACCACCTCACAGTACTAGACCGAACTGGCGTGACTGTGCCAGCCGGTCACAGTTCGGTGATGGCCTGCCAGTCGGTCAGCTTCCACTCCGTTATACTGACGAAAGCGATGTGATCTGCGTTATTCGTCTTCGTCGTCGACGTCTTCGAAGTCGGCGTCGACGTACTCCTCACCCTGTCCGGCCGCGCCGCCTGCTGCGCCGCCCGGTCCGGCAGCACCGCCGGGGCCGGCCGCGCCACCCGGACCAGCGCCCGCGGCGCCGCCTGCGGCCTGCTGGGCCTGATCCTGATACATTTGCTTGCCGATCTCCTGCAGTTCCTCGCTCAGGGTCTCGGTGACTTCCTCGTAGTCCTCTTTCGTGGCGTCCTCGTCTTCGAGGACCTCCTCGACGTCCTCGATTTTGGCCTCGATGTCGGCCCGGAGGTCGTCGTCTATCTCCTCCTCGTTTTCGTCGAGGAGCGTCTCGGCGCGGCGGACGGACGCCTCGGCCTCGTTGCGGGCTTCGATACGCTCGCGGCGCTGTTCGTCCTCTTCGGCGTGCTGTTCGGCCTCCTGTTGCATCTCCTCGATCTGCTCGTCGGAGAGACCGGCACCGCCTTCGATGGTGATGTCCTCCTTGTTGCCCGAGCCCTTGTCCTCGGCTTCGACGTTGACGATGCCGTTCTCGTCGATGTTGAACGACACTTCAATCTGGGGGGTGCCGGCGGGGGCCGGCGGGATGCCCGAGAGCGCGAACGCGCCGAGCAGTTCGTTCTCTTCGGCGATTTCACGCTCGCCTTGGAAGACACGGATCTGGACTTGCGTCTGGTTGTCCTGTGCGGTCGTGAAGATCTTCGATTCCTCGGTCGGGATGGTGGTGTTCTTGTCGATGAGCCGCTCGAAGAGGCCGCCCTTGACCTCGACACCCAGCGACAGCGGCGTCACGTCGAGCAGGACGATGTCGTCCACGTCGCCGGAGAGGACGCCGGCCTGAATGGCCGCGCCCAGTGCGACGGCCTCGTCGGGGTTGACGTTCTTCTTCGGTTCCTGCCCGGTCATCTCCTCGACCTGGTCCTGCACCTGTGGCATCCGCGTCGAGCCACCGACGAGGATGACCTCGTCGATGTCGCTTTTGGTGTAGTCCGCGTCGGCAAGCGCTTGCTCCGTCGGGCCGACGGTGCGCTCGATGAGATCCTCGGTCAGGGACTCGAACTTCGCACGCGTGATCTTCTGTTCGAGGTCCAGCGGGCCGTCGTCTGTGGTCGCGATGAACGGGAGGTTGATGCGGGTCTCCTTGCGCGAGGAGAGTTCGATCTTGGCCTCTTCGGCGGCCTCGGTCAGCCGCTGGAGCGCCTGCCGGTCGTCGCGGAGGTCGATGCCGTGTTCGGCCTCGAACTCGTCGGCCAGATAGTCGATGATGGCGTGGTCCCAGTCGTCGCCACCGAGGTCGTTGTCCCCGTTCGTGGCGACGACCTCGTAGACGCCGCCACCGAGGTCGAGGACAGAGACATCGAAGGTGCCGCCACCGAGATCGTACACGAGAACGGTCTGGTCGGACTCGTCATCGAGACCGTAGGCCATCGCGGCCGCGGTCGGCTCGTTGACGATGCGCTCGACCTCGAAGCCAGCGATTTCGCCGGCGTCCTTGGTCGCCTGGCGCTGTCGGTCGTTGAAATAGGCCGGGACGGTAATAACCGCCTTCTCGATCTCGTCGCCGAGGTACTCCTCGGCGTCGTGTTTGATCTTCTGGAGAATCATCGCCGAGACCTGCTCCGGCGTGTACTCCTCGCCGTCCAGTTCGACCGTGTAGTCGTCTTCGCCCATGTGGCGCTTGATCGACTGGATCGTCTCGTCGGGGTTCTTTACCGCCTGGTTCTTCGCCGGCTTCCCGACGAGTCGCTCGCCGTCGTCGAACGCGACGACGGACGGTGTTGTCCGCTCGCCTTCGCCGTTGACAATGATTTCGGGGTCGCCACCTTCCATGACCGCGAACGCGCTGTTCGTGGTCCCAAGGTCGATACCCAGAATCTTGTTGCTCGCCATCTTACCCGCTCATAGCGGATTGGGCCGGTTAAAAGTTGCTAGATGTACTGATTGGAAAAACGGACAAAGGGACCTCCTCCGGGCGGTTTTATACTCGATAGTCTTCTCTGACCGGTGATTATTTAATGTACCGCTATACGACCGCTATACCGTCGATATCGCCCGCTACTCCTCGCTCTCGCTGACCGTGACCTGCGCCTCGCGCAACACCTTGTCGGCCATCTCGTAGCCGGGCCGGTGGACGTCTGCAATGGTCCCCTCGGGCTGGTCGCTGTCGACGCGGGCCAGCACCTGCTGCTGTGTCGGGTCCACGTCCTCGCCGGGCTCGGGGTCGATAACCTCGACGTTCTCTGCGTCGAGTACGTCGTCGAGCTGGCGGAGCGTGGACTCGACGCCGCCCCTGATGTCCGTGTCCTCGTCCTGGTCGAGTGCCCGCTCCAGATTGTCTCGAACGTCGAGCAGACGCGTTACGAGGTCTTCGGTGGCACGCTTCTGTTCCTGCTCGCGGCGCTTGTCCATCCGCTTCTTGTAGTTCTGGAACTCCGCTTGCTTGCGTTTGAGCTTCTCCTCTAGCTCCTCGATGTCGCCGTCCTGCTGTTCGACCTGCGATTCGAGGCTGTCCACGCGCGTCCGTAGCGCGGAGAGTTCCCGGGCGATGTCTTCAGGATCCGATTCGGCGACCCGGTCGACCAATTCGTCGTCGATATCAAACTCGCCGAGGTCGACTTCGTCCGCATCGACGCCTTCCGGCGCGTCCTCGATGTCCGCGTCGTCCGCTTGCGCCTCGCTCGCGGTCGACTCCTCGGTCGCGGCCGCGTCGTCGGCTGCGTCCTGCTCAGTCATACCCGATAGAAGTCGTCACGTGGATAAAAGGATTCAGAAACGGTCTGGCGGTAACACTGGCCACCGACACGGCATCACAGCAGGAAGCTAACGACCATCAGGACGAGGAATACGACCACGAGTATTTTTGCGATTCGCATGCTGAGTCCCGCGATACCGCCCAGCCCAGCCAGTCCGGCGACGACAGCGAGGACGAGGAACAGCAACGCCAGTTCGAGGAACCCGCCGCCGGCCTGGAGCGGGACCGTGGTCAGTAGGTGCGTCATGACCGTATGCAACGCCTTCTCCCCCGTTTATTATACAGCCACTAATCAGGGGCCGACGGCGAACGCGCCGGGGTCGTACTGGAACCGCGTTCGGTAGGCCTCCCACTCGTCGAGTTCCTCGAGACGGTACTTGCCGAAGGTGGGATTCCGGACCAGCTCCAGTTCTGCGAGCCGTTCCTGAACCGGGTCGAACAGAGCCCCCCAGTCGAGTTCTCGGAGCGATTCGTCCGGGGTTTCATCGCTCTCGGTGAACGTCAGCCCGTCGTCGGTCCGTTCGATGGTCCCGTACTGGTACCGGCTCCAGACGGTGTACTCCCCGAACGGAACGGACTCAGCCGGCGGCGGCGGTCGGCGGTACTGTGCCTGGAACCGCTGGTGTGTCTCACCGCCACCCCACAGCACCCCGCGGGTAAGGAGCTTGATCCGCCGGTTGGCGTCTACGCCGCTGTTGTAGATGACACGTGCGTGTTCGTACTCACTGGACTGGAACTGTTCGGCGACGTCGTCGTCGTGGTGAATGTCGACCTCGTGCTGATATGGTAACGACGTTCGGAGGGCGCGTTCGAGTACCGAGACCGTCTCAGCGCCCCGGCGCAGGTCGTCGTACGGCCCTCTTCCACGCCACTGCGCCGGGTCGGCCTCGTCGGGGTCGACCCATCGGTCCATGCTAGTACTACGTGGGAGACGGTCTTAGTTTTTCCCGCGACGTACGCATACCCGCTCAGCACGACCGACGCCGGCACCGGCACGCCGACTTATACCAGCACGCGGTCGATTTCGACAACGAGGCCGTCATCTGCGTCTGGGTCGCCGACGAGTGTTCCGAGACAGACTGCAGCGCCGTCGGGAGTAACGGAGACGACCTGAGTCCCGATTTCGGGCGCCGCGTCGCCCACCTCGGCTGGTCCGACTTCGATGACGCCCGGCGCGTACACTGGCGCGCCCTCGGCGACTTCGCGGGCGGCGCTGGGCGCAATCGTGACCCGCGGCAGGTGGACCAGCGCGCGTTCTGCGGGCTGGATAATCTCGCGCAGTTGTGCTTCGTCACCGTCCTCAGCGAAGGCTATCGCGTCCACGAGGTCGTGCATTGTCGATAGCGACGCGTCGTCGAAGGTCCCCGTCGCCGTCCGTCGGAGGTCGCCCATGTGTGCCCCGGTCCCCGCCGCCAGCCCGATGTCGTGACACAGTTTCCGGATGTACGTGCCCGAAGCACACCGGACTCGCAGGAGCAGTCGGCGCTCACCCTGTTCGAGGATATCCAGTGCGTGAATCCGGCGAGAGCGCAGCTGGCGCTTCACCGCACTCTTCCGAGGTGGCTTCTGGTAGATGTCAGTCTCGAACTCGGCGACGATGTCCGTGATGTCTGCCGGGACCTGGTCGTGGAGTTCCAGCACAGTGACGTACTCCTTGACGGCGTCGTCGAACACCTGCGCCATCCGGGCGGCGTCGCCGAGCAACACGGGCAGACAGCCCGTCACTTTCGGGTCGAGCGTTCCGCCGTGGGCGACCCGGTCCTGGCCGGTGGCGTCGCGAATCCAGGCCGCGACCTGGTGGGCCGACGGCCCCGGCGGCTTGTCGAGATTGACGACGCCGAAGGACCGAAGCGAGTCGAGGTCGCGGTCGCCGGGCGGGTCACGGAGCGTCATCGGCTCAGAACTCGTACCGGATGTTCTCGACCGGTGCCTTCCCTTCGTCGCCATCGGGGCTGTACGACTCGACGGCATGGAGGGTCACGCTCAGGACGCCCTGTGGGTCCCAGCGGGCGGTGTTGACCGACAGGTCGTAGATAGAGAGGTCGTCGAAGTCGATGTCGTAGTAGTCGCTGTAGCGCTGGGCCTCGCTCTCGCCGCGCTCTTTCGTCTCGGTCTTGGCCTGCTCGAAGGGCTTGTTCTCCCGCGTCGCGATGCGGTCCGCGCGCACGTCCAGCGGCGCAGTCAGCCACAGTTTCATGTCGGCGTACTCGCCCGCCATCCAGCCGGCGAGACGGGACTCCAGCACGAGGTCGTCGCGCTCGGCGGCGATGTCCCTGAGCCGCCGGTCGAGGTCGCGGTCGATCTGGTCGTCCTCCTCGGCGGCTTTGTTCAGTTCGAGCGGTGTCATCCCGCGCTCTTCGGCCAGCGAGCGGAAGATGTCGCCGCCGCTGACGTGCTCGTAATTCAGTGCGTCGGCCAGACTCTTGGCAAGTGTACTCTTGCCGCTGCCGGCCGGCCCGGAGACGGTAATCAACATAGAGGTGTTCGGGTGGCCCCGATAGAAAGGGCTGTCTCTTCGTGCCTACCCGGTCGGCGTCGTCTCGACGTTGAGCGCCTTCCGGATGATCTGGGTGAACGAGAGCGAGCACAGGAAGTACCAGACAATCCACGCCTGGACCGGGCCGGCGATGCCGTTGCGCCACGCCTCGACCTCCCCGAAGATGGGGAGCGTAATCACCGGGCTCGCCTCGACGCCGGCTCCGAAGACGATCCAGTAGAGCCAGAGGAACAGCGGGATGTTGACCAGCATGATCCACACCATCGGGCGGAACTGCTGTTTGAACATCCCCATCTGGTCGGTCATCAGCTCCATCTGCTCCTCTTCGAGCCGGTCTAGAGCTTCCTGGTCGTCGCGTTCCTTCGCAGCCTTGCGGCGCTCTTTCAGGTCCTCCATCTTCTCTTGATGGTCACCCATCCCCGACATGTCCATGAGGTTGTCCTGCAGAATCGTCGAGGTAGTCCCGGTAATAATCGCAAGCACCAGGATGACGACATAAAAGGGGAGCATATCGTTGAGCGGCCCGAGGACGATATCGATGACCCCGCCCGCGATAACGTCCCGGACAGAAGTCATCGAGTAGCCGGCAAACAGGCCGAGCGTTCCGAGGCCGGCGAGCTTGTCCCACTTCGACCAGCCGCTGTCCTCGTCGTCATCGCTCGGTGCCGCGTCGGACTCTTCGAGCGCCTCGCGGACGCCCTCGGGGTCGTCGATGACGAACCCCTCGCCATCGGCGTCGATGAGCAGGCCGGACTCGATGAGCCGTCCCCACTCACCGCTCGTGAGGTCGTCACTCACGTCACTCCAGGTGACGGTCCCGTTCTCTTCGGCCGCAGCGAGCACCGTCGAGAGCGCGTCAGTCATTGCCTCGCCGTCTTCGGCGAGTCGTTCTACCTTCGGCGCGGTACGTGCCATTGTGTGTGCTTGAGTTGCGACGGCATATCAACGTTTTACTCTGACTGTCTCGACGATATCGCCCTCGAACGGTAGGTGCGCCGGGTCTCAGGCCGTCTGTGCGTCGACAGCGGCCTGAATCTCGCTCCAGACCTCGTCGGGCGTCTGCTCGCCGTCGACCGCGACGAAGCCGTCGTGGTCCTCGTAGTGGTCGATGACTGGCGCGGTGTTGTCGTCGAACACGTCCAGTCGGTTGCGGACGGACTCCTCGTTGTCGTCGTCGCGCTGGATGAGGTCGCCGCCACACTCGTCGCAGACACCCTCCTCCTCGGGCTGGTTGAACTCGACGTGGTAGTTCGCTCCGCAGTCGTCACAGACGCGGCGACCGGTGAGCCGGTCGACCAGTTCCTCCCGCGAGACATCGAGCGAGAGAATCACGTCGAGGTCGGTCATCCCTTCCAGTTCTTCGGCCTGGTCGAGGTTACGCGGGTAGCCGTCGAGGACGAAGCCGTCGGCCTGTGAGAGCGCTTCGTCGACGATAGCGTTGACCACCGCGTCGGGGACGAGGTCGCCCGCTTCCATGTACTCGCGGGGCGTGTCGTACTCGGTGTTCATGTCGCTAATGTCCATGTCCTTGTTCGCCCGGAGCGCGTCACCGGTCGTGATGTGTTCGACGCCGTACTCGTCGGCGAGGTTGGCGCTCTGCGTTCCTTTGCCGGCTCCCGGCGGCCCGAGAATCAGGATTCGCGGATTCGACATGGGCAGGGATTCTAAGGGGTCGGTTAAATGGTTGTCCAAACGCGCCTGTCGGAGTGGGCTGCGTCTCCCGCTATTGTGGTGGGATGCTAGCACGCCCAAACTGCCGCCGGGACATTTTAGCTAGCGTAAATACCGGAACGCCTTTATGATTTAGGCGTACCTAAAAACACGCCAAACCACTCAGACAGCCAGACCGGCATGATGCGGTTCAGTGAACCTCATATTTTTTGGCTAGCCTAAAATCCACAATCTATATGTGTTGTTTTAGGCTTGCCTAAAACGCATGGTGTGCAATGCCGATAGTTCGACTCGGCGTGACTCTCCGAACGACGCACGAAGTCTGCGGCGGAGATCGTCGATGTGGACAGATCGCACGACAACGGAATCGAGAACAGGGGCGACCGAGAAACTCCGCAGTGTGTTGCTCTCGGCGCTGTTGCTGATGTCAGTGGTCGCGGGAACTGTCGCTGTCTCCGGGACGGCGGCGGCCGCCAGTAACGTGAGCGTCGAGCAGGCAGTCGAGTACTCCGACGCCAGTGGGGCGAGTACGGTTGAACTGGCGCTGAGCAGGTCCGTCACGAACGGACTCGACGGGACCGGCGAACTCGAAGTCTATCTTGACGGCGACGACGTCTCCGGTACGCTGGTCGATAGCATCGAGGCGGATGGGACCGGCGGCCGCGTCGCAATCGACCTTACGGAAGACGTGACGCCGGACCGGAACCTGACGGTGACGCTCACCGACTTTGGGAGCGACGCCGTCACCGCGACAGACATAGACGTGACTTCCCAGACGATCACACCGGCCTCCAGCAGTGACTCCGATGTGAACGTCTATCACGGCGAGGTCATCGCTATCGAAGATATCGACGCCGATCCTGACTCTGACTTGCTCGTCGAGGCCGACGGCGGGAGCGTCGTCCTCGATGGAAGCTATGCGGACAACAGCCAGGTCTACGTCCTTGATACGGACGACCTCGACGCGGGACAGCGCTACGATATCACCGCAGGCTCCGATACCGCAGGCTTCCGTCTCAGCGACCTCGACCTCACCATCGAGGCGGACACAAATATCACCGACGAGGACAGTGTCACCGCCGACGTGACATCTGTCCGCGGTGGGACGGCGGCGACCGCGACGCTGTCCGCCAGCGACGGCGACGAAGTTGCCACCGCGGTCGAGATCCTCGACGGAACAGAGTCTGTCGAGTTCGATTTCGGCAGCCAGTCTGCCGACGACGGACCGTACACGGTCAGCGTCACGGATAACCAGACCGGCGTCACGGTCACCTCGGATGACATCAGCGTCTCCGAGGCACAGGAGGGCGAGGTGCGCTTCGAGAACAGCGTCGTCTCCGACGAGCGGGGCGACGTGGTCAGCGTCACGTACCGGTTCGAGAACACCGACGACGGCTACGTGGTCATCGGGGACGAAAGCGAGGAGAACTACGCCGTCTCGGGTCAGATCACCGACGACGACGGCGACGGTGAGGTCACCGTCCTGTTCAACAGCTACCTCGCGGGCGTCCCCAACAGCGGGAACGCGAGCATTTCGGCGAGCGATGTCCTCAGCGTCTCGGGCGATGACGAGATCAGCGGCGTCAGCGAGAGTGGCTCGTTCGCGCGAGACGATCTCACGGCCGAAGCGCTTGAGGCGGCCAGCTACGAGATGAATGCAACCGCCGGCACGAGCAGGAGCGATGACCCCGATACAACTGGGACGCTCCGCCTCGAAACACGTTCGACGGAGCGCGTCCAGAGCTGGGTCGCCCCGAAGGACGCCGACCTCACGGACGAGGATATCGGAATCCACGACCGCGTCGGGGCGAACCTCACGCAGTCGAGCGAGGTCGCGGACGGTGACATCGTGGTCCACCGGATCACTGCCACCGGTATCGAGGGCGCGCTCGACTACCGGTCGGATGTCGAGGGCGCGGGCGACACCACGGCTGCGTTCCTCCAAGCCACCGGAGACGGGGACGCGTTCAATATCTGGGTCAACCGGACGAACGTCGGTGCGAACGCTGACGCGGACCCGCTACGACTCAACGACAGCAACGTTGTCGTCGTCGACGATCCCGACAACGACACGTATTTTGTCGCCGTCGAACTCGCGAGCGCGAACTATCAGAGTGGGACACCGATCCGCGGGGACGACGACGAGGTTACGACGACGTTCGTCGTCTCGGACGCGACGGGGCTGACCGACGAGGACGACAGCGGGACGGCCAACTACACAATCACAGAGCGCGACGCCGGTCTCGACGCGACCGACGGGCTCGTGACTGTCGAGGCCGCCGCGAACCAGTCTGTCTCGGGAACGACGACTATCGCGCCCGGTTCGGAGGTCGAAGTCAGCCTCGACTCCGAGAGCGAGGCGAATCCGTTCATTCGCCGTCCCGCGGCGACCGTCGCGTCGAACGGGACGTTCACCGCCACGGCCGACATGAGCGAGTACGCAGCTGGCGTGAACTTCACTGCGGATGTCCTTGACGTGGATAGCGACAGTTTCGCTGTCGACGGAGACGGCCGTATCGTCACGGCGGCCGTCGAAAACGACGCCGCGGAATCCTCGAATGCCAGCGCCAGCAGTTCCGAGGCGACGACCGAAGAGCCGACTGACCGGCCGACGGAAGCCCCGACACCGACGGAGAGCAGTGACGGCGCGGTTGCAGCGCCGACCGAGGCACAGACCGCAACGGGCAGTACCGATACCGGCACTACGGCCGCATCCGGTCCCGGTTTTACTGCGGCCGTTGCGCTCGTGGCGCTTGTCGCCGCGGCGCTCCTCGCCGTCCGACACGACACCTGACCGAGACAGGTCTGGTCCCTGACAATCCGCTTTTTTGCGTGGGGGCCGCCGTCCGGTGAGCGACTGTGCTTGCTGTGGCTGTTCGAGTTTGTCACCGTCATGCGGTCACTCGTCGCCGGAGAACAGTCGAAATGCGGCAGGAACCGGTCCGCCGCTCAGAAGATCTCCGCGCCACGGCCGATCCGGGTCTGGTACACGCGGGCATCGACGCCGCGCTCGCTGAAGGCGTCGAGCATCGTACTCGCAATCTTTCGGCGGTCTTCCTCGGCACACGCGGCGATGACAGTCGGGCCGGCCCCGGAGATAGTGACGCCAGTCGCGCCGGCCGCTATGGCGGCCTCGCGGACCTGTTCGTAGCCGTCGATGAGTTTCGCGCGGGCCGGTGTCACAACAGTGTCGTGCATCCCTCGACCGACGAGTTCTGGGTCGTCGCGGTGCATCCCCGTCGTCAGCGACGCGGCGTTTCCGACCGTCTCTACCATCTGGTCGACGCGGGCAGTCTCAGGGACGACATTGCGTGCGTCCCGCGTGGACACGACGATATCGGGGAGACACGCCACGAGCGGGATGTCGGCGTCGACCTGCGTGACGCCCTTGTCGGTCGCGATGGTGAACCCACCCATGATCGAGGGGGCGACGTTGTCGTCGTGGGCGTCGCCAGAAACGACGGCCTCGCCCTTGGCGGCGATGGGGACCAGTTCCTCGCGGGAGTAGCCGCGGTCGTACAGTTCGTTCAGCCCGACGGCCGCTGCGGCGGCGCTGGCCGCGGAGGAGCCAAGCCCAGACGCGGGACGGACGCCCTTGTCTATCTGAATGCGTGCCGGTGCATCGAGCGCGTCAGCGACAGCACCGACGGTGTTCTTGTCGGGGTCTTCTGGGATGTACTGGCTGCCAGCGCCAGTCACCTCGATGGTGACCCGGTCGGCTTTCTCCAGACGGACGACGTCGGCCGGACGCTCCAGTGCGACGCCGAATACGTCGAAGCCGCTCCCGAGGTTTGCACTGGTAGCCGGCGCCCGGACTGTCAGCATGCCTGCGAGTTTCAGCAGTGTAGGCAAAAAGGTAGCGAACCGACACTGTGGCCGCTTCGCAGTACTGAGAACGCGGCCCAAAGGCATAATACAGGGAAAGCTGACGTTGGAATAGGTATCGATATGGATGTCGGCATCGGGACGGTCGCCATCCTCGGGAACGTGGGTGGGGCGCTCGTCGGTTTCGCAATCGCTGTCGTCGCCGCTCGAAACCAGGATGTCCCTGCCGCTCGCGAGTACGGCTGGCTCGCGGGCGCTGGGGGCTGCTGGTGTGCTATCTCGATATGGCAGATAGTGGTTTCGGACCCCGCCGCTGTCAAGACAGTGTATCTGCTGTCCCGAACCGCCGCTATGCAGATCATCGGGCTCTGGATCGTCTTCGCGCTCGTCTACACTGGCCGCCAGTCGTGGCTTCGGCCATCGTCGCTCGTACCGCTGTTTCTCGCGGTAAACGCGGACGTGCTACTACTGCTGACGGACCAGGCACACGACTTCGTCGAGGTGACAGCCGTCCCTGTCACGCAGCTCGGGACGACACTGGTCGCCATCCAGCGCGGTCCAACGTTCGCGGTACTTCTCGCCGTCAGCTACGGGCTGTTACTGCTCGGAGACGGACTTCTGCTTGAGTTCCTGTTCCGGTCGCAGAACGTCTATCGGCGACAGACAGCGGCGATCCTTGTCGGAACGAGCCTCCCGATATTCGTCGCTGTGTTGTATGATTTCGGCTACACACCGCACCCGGCTATCGACCTTACGCCGATGGCGTTCTCGGTCAACGCGGCGCTCGTCGGGTGGGTGCTGTTCAAGGACGAATCGCTGTCTGTGACGACGCTGTCGGGAGATACGCTCGTTGACAACCTTCCAGACC
Organism: Haloarcula rubripromontorii; assembly: GCF_001280425.1. Lineage (NCBI taxonomy): Archaea > Methanobacteriati > Methanobacteriota > Halobacteria > Halobacteriales > Haloarculaceae > Haloarcula > Haloarcula rubripromontorii. Next base: position 257,499 of record NZ_LIUF01000001.1, on the reverse strand, counting down.
CGGTCATCGCTCTCAACGACGACTGTGTAATTATCGATTACAACGCCGCAGCGGCCAGCGCGCTAGATCATCCGGACCCCGACGGAGAATCACTCGATGATCTTGCTCCGGGAATCGTCGAGCACATCGAGCGTGGCGAGGTGTTCTCGTTCGGTGATTCGTTCACGTACTACAACCCACAGACGACGAGCCTCACTGATCAGTCCGGGACAGAACGCGGTCGGCTCGTCGTTCTCAGAGACGTGACGGGCCAGCAGCGCCGGCAGGACCGACTCGAAGCGCTGCAAGCCGCAACACAGCAGTTCATCGAAGCGGAGACCGCCGAGGGGGTCGCTGAGATGGCCGTCGAGTTTGCGACGGCCGTTCTCGATAAGAACGCAGCAGGGGTGTTCATCGAAAACGATCGTGTTCTCGAACCGGCCGTTATCAGTGAGTCGATCGAACAGAACGTCGAGGAAGAACTGCTGTACGGTTCGCCAACGGACGAGCCCGAAAGCAAACTCTGGAAGACGTACGAGACGGGTGAGATACAGGCCGTCTCACTGGACCAGGATGGACTCGACCCGCTCGACAACGCCCTCATGCTGCCGCTCGGCTCCCACGGCGTGATGGCGATCACGTCACACGACAGCACCCTTGCCACAGAGGACAGGCGGTACGCCGCGATTCTCGCACAGACGACGCAGGTGGCCCTCGATCAAGTCGAACGCGAGCGCGAACTCCGCCAGAGCCGCAGTTCTGTCCAGCGCCGCCGCGAGCAGATCGAGTTCTTCAACGGCGTCCTCAGACACTCGCTGCACAACGCGATGGTCGTCATCCGCGGCCGCACGGAACACATCAGAGAAGCCGTACCGCGGTCGAAACAGCGACATCTCGACAGCATCAGCGACTGGTGTGGGAAGCTCACTGAGATGAGCGAAACGATCCGGGATATCAACAACACGGTGACAGCGAGCGAAGCCGAGCGGCTGGACGCCGTCGACCTCAACGCCACGCTCCGTCGCTCGATTGAGTCGCTCCGGATCGAGTACGATTCGGTAACCGTCTCCTGTGAACTCGACGAGGACTACAGCGTGCAGGCGAACGAACTGCTCGAAGAGGTCCTCCTGAGTATCTTCCGGAACGCGGTCGAGCACAACGATGCCGACATCCCACAGGTGACTGTGTCGGTCCAGCAGGCCAGTGACTGGCTGCAGGTCCGCATCGCTGACAACGGCCCCGGTATGAGTGACGAACTGAAGACGACGGTGTTCGAACGCGGGCTCTCGCCCGACCAGACCGCCGGCGGCTTCGGCCTCTACTTCGTCTCGGTCATGATGGAGCTGTACAGCGGGACCCTCTGGTTTGAAGACAATCACCCGACAGGGACGGTCGCTGTCCTCGAATTCCAGCAGGCGGTGACAGGCAGTGAGGCCGCAGACGACCAGCCCGTCGACACCGAGACGGCGGCGACCGAAGCGCAAACTAAATCCCACAACCGCTGATAGGTCGATGCATGATTGGCGTCGTCGGTGGCGGTATCGCCGGCCTCTCGGCAGCGTACCGGCTCCAGCAACGTGGCCACGAGGTCCGTGTGTTCGAAGCGGGCGAGGACCTCGGCGGCCTGGCAGCGACCTACGAGACGGCCGGGGACCCCATCGAGAAGTTCTATCACCACCTTTCGAAGTCCGAAGAGACCATCGTCGAACTCGCCGCGGAACTGGGCCTCGGTGACGCGGTCGAGTGGCACATCGGGGAGAACGCCTACTACGTCGACGGCGTCGTCCACCCCATGGACAAGCCCTGGGAAATCCTCTCGTACCCCCATCTCTCGCTGTACGACACGTTCCGGCTGGGGATGCTCGTTCTCGATATCGACGTTCGCGGCGGCATCCCCTCGTTTGACACCTACGAGCGACTGGAGGACTTCGAGGACGTGCCTATCGAGGAGTTCGTCGTCGAACACACCACGCGGGGGGTCTACGAGAACTTCTTCGAGCCGCTGCTCGATGCGAAGTTCGGCGACCGGAAAGCCGACGTGAGCGCGGCATGGCTCCTCGGCCGGGTCAAGTTCCGCGGCGAGCGGGACATCCTGAACGGTGAGATTCTGGGCTACTTCGACGGCGGATTCGGCCGATTGCTCGACGCGCTGGTCGACGCCGTCGGCCGTGACAATATCTTCACTGGCACGCGCGTGACTGACATCGACGCGAGCAGCGGGGCCGTCTCGTCGCTGACGGTCACCGACGGCACCGGAACGGCGGTACACGATGTCAACAGCGTCGTCGTCGCGACGATGCCGAACGTGCTGGAAGCTCTGACCGGCTATACCTGCGACATCGACTTTCAGGGAACGGTGTGTTCGGTCATCAGCATGGACGAGCCCCTGCTAGATACGTACTGGCTGAACATCGCCGATGACGCCCCGTTCGGTGCGCTCATCGAGCACACGAACTTCGTCTCTCCCGAACGGTACGGCGGCGAGCATCTGCTGTACGTCGCTCGCTACATCCAGAACGAATCTGAGCCTATCTGGCAACAGAGCGACGACGAGGTCGCCGAGACGTGGCTGGACGGCATCGAAGCGCTCTTTCCCGAGTTCGACCGCGACACCGTCAACTGGATTCGGACGGGGCGAAACCCACGGACTGCGCCGGTCTACGAGCGCGGATATCTCGACATGGTGATCCCGTACGACCTGAGCGACGCCGTCGCGGACGGCCTCTACTACGCTGGGATGGCTTCGCGTGCCCAGTACCCGGAGCGGTCGCTCAACGGCGGCATCGTCGCGGGCTTCGAGTGCGCCGACCGCATCGCTCACGACGAGTCGGTGGTGACCGGGTCCGAATCACCGCTTTCCGAAGCCCGCCGCTGAGCGTTCTGTTGTCCGAAGCGCCCTTCTATACCGGCCAGTCGTCGGCTCTCTCCCGTGATCGCTGCTGATACCGAAAAAGCCCGCCGCTCCGCTCAGTCGCCGGCCGCGCTTTCCACGTCGTCCTCGTCGATGACCGGCGCGTCGGTCGCGCTCACGTCGTCCGGTTCCTCGCGGCCGCCGCCGACAATCATCTCGCCGTCCTCTGTTTCGACGTACACGTCGTCTGCGAACCCACCGACGGCGTGAGGGTGTTCCGGCTCGTCCAGCCGCTCCGGCGTGGACGGTGCGTCGGCGACGCCGTCGGCTGGTCGGAACGTCCCGAGCGGCTCGTCGATGGTGATGCCGTGCGCGTCGAAGAAGTCCGCGTACCGCTCGTAGTGCGCTTCGAGTTCGTCGGCGGGGAACTCCATCATCTCCGTCCAGCCGTGGTTGTAGAAGTCGAAGTTCGCCTGGATGTGGGTAATCTCCCGGGCCTCGGCTTCCGAGTAATCCGCTTGGAGCGCGGCCACGTAGGTGTCCATCGTGCCGTCGAAGAAGTCATCGAGGTGGTCACGCCGCTCCTCTCGGTGTGCCTCGTCGGCCTTCCCGAGGAAGATCTTGGTGTGGAGTTTCACCAGCCCGTAGTTGGCCACCGACCGGACGCCGGGTGTGGTCAGCGCCTTCTTGCTCGCCCAGTGGCGCGGGTTCTGGTAGATTTTCATTTCAGATTCGAATACGGGCCCAAGCGCCTTCAAATCCCCGACTATCGGTGTGTTCAGCGCGCTATCGAAACCGATACGCAGATAGCAATCCACATTAGGCCTGATTTCGTATCGGCCGTACATGAGCACGTCGCACGTAATCATCGGTGACGGCATCGCGGGTGCGTCCGCAGCCGAGACAATCCGGGAAGCGGACCCGGACGCGTCGGTCACGGTTCTGACCGACGAGGGGGAGGCACTGTACAACCGTATCCTCATCAAGGAGTTCGCCAAGGGGAAGCTGCCGGAAGCACCGATCTCCATCCACGAGCCGGAGTGGTACGACGAGCGCGACATCGACCTGCAGCTGAACACCCACGTCACGGACATCGATCCCGATGCCCACGAGATTCATACCCACGAGGGCGACACCTACGAGTACGACAAACTGCTGGTGGCCACGGGCGGGACGCCGGCACAGCTCCCGGTCGAGAACAGCGACGCCGACGGTATCCACCACTTCTGGACGTTCCAGGACGCACGTGGCATCCGTGAGCACGCCGACGAGGCCGATCAGGGTATCATCGTCGGGGCGGGACTGCTCGGCATCGACCTCGCGGCGGTCTGTGCCGCACAGGAAATTGACGCCAAGTACCTGATGCGTGGCAACCGCTGGTGGCGCTACGCGCTCTCGGAGGACGGCGCGGAGATCATCCACGAGGCCCTCGAAGAGAACGGCGTCGAACCGGTGTTCGAGTCCGGCGTCGACCACTTCGAAGTCGATGACGACGGCAAGGTCACCGGTGCAGTCGACCCCGACGGCAACCACTACGACGGCGAGTGGGCCGGCGTCGCTATCGGCCTCGATTTCAACACCGAGTTCCTCAACGGGACCGGACTCGAACTCGACGACGGCGTCGTCGTCGACGAGTACATGCAGACCAACGTCGAGGACATCTACGCAGCGGGCGACCTCACCCAGTTCTACGACACCATCCTCGACTCCCAGGCGCAAAACGGCGCGTGGGGTTCAGCCAAGGAGCAAGGGTCAGTCGCTGGGACAAACATGGTCGCAGACGCCGAGGAAAAGGAGTTCCGCTGGGTCTCCTCGTACTCCATCACGCACTTCGACTTCCCGTTCCTCTCCTTCGGTCACCCGACCCGTGGCGACGACGAGGCCGAACGGAAGTACTCCGACAGCGAGTGGCGGCGGCTTGCTTTCGAGGACGGACAGCTTATCGGCGGCGTGCTGATCGGCGACCTCTCACAGCAGTCGGCGTTCAAACAGCTCATCCGCGAGGAGCGGCAGGTCGCCGACAAGAAGGAACTGCTACTGGAGAAGGAAGTGGACCTCGAAGAAGTGAAGGCGCAGACGCCCGCGCCGGCTGAATAAGGCCAGCCGACACCGATATTTTTACGCACTGCTGACGTAGCGACGCACATGCGTGACGTTCTTTCCCGCGCCGTTACCTGGCTTTCCCGCCGGAGCGACCAGTCAGGTGAGGCAGACGAACCAAGCGACGACAGCGGCGGCTTTGCCGGCTCGTTGCTCGATGCGTCGGTCAATCATGGGCACGGCCAAGGCAGCCCAAAGGCCGCTGGCGAGATGGCGGCGGTGCGAGAGGAGGCCGACAGGCTCGCGCAGGCGGACAGGAATCGCGAGTAACTGCCCGCGGGAGAACGACGCTCTTTTTTCGCCCTAAAGCGGAGAGTCGCGTATGGATGGCGGCAGCGGCGATATGACACTCGCGTTCGACCTCGACGCCCTCAAGCAACTGGCCTATCCGGACAGCGTGTTCAACGACGCGCGCCAGTGGTCCGAGTACGTCGGCGTCATCTCCGAACAGCCCACCTACGTCGTGACCAACTTCACCCGGAAACACCGGATCAGACAGGACTTCTTCTCCGGGCCGCGCGGCCGCGAGGAGAGTCTCGAAAACGTCAAAGAGCAGTTCGACACCGACCGGCACGTCTTCGTCGGTGCGGACGACGAGGACGCCGACCTCGCCGAGGCGGCGGGCTGGGAGTACCTCCCGGTCACGCAGGCCGCGGAGGCGGCCGAGTGGGACCTCGGCGAACCGGAGACGCCGGACGCGACAACCGACGAGGACGAAGAGCGCGACGACTGGCCGTAGGTGACCCAATCCCGCTGTCGGTGGGGACCTACGCTTCGACTAGTTTTATATTTTCCCGGAGAGCGACTGAAGTTATGGCCCTCCAAATCGGCGACGCCTTGCGTAGCGGTTTCGATACCCTCCTCAGTGAGGACGGACTCCTCGTTACCGGCGTTTTCCTCCTGTTCAACCTTGGGAACACTGTCGCAAACTCCTCGTTCACCGAAGCGCTGTTCGACGAAGTGCTGGACATGGGTGGCCCCGCTGGGCCGGGAGGCTCCGCTGGGGCAGGTGCACCGGGGTTTTCGGTGTCAGATTTCACCGGCCCGTTCAGTCTTGATATCGCAGTGCCGGTTGCCGTTGTGATGGTTCTCCTGTTTCTGGTTGTCGGCCAGCTCGTCAAATTCTGGGGAATCAGGCTCTTCGCCGAGCCACAGGAGATCATGGAACACAGTACGTCCGATAGAGCCGTTATGGCCGTTGTCCTCGGTGGCGGCGTCGCGGTTCTCACGTTTGCGGCTTCGATGAGTTCGACCGCTCTGAACGCCAGCGGGCGGCCGCTGCTTGGGGGACTAGCTGGCCTGCTTGGCGGCCTCCTGTCCCTGATCGTCGGTCTCGCCTTCGTCTACCTGCTGCAGTCGATTGCCCTGTACGACGGCGGCTACGTCGCGACACTCAAACACTGCGTCGCGCGGTTCATGGATGCCCCCGCTCAGATAATCGTGATTCTGTTTCTCCTGTTGCTCCTCGGTATCATCCCGGGCATCCCGTCTACGGCGTCAGTTATTTCGGTGTTCCTCCCCGGCTCGTTTGACTTGCCGTCCCAGTCGGTGCTGCAGGTCGCGTCAATGGTACTGAACGCGCCAGTGCAGGCGTTCAGTCTCGCAGTGATTACGGACGCGTACCTGCAGGTGCGGGCGGACCGGGACGACGACGGGTTCTGAGAGCTGGCCCCAAATGCTCTCTGGGTACTGATTTCGGGCCGTGGCTCGCTAAAAAACATTTATTCAGCTTTATGTCTCCCCGATTAAGGATACTGTGTATGGCCCTCCAAATCGGCCGTGCCTTCCAAGACGGTATCGACGAACTACTCAGTGAGCGCGGGGCGGTGTTTGCCGGCGTGTTCATCGTCTACGGATTGCTCAGCTCTGTCGTCTGGGCGTCGCTCTCGCAGGCGCTCACAGACGTATTTCTGGGGCAATTGCCGAGCGATGCACAGGTCAATCAGGCGGCAATGGCTGGTGGGACGCCACTGGCACTCGACCTCCCGCTTGCAGTTGCTGCCGTCGGCGCGCTCGTGCTGTTTGTCGTCAACGTGGCGCTGAACATCGTCGCGATCCGTGCCTTTGCCAGCGATGACCGGGAACCGATTCCCGACAACGTGGGCCGGCGGCTCGGGAAAACCGTTGCAATTGCGATCGTCGCTGGCATTCTCACCAGTATTGCAGTCGGTATCGGCATCATTCTGCTCGTCATCCCCGGACTGGTGTTTGCACTCCTGTTTTTCTTCGTCCAACAGGAAATTGCACTGAATGACAGCGGCATTATCGAGTCTATCAGCAACAGCGTTAGCATCGTCATCGACAACCTCCTCGCAACGTTTGTCTTGGCCATTGTACTCCTAGTGCTCGGACTCGTTCTCGGCGGGGTTTTCAGCCTCCTCCCGATACCGCTACCGCCGATGGTCCTGACGACGGTATCGACGGTCCTCTCCAGTGTCGTCAGCGTCTTCTCCATCGCTGTGACGACCGTGGCGTACCTCCAAGCAGCGGAGTCCGGCTACACACAGGGAACAGCGTCCACCAGCGGGCTCTGAACCACTGTAGTTCGTATCGCGGCCTTTAACCCCGCGAACGACCAATCTCAGGTAATGGCTGAACCGCGCGTGCCCGGCGGGCGCGAGTCCGAACTCGAACTGGCCTGTGGCGAGCTTGTCGACACGCATGACCTCCATCTGGGCATGCGGGAGTTCGCGTGTGACTGCGGAAACACGCATGCTGTCGTCCTCGACCCCCACCCGCTGGCCCGGTTCGTGCCGGAGTTTCTCACCGAGGTGCTACACGCAACCATCGAGACCAACGACGACTACGACGAGTTCACCACCGTTCACCTGATGGGTGTCGTGATGGAGGAGTTCCCCGAAAAGGTCGTCGCCGCCGACACCAGCGAAGACGGGTCGGTCGGGTTCTCGCTGGCGTGGGTAAGCGACTTCGACTCCCGTCGCCTGCACGAAATCGTCGTCGAGCTGCTCGTGGAACTGATGGAACACGCGATCAGCCACGCGGAGGACGACGACGTGATGGCGGAGTTCGAGGAGCAGATGCTCCAGTTCGACGTCGACGCGTTCGTCGAGCAGTACCGCGACGAGCGTGACTTCGACGGCCGGTCGGACACCGCTATCTGAAACAGACTCCGACCTGAGTACTTAGTGTGGTGCGCTCACACACCCACGTATGGCAGGTCGGCTCGCGGTCCTGCTCGTACTCGTGCTTTTCGCGGGCTGTGGAGCCTTCGGCGGGGCGGAACGACAGACGGTGACCCCGGTCCCGGTCCCAGAGCAGTCACAGGACGACCGGGCCGTCCCCGCTGTGACCGAGAGCGCTGTCGACGCTAGGCGACTCGCGGCGGGCCACCGGCGCGCGACACGGAACCGCTCGTACGTGCTGGGGATGCGGCTCTCGCTCGAATGGGGGACCCAAATCGTCAGTTTCGTCGTCGAGGACCGGTACCGCTACCAGTACCGGACCGAAATCATCAACAAAAATTACACCAAGCGAGTGTACAATAACCGGAATCGGCGCTATGTCCACGACGAACGCGCACAGGGGGCATGGAGCGCAACGAGGCGGCCAACCCCGGTCAGCGAGGTACTCGACCCTGATCCCACTCGACTCATCGAAGCATACCTCGCAACGAACGTCAGCGTCGAGCGGCCGAGGGACGGCTGTGACACCTGTCCCGTGATACTCACGGCTACGGAGCCCCCTGCGGCGTTCGAACCGGCCGACAATTACAGCGTGCAGGCGACTGTCCGGCCGGATGGACTCGTCCAGTCGTTCACTGTCTCGTACTGGGATCGTTCCAGAAAGGCTCGGGTCAGTTACGAGATCCGGTACTCTGCAATCGGCGAGACCGCCGTCTCCAGACCGACGTGGGTCCGAAAGCGCTGGGGGAACGCGACAGACAACGACCCTGTACTGTCCGACAGCCACCGACGCGACGCCGTCGGCTGATTTCCCGAAATCCGCCGTCTGACTGTTGTCTGACGGTGTTATATGGTTGTTGCGGTGTTGTAACTGTGTATGGCTATGCGTGAGGGGGAGTTCGAGCGCATCCTGACAGTACTCGAAGAAGCCGACACCGACGGCACCCTGACGGCCCGAGAGATCTGTGACCTGCTCGAAGAACACGACGAAGCCTTCGGGAGCGCTCACCGCGTTGCGACAGTCCTTGGCCGTCGTGCCCAGTCCGGCGAGGTCGAGGTCATTCAGGGCCAGCCCTATCGGTATCGTGTTCCCGACCGCGACAGCTGACCGGGTTCAGCATCGCTACCGCCCGAATCCTCTCCTGGTGCTTCTCTCTAACAGCGTCTCCTATGTGACGGGCAGGCATTACGATATTCGAAATTAGACTTCGAGCTTCGCATTGTTTCGCCGGGCTTATTACGATGTGTAGACTCCGCTCGTACAATGACAGCGGACGAGGACCGTACAATCCTGCTCATCGGCAGCGGCCCGATCAAGATCGGACAGGCGGCCGAGTTCGATTACTCCGGCGCACAGGCGTGTCGCGCCCTTCAAGAAGAGGGTGCCCGCGTCGTGCTCGTGAACTCGAACCCGGCGACGATTATGACTGACCCGGAGATGGCGGACAAGGTGTATCTCGAACCCATCAACACCGAGGCGATTTCTGAGATTATCCGGAAGGAAGACCCCGACGGCGTCATCGCCGGTCTTGGCGGCCAGACCGGCCTGAACGTCACGGCCGAACTCGCTGAGGAAGGTGTCCTCGACGAGTACGACGTGGACGTGATGGGGACGCCACTGGACACCATCTACGCGACGGAGGACCGCGACCTGTTCAAACAGCGGATGGAAGACATCGGCGAACCGGTGCCGCGTTCGACGACCATCACGCTCGACGAGGGCGAGTCGGTCACTGACTTAGACGAGGAATCGCTCGTGGACCGCGTCGAAGCAGCCGTCGACGAGGTCGGCGGGCTCCCGGTCATCGCACGCACGACGTACACGCTGGGTGGCTCCGGCTCCGGCGTCGTCGACGAGATGGACGAACTCATCGAACGCGTCCGGAAGGGTCTGCGCCTCTCGCGCAACAACGAGGTCCTCATCACAGAGTCAATCTCCGGCTGGGTCGAACTCGAATACGAGGTGATGCGCGACGCCGACGACTCGTGTATCATCATCTGCAACATGGAGAACATCGACCCGATGGGCATCCACACCGGGGAGTCCACCGTCGTCACGCCCTCGCAGGTCATCCCCGACGAGGGCCACCAGGAGATGCGCGACTCCGCGCTGAAGGTCATCCGCGACCTCGGCATCCAGGGCGGCTGTAACATCCAGTTCGCCTGGCACGACGACGGCACGCCGGGCGGCGAGTACCGCGTGGTCGAAGTGAACCCGCGCGTCTCCCGGTCCTCGGCGCTGGCCTCGAAGGCGACCGGCTACCCCATCGCCCGTGTCACCGCGAAGGTCGCGCTCGGCAAGCGCCTCCACGAAATCGAGAACGAAATCACCGGCGAGACGACCGCCGCCTTCGAGCCGGCTATCGACTACGTCGTGACGAAGGTCCCGCGGTGGCCCATCGACAAGTTCCAGGACACCGAGTTCGAGCTCTCGACGGCGATGAAATCGACCGGCGAGGCGATGTCCATCGGGCGGACCTTCCCCGAGAGCCTGCTGAAGGCGCTCCGGTCCTCGGAGTACAACCCGGCCGCCGACTTCGACGAAATCGACGACGCGGAACTGGAGACGGAGTACCTCGAAAAGCCGACGCCGGACCGCCCCTACGCGATGTTCGAGGCGTTCTGCCGCGGCTACACCGTCGACGAGGTTGTCGACATCACCGACATCAAGGAGTGGTACGTCGAGCGGTTCAAGGAGGTCGCCGACGCCGCCGCGGCCGCCCGCGATGGCGACTACGAGACGGCCGCACAGGCCGGCTTCACCGACCAGGAGATTACCGCGCTGGCCGGCGGCGAGTTCAACGACACACACGTCTCCTGGCTCCCGGCTGATCTGGACGAGGACGGCGGCGACGAGCCGGAGGTCGAAGCGGCAACAGACGGGTCCGGTGTGACTGTCGACACTGTTGAGACCGACACCACCGACCGCGACTTCAAGCTCGTCGACACCTGTGCCGGCGAGTTCGAGGCGACGACGCCGTACTACTACTCGACGCGGGACCCGCTGTCGGGTATCGACCGCAACGAACTCCAGATCGACCCCGACCTTGAGAGCGTCGTGGTCGTCGGCGGCGGCCCCATCCGCATCGGGCAGGGCGTGGAGTTCGACTACTGCTCGGTTCACGCCGTCCGCGCGCTGGAGGAACTGGGTATCGACGCCCACGTCGTCAACAACAACCCCGAGACGGTGTCGACCGACTACGACACCTCCGACGGCCTGTTCTTCGAGCCGGTCACCGCCGAGGAGGTCGCCGACGTCATCGAGGCGACCAACGCCGACGGCGTGATGGTCCAGTTCGGCGGCCAGACCTCCGTCGACATCGGCCACCCGCTCGAACAGGAGCTCAAGCGCCGCGACCTCGACTGTGAGATCATGGGCACGTCCGTCGACGCGATGGACCTCGCCGAGGACCGCGACCGCTTCAACAAGCTGATGGCCGAACTCGGCATCTCTCAGGCCGAGGGTGGCTCCGCGACCTCGAAGGAGGAGGCGCTGGACCTGGCCCACGACATCGGCTATCCCGTCCTCGTGCGCCCGAGCTACGTGCTCGGCGGCCGCGCGATGGACGTGGTGTACAACGACGAGGACCTCGAAACGTACATCGAAGAGGCTGTCCGCGTCAGCCCGGACAAGCCGATTCTCGTCGACGAGTTCCTCGCCGACGCCGTCGAACTGGACGTCGACGCCGTGGCCGACGAGGACGATGTCCTCATCGGCGGCGTGATGGAACACGTCGAGACGGCGGGCATCCACTCGGGCGACTCCGCCTGTATGATTCCGCCCCGCTCCCAGGAAATCAAGGACGTGATGCCCCGTATCCGCGAGGTCGTCGAGGACATTGCCGACGCGCTCGACACGGTCGGCCTGTTGAACGTCCAGCTGGCGGTGCGTGACGGCGAGGTGTTCGTCCTCGAAGCGAACCCGCGCTCGTCCCGGACCGTCCCGTTCATCTCCAAGACCGCCGGCGTCCCGATAGCCAAAATCGCCGCGAAGGTGATGTCCGGCGCGTCGCTGTCCGACCTCGACGTAGAGGAGCAGATTCCCGAGCAGGTCTCTGTCAAGGAGGTCGTCCTGCCGTTCGACCGCCTGCCGGGTTCGGACCCGCGCCTCGGTCCGGAGATGAAATCCACCGGCGAGGTCATGGGCACGGCTGGCTCATTCGGCAAGGCCTACCAGAAGGCCCAGATGGCCGTGGGTAAGGCAATCCCGCTTGAGGGGACAGCCATCGTCGACCTGCCGATTCTCGGCTTCGAGGAGCACTTCGACGTGCAGGACTTCGACGACTACGAGGATACCGACGCCATCATCGACGCCATCCAGAGCGGTGAGGTCGACCTCGTCCTCTCCCGCAACCGCGACGTGCTGGAAGCCTGTGTCGAGGAGACGGTGACGTACTTCTCGACCCACGAGAGCGCCGAGGCGGCGCTTGAAGCGATCAACTCCGCCGACCAGCCACTCGCTGTGCAGGCCATTGACGAGCGGCCAAAGACCCAGCGCGAGTGGGGCGCTGAGTAACGCCGGCTAGCCGCGGAAGCGGACCGGTCACTGCGGTAGCACTGATTCCTCTCGCTCGAACAGACGGGCACAAATACTTATTCGTTGGACACGCCCATGTATCATTCATGGCCGATGCCGTACGTGTCCTCCACGTTGAGGACGACCCCGAGTTCGCGTCGATGACGGCGGCGTTTCTCACCCGTACCGACGACCGGTTCGACGTGATTTCGGCAACGTCGGCGAACGAGGGACTCACCCGGCTCAGCGAAGAACCAATCGACTGTGTCGTCTCTGATTTCGATATGCCCGGGCAGGACGGAATCGAATTTCTGGAATCGGTCCGGGCTGTCGATGACGACCTCCCGTTCATTCTCTTTACTGGGAAAGGCTCCGAGGAAGTGGCCAGTGAGGCGATTTCGGCCGGTGTGACTGACTATCTCCAGAAGCAGCAGGGCACTGACCAGTACACGATTCTCGCCAACCGCATCACTAACGCGGTCGAGCAGTACCGATCACAGCAAGCACTGGACGCGAGCCGGAAGCGACTCTCGCTGTTTATCGATAAGTCGCCGCTCGGCGTCATCGAATGGGACGAGAGCTTTGAGGTGGCACAGGTCAACGAGAAAGGTGAGGAAATCCTACAGCGAGACGAGTCAGCGCTCGTCGGTACTGGGTTTGAGACGCTTGTCTCGGACTCGTCGCGGGATGCGGTCGACGAGACGATCACGGCCCTGCAGGAAGGCAGCGGCGGCTACTACACGGTGCTCGATATCGAGACCGGCGACGGTGAGCAGATCGTCTGTGAGTGGCACAACCGCATCATCAGAGAGAACGGAGAGACTGTCGCGATATTCTCGCAGTTTCAGGAGATAACGGAGCGCCGGCGGCGACAGCAGCGTATCGAGGCGTTGCATGACACAACCCGAGAACTGATGCATGCCCAATCACGCGAGGATGTCGCCGAACTGGTCGTCGAAACCGCGCGCGACCTGCTCGGACTGCCGCTCAGCGCTGTCTTTCTCGCCGACGAGTCAGCCGACCGTCTCAGCCCGGCCGCAGTGACCGACCAGGCCCGGGTGATTATCGACGAGCACCCGACGTTTAGCGGGGGTGACAGTCTTGTCTGGGAGGTGTTCGACTCCGGTGAACAGCGCGTCTTCGACGATATCTCTACTCACCCTGACCGCTACAACCCCGACACCGACGTCAGCAGCGAGATACTGCTCCCGCTGGGCGACCACGGCGTGCTGGTCGCCAGTTCGACCGACGCTGCCGCGTTCGAGGACGCATCGGTCTCGCTGATGCGAACCCTCGCTGCGAACACCGAGGAAGCGCTTTCCAGACTCGACCGGCAGCAAGAACTCAGAACGCTAACCGAGCGGCACGAACTCGCGCTCGAAGGTGCCGAACTCGGCGTCTGGGACTGGAACGTCAAGACGGATGCGGTCACCTTCGACGAGCGGTGGGCCGACATGCTCGGGTACTCGCTGGACGAACTCGAACCCACGGTCGACACTTGGGACGAACTGATACACCCGGAGGACCGCGAGCGAACTTACGAGGCGCTGAACGCCCATCTCGACGGCGAGACGGAGATATACGAATGTGACCACCGGCTCAGGACGGCCACCGGTGAGTACCGGTGGATCCGCGACATCGGCAAGGTTTTCGAACGCGACGAGAACGGCGACCCGGTCCGTGCGGTGGGGATCCATCAGGACGTGACCGACCACAAAGAGCGGAAACAGAAACTCGAAGACACGAGTCGCAAACTGCAGGTCATTCTCGACACAGCGCCGACCTACATCCTGATGAAAGACACCGATAGTCGATTTCTCTTCATCAACAGCGCGGCCCGTGACCTCTACGGAATCGACGACGACGAGTCCGTCGTCGGGATGTCCGATTACGATATTCTTCCGGACCACATCGCGGAGCAGACCCACGCCGACGACCAGCGCGCCCTCGAACAGAAAGAGACCGTCGAAGTCGAAACGGTGATTCCTGTCGACGGGACAGATCGGACGCATCTGACGCGGAAGACCCCGATACTCGACGAGGACGGCGAGCCGTACGCCCTCTGTGTCGTTGCGACCGACATCACCGACCAGAAACGGCGCGAACAGGAGCTGGCCCGACTCACTGACGAGTACGAGGCGGTGTTCGAGAACACGAACGACGCTATCGCGCTTGTCGACATAGAGGGGTCAGCTGACGAGCTGACGTTCCGCTACGTCCGGACGAACGAGGCCTACGAACGACAGACCGGATTCGACACCAACTCGCTGACCGGGCAGACCCCGGTCGAGGCTGCCGGCCCGGACATCGGTCGGCGAATCGCTGACCACTACGAGCGGTGTGTCTCGGCCGGTGAAACTATTACCTTCGAGGAGCGGGACCTCCACCCCGCCGGCGTCTGGGAAACACAGGTAACACCAATCTTCGCTGACGGAGAGATAACCCGCCTCGTCGTCATTTCACGAGATATCTCCGACCGGATCGAGTACCGCGAAGAACTGGAGCGACAGAACGACCGGCTCGAAGAGTTCGCGAGCATCGTCAGTCACGACCTCCGGAACCCGCTCGGCGTCCTCGAAGGTTCGCTCACCCTTGCCAGAGACACCGGCGACGACGAGCAGTTCGACCGCTGTTTCCGCGCAATCGACCGCATGAAGGAACTCATCGAGGACCTGCTAACCCTGGCCCAGAAGGGAGATACAGTGTCGGAGACGGAGCCGCTTGACCTCGAATCGACTGTGCGGTCCTGCTGGCAGGCCGTCGAGACTGACGAAGCTAGCCTCGAAATCCCGGCTGAAAGCACGATCCAAGCAGACGAGAGCCGCGTTCGCCAACTCCTCGAAAACCTCATCAACAACGCCGTGACACACGGCGGCTCGGCCGTCACTGTCAAAATCGGTGACCTCGATGGCTCAGGGTTTTATGTTGCCGATGATGGCGATGGTATCTCGCCAGAAAAACACGAAACGGTGTTTGAGAGCGGCTACACCACCACTGACGGTGGCACCGGGTTCGGGCTCGCTATCGTTAAGGAGATCGCGGCGGCACACGACTGGTCGGTGTCCGTGACCGAGAGCGACGACGGCGGCGCACGGTTCGAGTTCAGAGGCGTCAGACAGGAGTCATAGACCGGCCGTGTTCTAACAGCTTTCCTCTGCGTACCAAAAGAAGTATTATATATCATAACTGCTGAGCCGATATGCTGGCCATAGATAGTAGTCAGGGACATATCGATGACTGCATGTCCTGTTCTGCGCCAATAATGGCACGTTCGTAACACTCATCTCCGGGGCTGTGACACTAGCTGTATGGATCGCGTTGCAATCGCTGTCGCTGCTCCGGGAAGTCGATGAGAGAGGACGTCATCAAGCGAGCGGAGACAGTCGCTGAGATGGCTCCCGGTGACTCGGTAACGGCGGGAGTCCTCGCTGGATACAAGAGTCGTTTCTCCGAGTCACCGCCGCTGAACAGTCCACCGCTGACGTACCTCGACGGTGCTGAAGCCCCGGCGTATCTCCTGACCAACGGGAAGCGCGGCATCGGACGCGGGACGAAACGCAAGACCGACTCACCGGTCGGCGACCGCCGGACGGTGATTCTGGTCACCGGTCGCCGGACCCTCTGCCTCATCGGGAAAGACGAGGACGACGCTGTCATCGAGATTCCACACGAGGCGGTTGCTGACGTCACCACCAAGTCCGGGTTTCGAGCGCACCGCCTCGCGCTCCGCACCCCACGGAAAATGTACCACTGCTGGGTACACCGCAAGACCGACAAGGCGACACTCAACGCGGCCGCCGAGTTCATCGAGACCCACCAGCAGGACAGCCCGGACGCAATCGACGGCGACGACACCGCCAACCGGGTGATGTATCGCGGCCGCCCCGTCGCACCACAAGACAGCACAGACAAAAGTAACGACAGCGACCAGACGACGTACTATCGCGGGCAGCCAATCGACGACGACAGCGACTGAAAGACGTGGCTCAGGCGCGTGCAAACCGCGTTACTGTTCGCGGAGCGCCTCGGTCCCCGTTCGGTATTTGGAGACCCCTCCGACGGTCGGGCTCTCCCCGCTCACGGCTGCGCCGTTCGCGTCTCCCGGTTCTCACTTGCGTTGCTCGCTCCGAACCGCGCTACTGCTCGCGGGTCACGTTGTTCCCCGCTCGCAATTCCGAGGCCGCTCACTTCGTTCGCGCCCTCGCTACTCCTCACGGTTCGCTGACGCTCACCGTTCGGTATTTGGAGACCCCTCCCTGCGGTCGGGCTCTCCCTACTCCCCCGCCATCCCCAGCACATCATCGAAGAAGCCGAGCGAATCGTGCGGGCCGGGGTTGGCCTCGGGGTGGTACTGCCGCGTGATGATGTTCAGGTCGTCGTTTTCCAGCCCTTCCGGCGTGTCGTCGTTGACGTTGACCTGGGTCACGTCGAGCTTGTCGCCGGGGTCGGCGACGGTGTAGCCGTGGTTCTGGGTCGTCATCACGACCTGATTGGAGCGCAGATCACGGACCGGCTGATTGACGCCGCGGTGGCCGAACTCCATCTTCTCGGTTTCGCCGCCCAGGGCGTTGGCGACGACCTGCTGGCCGAGACAGATGCCGGCAAGCGGCACGTCGCCGACGTAGGTCTCGACGAGTTCGCCGGCCTGCTCGAAGTTCTCGGGGTCGCCGGGGCCGTTCGAGATGAACAGCAGGTCCGGGTCGATAGCCGCTACGTCGTCTTCGCTGGCGTCGTACGGGAAGACGTGAACCTCGGCGTCGCGTTCGACAAGCGACTCGGTGATGGACCCCTTCGCACCGCAGTCGACCAGCGCGACCGTCGCGCCGTCGCCGCCCTCGTTGTGGACCGTCACCTCGTCGACGGAGACCTGCGCGCCGATATCGGTGTGGTCGGACATGTGCTTGCACTCGTGGAGTTCGTCGAGCGCGTCCTGCTCAGTCACGTCCGGACCGGCGGCGATACCGCATTTCATCGCCCCTTCGTCGCGGATTTCGGTCACGATGTCGCGCGTGTCGAGGTGGTCGACGGCGGGCACGCCCTCGGATTCCAGCCACTCGGCCACGTCGTCGGTCATCTCGCGGGCGACTGCCGCGCGCGGGTGGACGCGGTCGGACTCGAAGCGCTCCTCTCGGACGCCGTAGTTCCCGATGAGCGGATAGGAGAACGTCAGGACCTGCTCCTCGTAGGACGGATCGGTGAGACTCTCCTCGTACCCGGTGTACGCTGTTGTAAAGACCAGTTCGCCGCGGGCCGTCCCCGGAGCGCGAGCGCGCGCCTCGATGACGCGGTCGCCTTCGATTGCCACGTATGCGTCAGCCATTACGAGATGCGTATACTATAGTCGGTCATAAGGGTTGCTTTCGAAGACGAGTTTCGAATTTCGCAATCCTCAAGTCACGACCGGTGATACTATTTCATCTCGATGGACGACCTCGACAGAGAGATACTTTCGATACTCCGCCGGGACGCCCGAACCCCGTATACGGAAATCGCGGACCGGGTCGGCACGTCGGAAGGGACCGTGCGAAACCGCGTCGAACGACTGGTCGACGACGGCGTTATCGAACGTTTCACCGTTGCGACGCGGACCGGCAACGTGAAAGCGATGATCGAGGTTAGCGTCGACGTAAACGTCGACACGGCCGAGGTCTCGGACCGTATCGCCGATTGGCAGGAGGTAGATTTTGTCTGGCAAGTCTCCGGCGAGGAGGATATCGTCGTCGTCGTTGACGCTGCTGATACCGACGCCGTTAACGGGCTCATCACGCAGGCGCGCGAGCTGGAGGAGGTTGTGGGGACGAAGACGAGGTTGATTTTAAACGAGCGCGTCGGGTGAGAATCGAGGTCGCTACGAGGGCGGACGTGACACCCTGATTTCATATCCGCTGGGCTACGAAAACCGGTATGCAGTTCCCGCCGGGTCTAGACATCGACATCGCCTCGACGTACGGCCAACTCGCGACCGACGGGGCGCAGTTCCTCGCCGTCGCGGCGCTCCTCTACGCCATCGGCCGGCTGATCGCCGTGCCGGTGGCCCGATGGCTGCTGACACGGATGGAGACTAACAAGACAGTTGCCAGTGCGCTGGCCAGCGCCGTCCACCTGCTGTCGGTCGTCGTTGCGGTGGTAATCGGTGCTAGCGTTGCGGGCTTTCAGGGCGCGCTTGCGGGGTCGACCCTGCTGGCGGCAGGCATTACACTGGCAGTGGGCCTGGCGGCACAGGACGTGCTCGGGAACTTCGTCGCCGGCGCGTTCATCGTGACTGACCCGGACCTGAACGTCGGTGACGTCATCGCCTGGAACGGGATGCAGGGGACGGTGGTCGATATCGACCTGCGTGTGACCCGGATTCGGACGCCGGACAACGAACGTATCATCGTCCCGAACACGGCACTGGCAACGAGCGCGGTGACGAACCAGACATCGACCGGCCCCGTCGGGATTTCTTACCAGTTCGGTATCGGCTACGAGGACGATATCGAAACGGTACAGGCCATCATCGAAAACGCCGCCCGCGACCTCGACCACGTCTCGGAGAAGCCGGCCCCGACAGTCAGGGTCACAGACCTCGCGTCGACGGCGATTATCCTGACAGGCCGGATCTGGATTCCCAACGAACGGCGGAACCGACTCGCGTCAGTCAGGGCCGCGTTTATCCGGCAGGTGACGGAGGACTGCCACGCGGAGGGCATCGACCTCAGCGAAACGAACCGGCACGAACTCTCCGGCGACATCGGCGTCCACGACAGCGCTGGGCCGACGCGCGAGCGATCCGAATAGCCACCAGTCCGAACGGCGTTCGACCCGCGTCGTCTGCGGGATTCCCGGCGCCCGTACGTTTATACTTATTCACAAAATGGTACGTATATGGACGAGAAGCGATTCGTCGTCGCCCTCTTTGGTCTCGCTGTTGCGGTGGTGGTCAGTGTCCTCGCATATCAGTTCATCGCGGCGTTGACTGTCTCCGTGTTCCTCTATTATTCGACGCGACGGTACTACAGTTCCTTGCGCAGGCTCCGCCTTCCGGCGCGGGTGCGTGCGGTCGTCGTCATGGCTTCGTTGGCGATCCCCCTCCTGTTGCTCGTGAGCTATGCGGCTGTCCTCCTCGTTATCGAAGCCCGACAGTTCGTGATCCAGTACGCGCTCGTCGACGTGGCCGCAACGCACATCAGTTGGTTAGACGGGGCAGAGTCTGTGCCGGACCTCACCGTCGAGGGGCTGTATAGCGCCTATCAGTCGGGACAGCTCACGCCGTTCGTTGATTTCCTCAGCGAAAACGCGATGGTGCTTACGTCGGTCGCCTCCCAGTTCGTCCTCAATCTGTTCATCACGACCATCGTCACGTACTACCTGCTGGTAGACGGGCGGCGTATCCGCGAGTGGCTGCTCCGGTTTGACGACGGGGCCATCATCCGTGAGTACCTCGAAGCTGTCGACGAGGAACTGGAAGCGGTGCTGTTCGGCAATCTCCTGAACGTGTTGGCGATTTCGCTTATCGCTATCGCTGCATTCACCGGCTATAACGTCGTCGCGCCGGCGGCTGTCGAGGTCCCGTATCCGACACTCGCCGGCGCGCTGACCGGTATCGCGAGCTTGATTCCCGTCGTCGGGATGAAAATAATCTACCTCCCGCTGACCGGTATCACCGCACTCCCGGTGGCCCTTGACGGTCAGTCTTCGCTGCTTGTGTACGTCCTTGGGTTCCTCCTCGTCGCAGTGGTCGTCGTCGACACGATTCCGGACCTGCTGCTCCGGCCACTTCTCAGCGGCGAGAGTACGCACGTCGGGCTTCTGATGCTGGCGTACACGCTGGGACCGGTCGTGCTGGGGTTCTACGGGCTCTTCTTTGCCCCCATACTGCTTGTCGTCGGCATGACGTTCGCGAACACGGCACTACCGCGTTTACTCGGTGCGAGCGAACCGGACGGTATCCACCCCGACCAGTTGCGACTGGAAGACTTCAGCTAGCCGCCACAGCGGTGAACAACAGTCGAACGTCGGTCGCGTTCGCGAGCGTGCAGTGATTGACGGCCACGTCGAGTGTGTGCTTGTGACATACAAAAAGAACATTTATATTCAGGTCAAAATAAGAAACTAAAAATGGGGTCAAACTCCGACTCCGCTCCCTCCCAGACGCCTCCAGCGGACCAGATTGGGGAGTTGCATGCGGCGATGCGCCGACTGATGGCCGCCGAAGACCAGTCCGAGGTCGCGGTCATCGCGGTCGAGACTGCAACTGCGATTCTCGATTTCCCGTTCAGCGTCTTCTGGGAGGCTACCGACGACGAACTCAAAGCTGTAACCATCTCTGACCCACTCCGGCAGTACGTCGAGGCCCCTGCTGACCCGGGGCAGGTAATGCGTCACGAGCGTGGGAGTTGGCTGTGGGAACAGTATGAGTCCGACGAGACACAGCGAGTCCTCGTTTCGACAGAGAAAGCCGCATCGGATGCACCGCTGCACGGGGGTATCAGCGTCCCGCTCGCAGAATACGGGCTTTTGACTGCCGGGACGGACGAGCGAGCCGAACCGACCGAGCGTGAGATGCAGTTGGCTGATATACTCGGGAAGAACGTGCTCTCGACCCTCGAACGGATCGAGCGTGAGCGGGAGCTGAAACGGCAGCGCGACAACCTCGACCTACTGAACCAGATCGTCCGTCACGACCTCACGAACCACCTGCAGATCATCAGCGGCCGGGCGGAACTGCTCCGGGACCACTGCAGCGGCGACGCCCTAGACCACGTCGACGGGATACAGGAGAGTAGCCAGTCGGCGATGGAACTGCTTGAGACAGCCAGAAACCTCGCGACGATATTGCGACAGACGGACTGGGAGACTGAGCCGGTCGCCCTCGGGCCAGTCCTGTCCTCGGTGGTCGAGGACATCACAGCGACGTACACCGACGCACAGGTCACCGTCCCGGACGAGTTCCCGTCGGTACAGGTGCAAGCCGACGAACTCCTGTCCTCGGTGTTCCGGAACGTTCTCACTAACGCAATACAGCACAACGACTCGGCAACGCCGTCGGTCGTCGTCGACGTGACCGACGACGGTGACATGCTTCAGGTCACTGTCGCCGACAATGGCCCGGGAATTCCGGACGAGCAGAAACGGGCGGTGTTCGAACGTGGGGAGAAGCGACCAGACAGTGCGGGGACCGGCATCGGCCTCTATCTCGTTCAGACGCTGGTCGACGCGTACGGCGGTGACGTATGGGTCGAAGATAACGAGCCGCGGGGGGCCATCGTCGGACTCACGCTACCAAAAGCGGCGGACGACGCCTGAGTCGCCTCCAGAACTGGGTGGCCCGTTACTGCTCCAGCAGCCCGTTCAGCAGGTGTCTCGCGCCGTGTTTGTCCAGCGGGTCGTTCGCGTTCCCGCAGTGGGGCGACTGCACGCAGGCCGGGCAGCCGTCGGCGCAGTCACAGGAGCGCAGCATCGACAGCGTCGTGTTCATCAGCGGCCCGATGTCACCGTAGCCGGCCCGCGTCAGACCGATCCCACCGGGGTACCCGTCGTAAATGAAGATGGTTGGCTCGCCGGTGTGGGGGTGCCGGGGCGTCGACAGCCCGCCGATGTCGCCGCGGTCACAGAGGTACTCGAAGGGGAACATCGATATCATCGCGTGCTCGGCGGCGTGAATCGCGCCGGGGAAGTCGCCGGCCTCGCCCCCGTCCGGGACCGCGTCGCCGGAGTGAGAGCCGCCGTCGCCACTATCGGGTCCGTACTCGCCGCGGCGAATCTGCGCTTCCAGTTCCGACGGCACAGTGTGGTACAGCGCCTTCGTCTCCAGCGTCGCCTCTGGCAAATCGAGCGAACGCTGGCCAAGTACTTCTCCAGAGGACCCGTCACGGCGCTCGTAGCCGGTGATTTGCTTGCGCATCGTCACGGACGCGAACCGGACCGGAACGTCCTCCCGGGTCGGCAGTCGTCGCTCCGCCAGATCCGCCTCGACGGTGATGGTCTTGTCGTGCAGGACGCGAGTGAAGTAATCGGCCCACGTCCGGTCGAGTTCGGCCACGCCCGTATCGAGGTCGAGGTCCGTCACCTCGTAGCGCCGGCCCTGATGGTGGTAAATCGCGCCGGGGTGGGCATCGCGTAGCGCGTCTTCCACGGAGAGTGTCGCTATCACGTCGCCGTTGGCCACGAGTTTCACCTCGCCGTCGTCGACGGTCCGCAGGTTCATCTCGTGATGCGGGCTGCCGGTACCGAGCCAGCGCATCCCTCCGTCGGTCTGTCGGCGGTCGAGTTTCCCGGCTGATTCGAGGCCGGAAACCACGTCGGGAAACGTCTCACCGAAGTGGCGGTCGTCGTCCGGTGAGAGCCAGTTCTCGCAGGCGGCCGCGTGGACGTGGTCGGGGAGCAACTGCTCGTTCTCGGGGTTGGTCACGGCCTGCTCTGCCCCGGTATCGAACAGCGCGTCGGGGTTGCGAAGGACGTACTGGTCGAGCTGGTCCTCGCCGCCGACGAGCGCGACCAGCGCCGGGTCGGTCCCGCGGCCGGCCCGCCCGGCCTGCTGGAAGGCTCGCATCCGCGTGCCGGGGTACCCGTCGAGCAACACGGCGTCCAGCCCGCCTACGTCGACGCCGAGTTCCAGCGCGCTGGTCGACCAGACGCCCCGGAGGTCCCCGGACTGCAGTCCCTGCTCCAGTTCGCGCCGTCGGTCGTCGGTCAGTGCGGCCTGGTACGCGCCGATGCTGTCGGCGAGGTCGTGTTCGCCGCGGTCCCGGAGTTCGTCGGCGCTGTCGCTGGCGTACCGTTCGGCGGTCTGGCGCGACCCGGCGAACACGACCGTCTGGAGGCCCCGCTCGACGAGGTCCACGAACAGCTGTTTCGTCTCGACGTGGTTCGATTTCCGGCGGCCGCTCCCCCAGCCCTCGCCCTCGTACTCGGGGGGGTTCCACAGCAGCCAGTGACGCGGCCCGCTGGCGCTCGCGTCCTCGTCGACCAGCGCGAACGACGGCTCGGGCTGGCCGGTGACGGCCGCGGCGTGTTCCACGGGATTCCCGATGGTCGCCGAGCAACAGACCCACTCCGGGCCGCCTGCTGTCCCGCTGTCGCCTCCCGCACTGCTGCTGCCGGCATCGAACCGCTCGGCGACCCGCTGGAGGCGGCGCATCACGAGCGAGACGTGGCTGCCGAACACGCCGCGGTAGCCGTGGACCTCGTCGATGACGACAGTTTCGAGCCGCTGGAAGAACCAGTCCCACAGTCGGTGGGCGTGGGGGAGGATGCCGTAGTGGAGCATATCTGGCGTCGTCAGCAACACGGTCGGCTGGCGCTCGCGGATGGCCTCCTTCTCGGATTTGGACTGGCGGCCGGTGTACTGGGCGACAGAGACGCCGGAGGCAAAGCCCAGTCCCTGCGCTAGCTCCGAGAGCGTCTCGGTCTGGTCGTTGATGAGCGCGACCTGCGGGGCGACATACAGCGTCGTTGCCCGGCGGTCGAGTGCCCGCTCGAACGCGGGGACGGTGTATGCGAGGCTCTTGCCGCTGGCCGTCTCGGTCGCGAGGACGACGTTCTCGCCGCCGCGGACGGCCTCGATAGCGTCCACCTGGTGTGCGTAGAGGTCCGTGATGCCGCGGTCTTCGAGGACGCCGGTGAGTCGGTCCGGCACGTCGCAGTCCGCGGTCCGCGCGTCCCGGCCGGGCACCGTCCGCTGGTCGACGATCTGTCCTTCGTAGTACGGCCGGTCCCGGAGCCACGAAATCGTATCGTCCACGGGCGGTGTACGTGGACGAGGGGTATCGGTGTTGCTGTTCTCAGTCAGCGGTAGACTCAGTCAGTGGTCGATTGACTGCGCGTCGGTGTCGCATCGCGTTCCGGTGCGGGTGGCAAGGACGCAACCGCTGCGGGGAGCGCAGCCAGTGGGACGGTGTCCTGAGTGTTGCCTGTGTAGGTGCTCTCGTCCGACTCGACAGCGAGGCAGGTCCCGGCAGCCTCGACGACCGGGCTGTTGCCGTCACCGGTTTCGCCCGCCGTCACGACGGCATCTGCGGCCCGGGCGAGTTCGACCGCACGCTCGCGGGTCACGTCGTCGATGCCCGCGAAGGCCGGGACCGTGACCGTCACACAGTCGAAGTCCTGCGCCCGCTCGGCGGCTATATCGCCCGCGGGCACGACCCCGACACTAACCTGACAGCCGGCTCCATCGAGCGTCGAGACGGCGGATGCCGCCGGCTTACCGGTCCCGACAACGTGGACGCGGCGGTCGACCGCCTCCTGTTCGGGAAGCGGTGTCACGAGCGGCGCGTCGGTACCGGGCTGGGTCGTCACCAGCGTCTCTGCAGCGAAGGCGTCACGGAGCGTGTCGCTCGTGAGCACGTCGACGGGACGGCCCGCGGCGCGGATGCCGCCGCCGGCGAGCAACACCAGTTCGTCGCAGTACCGGGCGGCGAGATTGAGGTCGTGAATCGCGGCGACGGCTGTCTTTCCGTCCTCGACCAACGTCCGGACGAGTTCGAGCGTCCGGACAGCGTGGTTGATGTCGAGGCTCGCCGTCGGTTCGTCCAGCAGGAGCACTGGGGTTTCCTGTGCCAGCGCCCGAGCGAGGAGGACCCGCTGGCGCTCCCCGCCCGAGAGCGAGGTGAACGGCCGGTCGGCGAACTGGGCGACGCTTGCGCGCTCCATCGCTCGCTCGACGGCTTGGCGGTCTGCCTCGTCAATCCGGTCGAACCGGCCGAGATGCGGTGTCCGCCCCATCTCAACGGTCTGCCTGACGCTGAAATCGAACGACAGCGCGGTGCCCTGTGGCGTGCTCGCGACGAGGCGGCTCACTGCCTTCGCCGAGCGGTCCGCAATCGGTTTGCCGTCGACGCGAACCGTCCCGCGGTCCGGGTCGAGCGTCCCCTTCACCGTTCGCAGGACGGTCGTCTTGCCCGCGCCGTTGGGGCCGACGAGGCCGACGAGCGACCCACGGTCGACGCTGAAATCGACGTCCGAGACAACCGACTGCTCGCCGAAGGATACCGCGAGGTCGGACACGTCGAGTATCGGCCCGGAGCGGCCCCGTTCTGGATCGGCTCTGGTGGACCCAGTTCTGCCGTTCACAGTTCATGCACCTCCCGCTGCCGGAGCAAATACAGGAAAAACGGCGCGCCGAGGACGGCGGTGACGATGCCGACCGGGACCTCGGCGCTGCCAGAGCGTGCCAGCGTGTCCGTCGCGACGAGGAACGACGCCCCGGCGAGGGCCGCCGTCGGAAGCAGTATCCGGTGGTCCGGCCCGACGAGCAACCGCATCACGTGGGGGACAATGAGGCCGACGAAGCCGACGATGCCAGCGACGGCGACGCCCGCCGCCGTGATGACCGCCGACAGCGCGAGCAGGACTCGCTTGGTCCGTTCGACTTCGATACCGAGACTCTGTGCGTCTTCTTCGCCGAGCAGCATCACGTTCAGGTCGCGTGCGTACGCCAGTAACACGGCGAACGGGATCGCAACGAGTACGACACTGGTGGTCACTTCTGGCCAGGACGCGCCCTTGAGATGGCCCATCAGCCAGTACAACGCCCGGCGGATGCTCTCGCCGCTGTGGAGCAGTAGGAAGGAGACAACTGCGCCAAGAAACGTCTGTACCGCGACGCCGGCCAGCAACAGCGTCGCGACCGGTGTCCGACCGTTCCGCGTAGCGATGAGATAGACGCCGAAGGCCGCGACCAGCGCCCCCGCGAAGGCCGCGCCGCGGAGCCCGAGCCCGAACGGGATGACGACCGGTGCGACAATGAAGCCGACCGCGCCGACGGCCGCGCCGGAGGAAACACCGATGATAGAGGGGTCAGCCATCGGATTCCGGAAAATCCCCTGCATGATCGTCCCCGCGGCGGCAAGCGAGAAGCCGACGACCGCACCGAGCAGTATTCGGGGGAGCCGGACCTGCATCACGATCTGTGTCCGAAGGTCGCTCACGGCGTAGGAAAACACGTGGGCCGTGGTCACGTCGACTGTAGGGCCTGAGATAGAGATGCCAGTCGGAACGACGACGGCGTTGAGCAGCACTTTCCCGACCACGGCGGGCGGAATCCACACTGGACCGATGCCGGCGCTCGTCGTCACCACGGCACAGAGGACGGCGACGAGCCCAGCCGACCACCCGACAGTCCGACCCGCGAAACGCATGTATGAAAGCCCACTTGCAGTAGATAAGTATTTATTGCTCCTGACACCCGCATAGGGTATGCGACGACGTGCTCTCGTCTGTGTCTTTGTCTTGCTCATCGGCTCCTTCGCGGGTATCACTCCGGCGTCAGCAGCAGCTGACACGCAGGCGGAGGGCTGTTCGTTCCCGGTTACGGTGACCGACGCGACCGGGACTGAGGTTACTATCGAGGAGCGTCCAGAGCGGGTGACGACGACCAACCCCTCGGCCGCACAGACGATGTGGGAAATCGGGGGCCGGTCGCAGGTCGTCGGCCTGACGCAGTACGCTGGCTATCTGGACGGCGCTGAGAGCCGAACAAACGTCTCCGCAAGCTTCGGTGTCAGCGTCGAGCGCGTCGTCAGTACGAACCCGGACCTCATACTCGCACCGAACGCCAGCGCCGGTGACGTGGCTCCGCTCCGGCAGGCCGGACTCACAGTGTATCACCTCCCCGCCGCGACGACTATCGAGGACATACGGGCAAAGACAACGACCATCGGTCGACTGACCGGCAACTGCGAGGGCGCGAGCGAAGCGAACGCCTGGATGGACGCGAACGTCGACGCTGTTCGGCAGGTCATCGCGGGCGTTGCGGACCGACCGACGGCGCTGTACCCGCTGGGCGGAGGATACGTGGCGGCGGGCAACACCTTCGTCACGTCGCTCATCGGGCTTGCCGGCGCGGAGAACGTCGCCGCACGCAACCATACGCAATACCCACAGCTCAGCAACGAGGTCATCCTCAAGCTCAACCCGGATGTCCTCTTCGTCACCGAGAACACGGCGACCATCGCGCAGACGGAACCATACGCCAGCACGACTGCAGGCGAGACCAACACGACGGTCTCTGTCCGAGTGCGAAATATCAACCAGCCTGCGCCACGGAGCGTGGTCTCGTTCGCCCACAACGCTACTGCACAGCTCTATCCGGATCGCTACGACGCCGACAGCTACGTGCCGCGGTCGGCCGTGACGATGACGCCAGCCGAGACAGCGACGACACAGACCGAGCCGTCGACAGCCACGGACACGATGGGGACGCAGGAACGGACCACCGACGCCAGTGGTCCCGGATTCACGGCCGTCGGGGCACTTGTCGCACTGCTAGCGCTGGTCTGTGTACAGCAGGTCCGCCGCCGGGGGTCATAGCGCATGGACAAACAACGCATCCGCGAGACGGTCTGGGACGCGCTGGAAGAACGGGGTGTCGCCCGGTTTCCGTTCCCGCCCCACGACCGGATTCCGAACTTCGAGGGCGCAAGCGAGGCCGCACAGCGCCTGACAGAGACCGCAGTCTGGGACGCCGCCGAGACGGTCAAGGTGAACCCGGACTCGCCACAGCTTCCGGTCCGACGGGCGGCGCTGCGGACGGGCAAGACGGTGTATATGGCCGTGCCACGGCTTCGGGACGAGCGGTGTTTCTACGAACTCGACCCCGCCGACCTCGACGACATCGAGGCCGCGCCAGCGATTTCGAACGTCGCGGACCATGCGCGACAGGTCGGCCCCGAGGCGGTCGGGAGCGTCGACCTCGTCGTGTCAGGCTCCGTCGCCGTCACCGAAGACGGCGCGCGAATCGGCAAGGGCGAGGGGTACAGTGACCTCGAATACGCCGTCCTCCGGGAACTGGGGCTGGTCGACGAGACGACGCCGGTCGTGACGACGGTCCACGAACTCCAGATTGTAAGCGGTCCGGAGGGCGTCGTCGACGCGACTGTTCCCGCCGCAGACCACGACGTGCCGATGGACTGGATCGTGACACCGGACCGAACTGTCGAGACGGCGACCACGCACACGACGCCAACGGGCGTCGATTGGGACGCGCTGTCCGCGGATCGAATCGACGAGATTCCGGTGCTGTCCTCGCGCCGGCCCGACTGACCTCCCAGCCGCTGTACCGGGTACGACCCTGGTAATGAAAGCTTACCGGCGGTACAACTTTATCCCCACATTCCCTGAAAGGTGTATGGATACACCCGTGGCCACGCCGGACCGTCACGGGGCCGATGGAACCGCTGGACAAGTCCGCGTCCTCTATGTCGACGAGGACTGTGACGACATCACAGCGGTCAAAGAGACGCTGACTGGTAGCGCCGACGACTTCACTGTGACGGTATGTGAGACGGCCACAGACGCCCTTAATGCCCTCGAAGACGCCTTCTACGACTGCATTGTCAGCGAGTACCGACTGCCGGACCGGAACGGGATCGAACTGTTGGGCGCTGTTCGGGACCAGTCATTTGACCTCCCGTTTCTGCTGTTCACTGATGACGGGGACGAGAGCGTGGCCAGCACAGCCATCTCGGCCGGTGTCACGGACTACGTGACGAAGACGCCCCTCTCGGAGCAGACGGACCTGCTTCGACAGCGGATCACCGCTGCCGTTACTCGCTACCGGGAAGAGTCGGACATCCTCGATCGGATGACCGACGCGTTCTTCGCTGTTGACGAGAACTGGGAGTTCACGTACGCCAACGAGCGTGGCAGACGTGTTATGGGTCGCG
The DNA here is from genome assembly GCF_001280425.1 of Haloarcula rubripromontorii. Taxonomy (NCBI): domain Archaea; kingdom Methanobacteriati; phylum Methanobacteriota; class Halobacteria; order Halobacteriales; family Haloarculaceae; genus Haloarcula; species Haloarcula rubripromontorii. The sequence goes on along the minus strand of NZ_LIUF01000001.1, from coordinate 228,264 downwards.
CGATGGAAGGCAACGGAGCGACGGCGGACCTGATGGGACGCAATATCTGGGAAACGGTTCCGTCGCTGGAGGGGACGGAGTTCAGCAAGCAGTACCGGCGGGCGATGACACAGCAGGAGCCGGTATCGTTCGAGGCGTACTTCGAGCCGCTACAGACGTGGTTCGAAGTGTCCGTCTACCCGTCGTCGACCGGTATCTCCGTGTATTTCCGTGACATCACGGAGCGCCAGGAACACGAGGAGAAGCTCAGAGGTAGAGAGCGAACGCTCAGAGAGATCTATGCCGTCATCTCGCGCAAAGACATGGATTTCGAGGCGAAGGTCGAACGCTTGCTCGAAATCGGACAGAACGCCCTCGGGACCGAAACGGCCGCGCTCTCACGCATCGACGGTGACAGATACGTCTTCGAAATCGTAACCGACCGGACGGGCACTACCGAGGCGGGCGATACGGTCCCGCTGGAGGCAACGAACTGCGAGCGGGCCGTCATCGAGGAGCAGACGCTTGTTCTCGCTGATATCGCCGAAGACCGGCCAGACCTGGCCGAACGGGCTGGCTACACCGAGATGGGCATCTCTTGTTACCTTGGAACTCCTGTTATCGTCGACGGCTCGGTGTACGGCACGTTCTGCTTCTACGGCACTGACCCCCGAGATTCCTTCTCGGAGTGGGAAGTCACACTCGTCGAGTTGATGGGGAACTGGGTCAGCTACGAACAGGAGCGCGAACGCCGCGAGCAGGAACTCACCCGCGAGCGGAACCGTCTGGAGGACTTCGCCAGCGTCGTCAGCCACGACCTCCGGAACCCGCTCAGCGTCGCGTTCGGCCGGCTTACGCTTGTCGACGAGGAATACGACGGGGACCCGGAGCACATCGAATCGCTCCACCGGTCACTCGAACGGATGGACGAACTCATCGACGACGTGCTCGCGCTCGCTCGCGGCGGCCACAAGGTCATCGACGCGAACGAAACGTCGTTAGACGATATCATCACCGCCGCCTGGGACACTGTCGAAAGCTCAGACGCGACGCTCGAACGGATTGAGACGGACGCGGAAATCACGGGCGACCAGACGCGCCTCCAGCAGCTATTCGAGAACCTCTTCCGAAACAGTGTGGAGCACAGCGCCGACCCCGTGACCGTCAGCGTCGGGACGCTCCCGGGTGGGCGGGGGTTCTACGTGGCCGACGACGGCCCCGGGATTCCCGAGGACGAGCGTGAGCAGGTGTTCGAGCGCGGCTACACCACGAGCGACGAAGGGACCGGATTCGGGCTAGCTATTGTCTCTGAAATCGTCGACGCACACGGTGGGCGGATAACTATCGCAGAAAGCGAGGGCGGCGGGGTGCGATTCGATGTGACTGGGATTCAGGTCGACCGCCTATAGCTGGTCGACGCAGTCCCGGATGAGCCCGTCGACGTTCTCCGGGAGTGTCGGATGGTAGGCCCGATCCGGCAGGTCACGCACGTCAAGGCCGAGCTCGACGATGGTCTGGAAGGTCTTGGCGAAACTGTCCGCATGGTAGTGCATCCCCTGCCAGCCCAGCACCGTCCCGTCCTCCGCGTCGACGACGAGCTTCGCAAGTCCCTCGGGCACGTCTTTCGATTTGAACACGCCATCGTCGCTGGCCTGTCGCGTCGCCGTGACGATATCGTAGCCCGCTTCCCTTGCAGTCTCCTCGTTGTGGCCGACGCGGGCGAACGGATAGACGCCCAGCCCGGAGAAGATGACGTGATGGTGGACGTTCCGGTATTTTTCGAGCGACCCACCGGACTCTTGCCGGATGATGTTCTCGGCGGCGGTGAAGCCCTGCTCCTTGGCGACGTGGAGAATCGGCTCCTTGCCGTTGACATCTCCGACGGCATAGATGTGGTCGGCGTCGCGGGTCTGCATCGTGTCTTTCGCCCAGTCTCCCTCGACAGAGACGGGCGTGTTCTCCAGGCCGAGTCCCTCGACGGTCGGACGACGACCGGTAAACAGGAACAGCTGGTCGGCCTCGAAGGTTTCCTCGCCGCCGTCGTCGTACTCGACGGTAAGCCGGACGCCGCCGTCCTCGGTCGCTTCCAGTTCCTTCTCGTAGCAGTTTGTCGGAATGGTCACGTCCCAGTTGTTCTCGTAGATGTCGAGCGCCTCGTCGCCGAACTCCGGATCGCCCTCGTCGATAGGCCGGTCGTCGTGCTCGATAACCGTGAGTTCCATCCCACCGGCTTCGGCGAGATACGGGACCATCTCCATGCCGATGTACCCGAAGCCCATCACGATTCCAGAGTCGGGGAACTCGGTGGCATCGAGTACCTGGTCGCTCGTCATGAAGTCGACCTCGTCGATGCCGGGTGTGTCCGGGACGTTCACGCTGGAGCCGGTCGCGATGACGACGTAGTCGGCTTCGTGTTCTTCGCCCCCGGCCCGGACCGTGTGCTCGTCGACGAACGTGGCGGTGTCGTGGATGAACGTCACGTCGTCGCGCTCAGCCATTTCGTGGATAGAATCCCGGCGGTGTCCGGCCCAGTCGAGGACGTGGTCGTCCTTGCGTTCGACGACGGCTTCCAGATCGACTTCGGGCACGTCGCCGACGAGACGGTCGTCGTGGCGTGCCTGGAAGCGGTGGGCACCTGCGGAGAGCACTTCCTTAGACGGCATACAGCCACGAAGGATACAGAGGCCACCGCCGGGCTCGCCGTTGTCGATGAGCGTGAGTTCGATGTCCTCCTCCTCGACAAGGTCGCCGGCGACTGCGGCCCCGGCACTCCCATACGCGCCGATGATAACGACGTGAGTCATACGAGTGCTAGAGCGACGGCGTTAAATAAAGGCTTCAGTGGCGTGTTTCGCCCGGACACGACCGACGTGTGGTCGTCTGTCCTACCGACCCGGTCAGTCGTCGCCTTCGACGGGTGCGGGTGGCCGCGACCGCCCGAACCCGAGTTTGCCACGGACCGACCAATCAGCGTTGAACACCCGGTTCCAGACGACGAGCGCGGAGGGGATCACCAGTAGGGAGGCAAGGAACGCGTACCCGATCGACAACGCCGTCAGGATGCCGAACTGGCCGATTGCAGGGAACACAGCCAGCCCGAGCACACCGATTCCGAACGTCGTGGTGAGCATACTCCCGAACAGCGCCCCGCCGGTCCCGCGAACAGTCCGGTCCAGCGCCGTTTCGAGGTCGTTTTCCTCGAACTCGTCGGCGAACCGGTGGGTGACGTGGACCGAGTAGTCGACCCCTAGCCCGATAGTTATTGCCAGCATTGTCGCTGTGAGCGCGTTGAACGGGATGCTAAGCACCCGCATCGTGCCGCCGAGCCACGCTACCGTGACGACGACGGGGATGATGTTCACGAGGCCGAGTGACGGCCGCCCCTCCAGCATATTGTACATGAGGATGAGGAACAGCGCTGACCCGACCAGTGCAATCGCCAGCGACTGGATGGCTGACTCCAGAATAAGGTCTGAGACGGCCTGGAACACGATTATCGAGCCGGTTGCCGTCGCCTCGTATCGGAAGTCCTCGGCAACGGTTCGCGTATCGGCGGTCACCTCGGCGTCAGTCGCGTCCGATTCGACCGTGTAGACAACGCGCGCGCTCCGGTAATCTTCGGTGATGTACTCTAGCGCCGTACTACGGTCCGACGAGTCAAGCAGATACTCGTATATCTCCTCGAGGTTATCGTCCGGGACACCGTTGTCGTTCTGGTCGTTGCGCTCGACCATCCGACGGAACTCGGGGTCCTCTGCTGCTCGGTCCTGAATGACCGTGACGATAGACGTCGACTCAGCGCGCCCGTCCTCTCGGACGAACGAGTCCGGCGGGTTGTCACCCGCCCGATACATCTGCTCAAGCGCCGCATCGTTCCGCATTGGCCCCTCTACGTACACCGTCGCCTGACTGGACTGGGTCGTATCGAACCGGTCATCGAGGAAGTTCGTCACCTCCGTTACGGTGTATTCGCTCGGAGCGAACGGTTCCGGCAGGGCTTCGACGAAGTCTGGGTTCTCCTCGGGCGGTAGGAAGTCCTCCTGACTGAACGAAGTCGAGACGCCGGTGGCGTAGTAGCTGGCACCGACCGTGGATATGAGGATAAGCACGAGGAAGATGATCGGGGCGCGGTTCGCGATGACGACACCGCCGCGCAACACGCCGCTGAGTGCTGAGTCTTCCGCGCCCAGCGGCGTCTCACTGAACGTCGGAATGGGGAAGCGCTGACGGAGCCGGTCCAATTCTACCTTCGCGGCGGGTAGGAACACCCCGAAGATGAGGAAGGTAAACGTGATACCGACAGAGGCCACGTAGCCGAAGTCCTGAATCGGCGGCAGTGCGCTGGTGAGATTCGCGGCGAACCCGATGACTGTCGTCCCCGTCACGATGAAGAAGGCGACGAGCAACTGGTCAGTCGTGATCCGCATCGACTTCTGGATAGACGCTCCGGTTTCGCGCTCCTCCCGATACCGGTTGACGGCGTGAATTCCGAAGTCGATACCGACCGCCAACAACAGCGGCGGCACGGCGATGAGCATCTGCGAGAAGGGGATACCGGCAAGCCCCATGAAGCCGAACGTCCAGACGACGGCCATAAACAGCGCGATAAGGCCAAGCGCCATATCTGCGAGGTCGCGGTAGGCAATCGTCAGGAAAAACAGGATGAACAGCACCGCTGCGGGCACGGTCAGGATGAGCGAGTCACTGACGACGTTCGAGAACTCGTCAGCGATGATGCCACTGCCGAACAGGGTGATACCACCGTTGTCAGCGCTGGAGACAGTGAACCCGGCCTGTTTCTGGATGCTCGTCAGCGGACTCGATCCGCCCTGACCTGACCCGGACGAGATTCCGGCCGGAACCTCGTGCGTGACGACGCCGATCGTCGCCGACGCTGAGGCGGACTTGCGGTTGAAATCCTTGCTCAGCAGCGACTTGAACCGCGAGTTCCGCTCGGCCGCGCGCCCGACGGCAGCGTCGATTTCTCCCGGTGTTGCGGCTTCGACAGCATAGATCTGCTGTTCGGTCGTCTTCGCCGCTGGATCTAGCTGCTGGGCGACGATGGTGGCGGCGCTTGAGGTCGACGTGACACGGAGCGCTCCGTGTTCTTCCAACCGATGCTGTGATCTGAGCATCCGTAGCAGCGCCGGCTTCGCGAGCACGTTGTTCTCCCGCTGGATCAACTGCGTACTCCCCGTATCCGGAGAGAAGGCCGGCGAGAACTTGTCGTTGACTTCCTGCAGTGCCTCTTCGGCCGGAAGTCCGGTCGTAAACTGCGACGTCCCGGAGTTAGTCGAGACGCTCCCGAGCCCGGCGCTGAAGACCACCGTCACGACCAGGAAGAGGAGAACCACCTTCCGTGAATCGTGGACGATGCGGTCGTCCGCCCAGTCGATGTAGCGCTGGTAATCCATGCGTTAGCGGAATCTGAAGTAGCCGCCGATGGCCAGGGCGGCCACGAGCGCGACGCCGATAATCGTGGTCAGTGGCGAACTGCCACCGCCGGAGTTGGTCACAGAGACGGGAAGTCGGTACGTGTCGGACACCGGCGTATCTCCGTCTGGCTCCTCGTACTGGAAGTCAAGCGAGACGGGATAGTTCTTCGTCATCGCGGCACCGCTCGCGCTGATACCGAACTCGATGGTCGCTGACTCGCCCTGGTCGAGGCTCTCGACGTACGCTTGGTCATCCGACACTGAGATGGGGTCTTCAGTGAACAGCTTCGCTTCGATGTCGGTTAGCCGTTCGCCCGCGTCGTTGGTGATCGTCACTTCGAGCGTGTTCGACCCGCCGACGTTGACCGACGCGTTCGTCGTCTCGACGATGAACTCGTCGGCGCTGCCGCCGACGCTCTGCCGGATTTCGAGTGTGTCGCTCTCGCGGCTGTCGCCCTCGCTGTTACGGTAGTTGGCGACGAAGTCGAACTGCCGCGGGCCGGCGTTTGCGTTATCCGACACTTCGGCGTCGAACGAGACGGTCGCTGACTCACCTGGTCCGAGATCGCCGACCGCGTACTGGGTCTCCTTCGGCGAGATGTTGTCGTTGTCGCTGGCCCAGTTCAGGACGACGTTCCGAACCGTTCGGTCGCCAGTATTGGTGAGTGACGCTTCGATGGTCCCGTCGTCGCCCGCCTGGAGTGTCGATTCAACGTCCCCTAGCTCGAAGGACTGTTCAGGCTCTGGCCGGATTCCGAGTGCGATATCGTCGTCAGCGCCGCTGTCACCTTCCGGATCCTTGTAGCCGACCGTGGCTGAGATCGCATACCCTCTGACGGACGCGTCCTCACTCGCGGACGCGTCGACGCTAACAGTGCGAGTTTCTCCGGGTTTCCACGTCCCGATGTACTGCTCGGCGGAGTCAGACTCGCCGAATGCGATTTCGCTGCTCTGTGAGCGCAGGGAAACCGTGGCATCTCTGACAGCCACTGGCCCGTCGTTGTGGAGCGTGACGTTGTACGTCCCCGAATCGCCGACGGCAACGTCGCTGTCGACGCCCCGGACGCTGAACGTCTGCTCGCGTGCAGGTGTAATACCGAGCGAGGAGGCGGACGTACTCTTTCGCACTCCGTCCGTGTCGTCGAAGTCGACCTGAAGGTCGAACTGGTACGGTTCGGCTCTGGCGTCACCGCTCGCACCGACGCGGTACCGGAGCGTCCGCTGTTCACCAGCCTCCCAGGTGTCGATGAACCGGGAGCTGCTGGTGTCGCTACCGACTGTGAGTTCAGGATTCGTCGATTCCAGCGTTACCGAGGCTTCTCGGGCCGGTTCGTCACCAGTGTTCTCGACGGTGATTGCGACCGTCCCGACCGAGTCGACGCGCGCGCCGGAGTCGACGTCCACCACGTCGAAAGCCGCGTCGTCGTCGATTTCGAGTTCGAGTTCGATCCGTTTCGTCGCTGTCTCTTCGTCTCGTGCCCCGTCGTTTTCGGAGATATAGCTCGTGTACTCGTATTCGACGATGACAGGGACGGTGTAGTCGCCGGGACTTGCGTCGTCATCGACGCTCACTTCGAAGGAAATCGGACTCGTCTTGCCTTCCGGGACGGACCCGACGGCTTGCTTGCTCGTTGTCACCGTGATTGGAGCGTCTCCGCTGTTGACTTTGACCGTGGTTCCGCGAGCGGTCGTTACCTCGCTGCTCCGAACGGCCTGCGTCGTCGGACCGGAGTCGACCGTCCCGCTGTTGACGAGCACAACGTCGAGTGTTGTTTCTTCACCGGGCGTAACAGTGTTATCGACGAACGTTGCGTCGAAGTCTGGGCTCCCGGTTACGGCACCGATTGCCGTTCCGGACGCCATGAGCAATGCGACAACGGCCAGCGTCAGTAATGTTCGTGGTTTCATACGTAGGGACACTTCGGACATTTCTTGTCGTTGTTTCTGTCCGGAGCGGACGTCGTGTCTGGGAAGTCGGGATATGTACCCACATACGTCTGTGCAGACTCCCGCCCGAACCGTGTACATCGAACGAACGTTCGGTCGCCTATCAACGTTGTGGTTCAGTAACAGTGGGAAGATATTTACAGCCCGAACGAATATTCGGTCGGGATGAGTGATGGAATTCCGTTTGCCGGGGAGCCGGCGGACTCGCACGAGGCGATAATGCGAGCCACGTTCCGTGCCCTCCGGGAATACGGGTACGCCGGACTTTCGATACAGCGAATCGCGGACGAGGCCGACCTCAGTAAATCGACGTTCTATCACCACTTCGATGGCAAGGAGGACCTCCTGCTGTCGTTTCAGGAGTTCATCCTCACAGAGTTTAACCGCATCTTTCAAGTCGAATCGACCGGCGACCCCGAACAGGACATCCAGACGTTTGTCAGTCTCGTTCTCGATGACTTTCCCGACTGCGTCGAGACGCCCGAAAAGAACGCCGTACTCGGGTCGTACATCGAGATGCGTGCTCAGGCAGTCCAGAATCCGGAGTTCCGTGAAAAGTTCACCGAGACGGACGAACTGTTCACCCGACAACTCGTACACATAATCGAGGACGGCATCGAACAGGGTGTCTTCGCCGATGTCAATCCCGAGACGGTCTCGCGGTTCATGATCACGATACTCGACGGCGTGATTCTTCAGAGCGCGACACGCAACGACAACCCTGTCGCCGATATCCGGGACACTATCGACGAGTACATCGAAGAAACACTGCTTCTCGACACCTAACTTCGGCTGATAGACTGATACGTCGCTTTCAACTCCTCGAAATCATCGTTCTCGGCTTGCAGCACCCACTCAAGTTCTCTGGCACGCTCTTTCAGCTCCGTGTACTCGGTGCTTGATTCCAGTTGTGACGCCGACTTTTCGCGTTCCAGCACGGAGAGCTTCGAAGAAATCCGGAAGTACTCGTCGAGTCTGTCGTCTTCCTGGGGCCTGTCGAGATGTTGCCCGAGCGCCGACAGGAGCGTCGACTGGTCGACCGGCTTCTGAAGGTAGTCGTCGAAGGGCATCTCCAGAATGTTCAGGTCGGCATCGACCGCGGTCAGCATAATGATGACGCCGTCGTAGCCCCGCTCGCGCAACTGTGACAGCACATCGTCACCGTGTACGTCGGGCATTCGTCGGTCGAGCAACACAGCGTCGAACTTCGGACCGGCAGTGTCGAGCGCCGCTTGGCCACTGTACACGACAGTCGCCTCGTAGCGCTCGCCGAGTTTCAGAGCCTGCGTGTCGGCGACATCGTGTTCGTCGTCGACGATGAGCACCCGCGGTGGGCCGCCTGTAATTCTGGACACAGTACTGAACACCCCTAGAGCTGGCAACTGTATATGTCTTATCGGCAACCGCCTCTCGAAAAGCGTTAACCGATGGCCCAGTGAGTGTACACTGATGAGTAAGTCGTCGGCGGACACAGGCGGTCGACACCGTCTTGGCAGCCTCGCGGCCGTGGTCGGTTGGATAGGGGCAGGTGCGGTCGTGCTCGCCACCGTCGCGCTGGTGGTGCAGTCAGTGTTCTCACACGGACTCTCGGAGCAGGTCACTGTCGGCCTCGGTCTGGCGCTTGGCGGCGGACTGGGCGGCGTCTCCTACCTTCTGGTGACTGACTCGCCCGGCGAGACGACCGACGAGACGATGACAGTGTCAGCAGATGCCGAGCAAACACCGGAGCCACAGCCGGTCGACCTCTTCGACGGGCATCCGGACCCGGTGTTGTACTTCGCCGATGACGGCCACGGCCCGGTCGTGCGAGCGGCAAACGACGCGTTCGGGACCGCGTTCGACGTGCCGTCCGACCGGCTCAACGGGACAGCCCTTTCGGAAGCACTGCTCGTGGCTGGTATCGATGAAGTAGACGCCGAGACGGTCAGCACAGCTGACCTCGATGTCGTCGCTCTCTCGACGGCACCCGACGAGCCGAGGCAGTTTCGGCTGCGAACGGCTGGGGCCCCATCCAGCGGCTACCTCCTGCTTACACCGCTGGGGACAGCGGGCGATTGAACGGCCGAACGCCGCCCGCACGTCGGCGGCGTAACGGAACTTTAAAGATTCCATCCCGGCGAGATTCTGGATAGGAATGCTCGCGTCACCGCTGCAACTCATCGATAGTTTCCTGCTGAACTACACCATCGGTGATGTCCTGCTGCTCGGCTTTGTCGGTGGGCTCGTCGCAATTCTCCCGCAACGGTCGCTCCGGATGCTGGGACTACATACGATTGCGCTGGGCGCACTACTCGTGATTACGCCGGCGTCGGCGATGGAACCAAACAGCGGGAGCGTCCTTGCGTCGGCGTTCCAGTACAAACTGTTCGGGCTGGTGTTGCTCGTCCTCGCGCCGGTGCTGTACGCCGTCGGTCGGCGTTAGGCCAGCTTGTCCAGTGCGGTGAAAAAGTCAAGCGGGGGTCCGGCAAGCCGGACCGGTTCGCCCGCACGCGAGATTGTGATTCGCTCCGGCGGCACCACGTCCTTTCTCACTCGTCCGTCACTGACGACGACGCCGCTGTCGGCGTCCGTGAGTTCGATGGCGATCTCGCTATCAACGTCGACGACCAGCGGCGGCGTCCCCATCTCGTCCGCCATCCCCGTGATGATGAGGCCGGCCACATCAGGGTGGACGAGCGGGCCGCGTTCGCTGAGGTTGTACGCCGTCGAGCCGGTCGGTGTCGCCACCAGTACACCGTCGGCGTGGCCGGACGTGTACAGCGAGTCGTCGACGTACACGTCGAGGGTCGCCCCGCCGCCGTGACCGCGGCGCTCGCCCTGCACGACGACCTCGTTCAGCGCCGGCGAAAGCTCCCAGTCGTCGCCACTGGCCTGTAGCCGCGGCTTGGCCCGCGTCCGCGCGCTCCCGGTCTTCTGGATGTGTTCGACTTCCGCGACAACCGTCTCGACGGCTTCTTCGGGTGCGATAGCGTTCAGAAAGCCGACTTCACCGAGATTGACGCCCAGTATCGGCGTCGACCCCGCGCCGCGGGCCGCGTACAGGAAGGTTCCGTCGCCGCCGATGCTCACGACGAGGTCACAGGCGGACATCTCCTCGACTGGGGCCGAATCCGGCACAGCGGCCTCCCACGCGTCGTGGTCACCCAGCGCACCGGCGGTCGTTTCGTCTACGACGACGGCCGCCGACGTGGCGCGCAGTCGGTCACACAGTGTACTCGCAAGCGACATGGCCCGGTCGTTGTCCCGCTGTGCGACGATCCCGACAGTCATTGCCGGACGTTCCCGCCGACCGTATATAAACCCTCTACGACGGCACTTATATCCGTCCCGACGCGTATCCCCTTCCATGAGCCGTTCGTGTGGCTGGTGGTCGTGCGTATGAGCGAGGACGACAAGTCCGACGACGACTGGTTCGAAAGCGCGCTTGACGACGAGGACGGCGACAGCAGACCGGTGGAGGCCGACGACGCTTCGGCGACACCACCCGGGAGCGACGCCGCGGAATCGGCGTCTACCGACACCGGGCCGTTTGAGGGCGATAGCGACGATGGCGAGCGCAGTGGTGATAGCAGTCCGTTTGCTGACGACGGCAGCGCCGCGTCTGGCAGGGAAGACAGCCCGTTCGACGACAACAGCGGTGACCCCTTCGACAGTGAGGCTGGGTCTGCCGATGCCGAATCCGCCGGCGACAACGGCGGCGGGCTCTTCGACGACGACTTCGCCACCGCGTTCGAGTCTGCCGGCAGCGGTGGCGGTGACAGCGGCAGCGACTTCGAGGAGGAGTTCGAGTCTGACATCCCGCGGGTCGACATCGGTATCGAGGGTCTCGACCAGATGATTCAGGGCGGCGTTCCACAGCGCCACCTCATCGTCACCATCGGTTCGGCCGGAACCGGGAAGACGACGTTCGGGCTGCAGTTCCTTCATCACGGCCTCCAGAACGGGGAGAACGCGGTGTTTCTGACGCTTGAACAGTCTCACGACGCGATACTGGACACCGCCGGCGACCGCGGCTGGGGGTTCGAGGAGTACGAAGAACAGGGCCAGCTAGCGATCGTTGACCTTGACCCGGTCGAGATGGCAAATAGCCTTGACAACATTCGTGGTGAGCTGCCGGCGCTCATCGAGAAGTTCGGCGCTGACCGGCTGGTACTTGACTCCGTCTCCCTGCTGGAGATGATGTACGACGATCAATCCCGGAGACGAACTGAAGTGTTCGATTTCACTCGGTCGCTGAAACAGGCTGGCGTGACGACGATGCTCGTCTCCGAGGCCAGCGAGAGTAACCCTTTCGCGTCCAGACACGGTATCATCGAATACCTGACCGACGCCGTGTTCATCCTGCAGTACGTCCGGTCAGACACCGGTGAGACGCGACTCGCTGTCGAAATCCAGAAAATCCGGAACGCGAACCACTCGCGGGAGACGAAACCCTACGAGATAACGAACGACGGAATCTCGGTCTACCAGCAGGCAAACATCTTCTAAGCCGTCGCCGTCCCGACCGACTCCGGCTCGTCACGTTCATCGAGAGCCGCGTTGTAGCCGCCGGCCCAGAGGTCCGTCGCCACGACCAGCACGTAGAACGTGGCGAACGGACTGAGAAGTACGGCGACGAGCGAACCGATGAACGGAATCACGTTGAGCAAGTTCACTACGACGTTGACGGCGATGAACAGTGCAATCGAGACCAGCCACGGTGTCGCGTACTCCGGGGACAGGACCAGCGTCCGCAACGTTCCGAAATCGAACCCGGCTCCGAGATTGCCGGTACAGGCGAAGTGGATGATGGCTGCCGTCGCCACGTAGCCAAATACCAGCGACAGGACGAACGATATCACCAGCCCGCCGAAGAGGCCGGCCAGGCCCGCGCCCGCTCCGGCACGGGTCCCAGTCGCTATCGCGAACAGGCTGCCGCCAACGGTCACCCCGAACACGACGAGCGGGACGAGCATGTACACGATGCTGATGACCCATGCCTTGAGTCCGTCGACGAGCAGTTCGCCCCAGTCTTCGAAGGCCGGTGGCTGTGTTGCTCCGTCGGCACGTTCACGGACTGCCTGAACGAGATAGCCGTACACGAGTATGACTGGAACGACGAGGAACGAGAGGAGGCTGAGGACGCCGCCGATGAGTACTGTCGTAGTCCAGTCGTCGTCTTCCATGGGATACCTGAGCGTGTCTTCGAGGGACTCCATGGTAGTTGACCACATTCCACACAGTTAGTTACAGACACCTTGCCGACCTGTTCGCTCGGCTTACCGATGGACTCCACTCCCCCAGACGCGGTTTCGCCCGTATATTGTCGGCTTGCGGAACCAATAAATCACAACCGGGCGACAGGTGGGATATGGTACTACTCGTGCCCTTCGACGGCTCGGCCCTGTCGAAAGCCGCGCTAACGCGGGCGATGGAGTTCGCGGGCTACCGCGATGAGGATGTCACTGCATTAGCTGTTATCCCGGACAATGCGGCGTACGCGCGTGAACGAGGCTGGGTCGACGATGCCGAAGAGTTCGACATCGAAGCTATCGCTGACCGGATGCGAGAGCAAGCCGAGTCGGTCGCCCCGACGGCGTCGTTCCGCTACGAGGTCCCAGACGACGTGAGTTCGATGGCATCGACGACGACAGATATCACCCGGACGATCAGAGAAGTCGCTCACGAGGAAGGGGCCTCAGTCGTGTTCATCGGCAGTGAGAACGCTGGACGGGTGTCGACGCCGGTCTGTAGTGTCGGCTCACCGGTGTCCGAAGACCCGCAGTACGACGTCCATATCGTCCGGCACTCGTAGTGCTATCTGACGACGGTTACAGGAATAGATGCCCGTCTGACGACGATTTCGGCAACGCTGCCCAGCAGGATACGGGACATCCCCGAGCGGCCGTGGCTCCCCATGATGATCTGATCGATGTCGTGGTCGTCCGCGTACTCCACGATGACCTTCGTCGGTCGCCCGACCTCGATGACGTGTTCGACAGACTCGACACCGGCTTCGGTCACTTCCGATTCAAGCTCGTCGAGCAGGGTCTCTGCTGTGGCTTTCTGTTTTTCGTACCACTCCTCAGAGAAGGAGGGGATCGATGCCTCCGCGCTGTAGCCGGCCTCTGCGGGGTTGATGACGTGTAAGAGAACGATGGTCGCGTCCGGATGTTCCTCGGCTGCGAACTCACAGGCTACCGATGCTTGGTCTGAGCTGTCGACCGGAACGAGGATTCGCTTCGCCATACGACCACTTCCGCTGGGGCCGATTTGAATCTTCGGCCCGCTGCAATCGGTGCGCTGGTCTGCGGTCTGTCAGTCCCGTCCGTGGCGAGTCACACACGTCGAGAGGCCGATGAGTTCCACCGGCTCGGAGTTGTCGGGCGAGTAGACGACCCGCTGGCCTTTCTCCATGTAGGGGACCTTCGATTCGAGGTTGCTCGGGATGTTCACCGCCGAGATGGCGTCCTCGTCGCCGAGGTTGAGTACCATCGTCGTGTTGATCTGCTTGAACACCGGGTCGGCGATGTCCTGTGGGTCCTGCGTAATGAGGTACAGGCCCAGACGCTCCTTGCGGCCCTGTTTGGCGGCTTCGGTGAACTTCCCGATGACCTTGCGGCCCTGCACGCTGTCGGCGTCGGTGAGGAAGTTGTGGGCCTCGTCCATCCCCAGGACGAGCGGCGTCTCCTTGATGCGGTCGTAGTCCGGGTCGTTCGAGAGCTTCTGGTCGATGAGCAGGCTGGAGACGGCCAGCACGATGGTCGATGCAGTCCGGGAGTCAGTGATATGGTACGTCGGGATGACCGTCAGCCCGCCGTCGCGGACGAACTGCGAAATCTGGTCGGTGATGGGGCGGGCGTCCTGATCGAACACCGCGCCGAAGCCCTGGACGCGGCGCTTGACGGCGTCGAACGTGGCCTCGTGGACGTCGCCGGCCTCGTCCAGTTCCTCCTTGAGCGCGGGGTCCCCGAGGAAGGTCCGGAAGTCGCTGTACGTGCCGTTGTCCCCGTACTCGCGCTCAAACCGCGGGAGGAGCGTGTTCACTAGCGCGCCGTACTGGTTGTCGTTCAGACTGGACCCGGCGATGAGCCAGGGGTTGTCGTGGACCAGCGAGAACGGGATGGTGAACTCCACCTGCTCGGCGCGGTGGTGGCTGGCGTTGTAGTCGGCCCCCGCGACCTTCGGGACGAAGGCGACGGTGTCGTCGTGGCCGCCGTAGGCGACGCCCTCGCGCTCGCAGCGCCGCTCGAACTCGTCGGTCATCGCGGGGTTGTCGTCGTGCATCTGGGCGTACTCGTCCTGCGGGTCGAACTGGACGACGGCGAGTTCGGGCGTGCGCCCGTCGCCCATCTCGTAGGTCCGGCCCAGATACTGCCGCAGGACGTTCTTCGAACTGTGGGTCTTCCCTGACCCGGTGCCGCCGGCGACGAGGGTGTGCCGGAACACGAGCGGGTCGCCGGCCACGTAGTCGTCTTTCAGCCGGTAGTCGATGGTCGGCGGCTCGGCGGCGGTGCGGACCTTTTCGCCACCGACGGCGAGGTGGCCCAGAAAGACGCCGTCCTCGGGAATCTTCAGGCCGGTCTTGATTTCGGACTTGTCGGTGGCCTCTCGAACGACAGTTTCGGGTTTGGGGACCCGGTCGGTCATCCGCCGTTTGAGTTCGCCGCCGTCGCTGTACAGCACCGCGACCGGCTCCAGTTCCGCGATGAACTTGAAGTCCCGCTCGTCGATGCCGCGCTCGCGCATCGCCCGCCGGGCGTGTATTTCGGTCGCGTCGTCGGCGTGAAACTCCTGTGCGTACTCCAGCGCCTTGATACGACAGAACAGGCGTTCTCCCCCTGGATATGGGACGAGCAGATACGTTCCGATACGGAGGCGTGAGCGGTTCCGCGCGGTGACGTACGCCCGCAGGACCGTTTCCTCCGCTTCCTCGCTGATCCGGAGCCCGTTCGCCGCCGAGAGGACGCCGAGGCCGGTGTCTGTTCCCGCCGGCGTCACGTCCATATCTTCAAAGTCATCATCCGCGGCTGGTGCTGTCGGGTCGGTGCCCCCTGCCGCGTCGACAGCCCGGTCGCCGTCGTCGGTCGCCTCTGACGACGGTGCGGCCTCGTCGTCGGCCGCCGCGTCGTCGCCGTCGAAATCAGTGAAATCCCCGAGGTCGGACATACTCCAGTTCAGGGTAGCCGGGGATTAACACCTTTCCCCAGCAGTATGAATGTGAAACCTTACCCGGGTGGCTGTCAACGAACGCATATGAAGCCGACGCGGGTGATGTCTTTCAATGTGCGGTACGACACCGCTGGGGATGGGGTAGACGGGTGGCCTCACAGGCGGCGGCTGGTCGCGGGGATAATTCAGTATCACAACCCCGCTATTATCGGGCTTCAGGAGGCGATGGCCCACCAGCTTCGGGAGCTAGAGGTGTTGCTGGACGGCTACGAGTGGGTCGGTGACCCACGTGACCCCGTCGACGCCGGCGGGGAGCACACGGCTATCGGCTACCGGACCGAGCGCTTCGACTGTGTCGCCACGAACACGTTCTGGCTCTCCGAACAGCCGGCCGAGCCGAGCAGCGTCGGCTGGGACGCCGCCTATCCTCGCGTGGCGACCTGGGCGCGTCTCCGCGACCGCGACACCGATGAGGACTTGCTGTGTCTGAACACGCATCTGGACCATCAGGGAACCGCCGCGCGAACTGAGGGCATCGAACTGGCGCTCGACCATCTCGACTCCGTCGCTCGGGACGCGCCCGCGGTGCTGATGGGTGACTTCAACTGCGTGGTCGGTGAACCGGCCTACGAGCGCGCCGCGGGACACGAACTCCCGGACGGCCGCACGCTCGTTGACGCCCGCGACACAGCGACCGTCACCCACGGCCCGACGACAAGCCGAACCGACTTCCACGACCTGCTCCCCGAGATGGGCATCGACCACGTGTTCGTCAGCGAGGACGTAGCTGTCGACACCAGGGCGGTCATCGCCGACCGCGACGACGACCACTACGGGTCCGACCACCTGCCTGTCGTGGTCGACTGCCGGCCCTGACCCGGGGGAGAATCTTTTGCCGCTGGGACCCCTACACGTGAGTATGTTGCTTATTCGGGGGACGGCAGGCGGGACGGCGCTGACCGGGACGCTGTACGAACCGGGCGAGGAGCCACCCGAGTTCAACGGCGCGCCGGACGAGGGGACGCCCTACGTGTGGGTCTGTGACGCCTTCTACGAGGTCGAGAGCGGCGGGCAGGTCCAGTCCATCGGCGGCCGCGAGATACGCATCGCCTTCGAATCCCCGATGCCG
This sequence comes from Haloarcula rubripromontorii, assembly GCF_001280425.1. Taxonomy (NCBI): domain Archaea; kingdom Methanobacteriati; phylum Methanobacteriota; class Halobacteria; order Halobacteriales; family Haloarculaceae; genus Haloarcula; species Haloarcula rubripromontorii. The sequence goes on along the minus strand of NZ_LIUF01000001.1, from coordinate 211,623 downwards.
CGGGGCTTCGAGACGCGCGATGCGGCCATCGAGGCGGCCAAGGAACACGTCCGCACGCAGTTCGCCCGGCTCGGCGTGGCCGGCGAGACGGTCGACGTGACGGTTCAGCAGGCTGAGACGGCGTAGATACATAGTCCGCTGTAACCGACCGTCCGTTTTCTGGGTCAGCGAACGACCGGTGAGTTATACCACGGTGACGGGCGAACCCACTGCGCGTGGCCGAGGACCTGTCCCCGACCGAGGTGTTCGCCCTCCTCGACGACGAATACGCTCGCGCGCTCCTTGCAGCCACGAGTCACAGACCGATGACAGCAACTGAACTCAGCAACGACTGCGATATGTCCCTCTCGACCGTGTACCGCCGCCTCGACGCCCTCGAAGACTGCGGCCTCGTCGCCGCTCGAACGCAACTTGCGGACGACGGCCATCACCCCGACGTGTACGAGGCACAGATGGATGAACTCACCGTGTGTCTTACCGACGGGGCCTTCGACGTCAGCCTCTCCGTCGAGTCCTCGACACACGAGTTCGCCGACGCCCTAGTCGACCTCTGGGAGGGACTCTGATGGAGTTCCTCGGACTCGCCGACGAGATGTGGGTCTCCGTGAAATTTGCCATACACTTCGCACAGATGGGCGTAGGGCTGTTAATCGCCGCGTTGGCGCTCGTCGGCTACCGTCGCCAGCGGACCCGCTCCATGCTCGCACTCGCCGTCGGTATCAGCCTCCTCACCTTCGTCTCGTATCTCGTCACTCTCGGTGCCGTGCAAGTCGTCCCGCGAGTGGTCTTTCCGATCCCCAGTACCATCACGGAACTCGCTGGGCTGCTCGTCCTCCTCTATGCTATCGTCCTCGCCCGCCGTGGATAGCCTCAGAACGATTCCTCGACGGCTCCCCACCGGATATCGTTGTACTCTCGCTCGCGGTCAGTCTCGAACGTCCGCTCGATGCGGCGGGTGAGTTCCTCGCTGCCCTGCCGGTCTATTTTGGCGAGTTCGTCGGCCTTCCCGATAGCCAGTGGCGGCCCCTGTTCTCGGGCCACGTCGTGGAGTATCTGCCGTGTGAGCTTGGCCCGGCACTCTGGCTCTTTGGTGAACGCGTACGGGGCCTCGACGCGGAACACGAGGTCCGAACGCGGGTCGTAGAGGACGAAGAACGTCACCTCGTAGGCCTCGGGGTCGAGCGACCGTTCGATGCCCAGCGCGTCGCCGTCGGCGGCCATGATACCGTCGGTGCCGCCCCGCGACCGGAACCAGTTTGTCGCAGTGAGACAGTCGGTCTGTCGCTCGCCCTCATCATCGCGCCGTTCCAGAATCCGGCGGAAGAAGGCGGTATCGTTCACCCACGGGGCGTTGGTCTTGCGCCGCAGCGCCCGCGTGAGGGCCTTCGTCGAGGAGTTTTTGATGAACCCCACCATCGGCACGTCCCGCTCGACGAACCGCTCGACGAGGTCGACGTAGTTGTTCACCACCGTCTTGGGCCGGTCGTCCTCGGCGAGCAGGTCGGCCAGTTCGGTGTCGCGGTCGGCCCACCGGAGCACGCCGGTCGGGTAGATGGGGCCGTCGAGGATGAACAGGTCCTCGACCACGTCGGCGTTGGTCAGCGCGTGCTGGCTCTCTGCGAGGTACAGCGCCAGCGCGTGGACGACCCGCTGTTCGTAGCGGTCGACCTGTGGCACGTCGAGGACTCGTCGCTTGGCGTAACCGCGGTCCCCGCCCTGCCAGTCGCCGTCGAATCCCAGCGTCGCGTCGTTGGAGTGGACGGCCATGATGATGGTCCGGCCGCGATGCAGTTCCACGTCCGAGGGCACGCTGCCCATCGCCGCCTGTGCCACGTCAAGCACCAGCCCGTTCTTGAACGTCGTGGGGTTGATGGTGCCCGAATCCAGGCCGTGCTGGGTCGGGAACGGCGGGTCCACCAGCGCGATGTCTTCAATCGGAACCTTCCGGCGGCGTTGCTCGTCCAGTGGCTCCAGAATCTTCGTTCCGTCCTGCCACAGCGGGTCGAGGAAACTGTCCCACACCGCCTCGGCGGCCGCCTCCTGATCGCTCGTCTCGACGGTCTCGCGTACCTGCCCGGCGAGCTTGGCGATGCCGTCGACGTGCACCGGGTCCAGCGTCATGCCCGTGGGTTCGCCGGGAGGGGCATAACACTTTGGTCACCCGTCGATTCGGCGGTTACTCTTTGCCCGATTCCTCGCGGAGCAGTCGCTCGATAGCCTCGGCGATCTCCTCGTAGGACTGCATCGTCAGGCCGTCCGTGGTGATGAGAACGCCCTGGCGCTCGGTCGTCGCCCGGAGGAGGTAGCCATTCGAGAACGCGCGGACGGTAAAGCGGTAGTCCCCCAGCTCGGACTCCTGGTAGGCGTTCTTGGTCTGTTTGTACCCCTGCCACTCGTGGCCGACGAAGTCGTTGAGGTCGGCGTCCTGTTCGAGGTCGTCCCGCAGGTAGAGTTGCTCGAAGTTCGCACGTGTGAAATACGTCACCGACCGGAGCGAGTCGCCCGTCGCCGTCCGGGCTGTCGTAACGATTGCGTCGGCCAGATCGTCCGAGAGAATGTTCCGAGTCATGCCCGACCGAAGGCGGGCCACCCTCTTAATTTCAGGGTTCCCGATACCAGCAACGATAGCAGGGGTATAGCACCACCAGTACTGCCGTATTTCGCATTATCGACCGTCACGTTCGGCGCTGACCGACAGTGTATTACGCCGGTCGCGTGACCCACCGGGTATGGACGTCGGACTCATCATTCTGGACGGTTGGGGACTAAACCCGGACGACGATGTGCGGGACGCCGTCGCCGCCGCCGACACGCCGAACTTCGACCGCTACCGAGACGCAGGCGCAGCGTCGACGCTTACCACGCACGGCCGCCGCGTCGGCCTCCCTGAGGGGCAGATGGGCAACTCCGAGGTCGGCCACCTCAACATCGGGGCCGGCCGCGTCGTCAAGCAGGACTCTGCCCGCGTCAGCGACAGTATTGCTCGCTCGCGTGGCGAATCGCCGCCCGACGACGCCGCACAGGACCCCCCCTTCTTCGAGAACGAAACGATTCTGTCGGCCTTCGAGTACGCCGAGGACCACGGCGGCCGGGTCCACTTCATGGGTCTCGTGTCGGACGGCGGCGTCCACTCGTATCAGGACCACCTTCACGCGCTCATCGAACTCGCCGGCGAGCGCGGGACCGACGCCGTCTCCCATGCTTTCACCGACGGTCGTGACACCTCGCCGACCGGCGGCGAGGACTACCTCGCCGACCTCGAAGCCCACGCCGAGGCACACGGTACGGGCCACGTAGCCACTGTCTGCGGCCGGTACTACGCGATGGACCGCGACGAAAACTGGGAGCGGACCCGCCGGGCCTACGACGCCATCGTCCACCGCGAGGGCGACCACCACGCCGACGATGCCGTCACGGCAGCCACCGAATCCTACGCCCGCGACACCACCGACGAGTTCATCGAGCCGACAACGGTGGGCGACCACGCCGGCCTCGAAGACGGCGACGCGGTGATATTCTTCAACTTCCGCTCGGACCGCGCCCGACAGCTCACCCGGATGCTCGGCGACATCCGCCCCGAGGACTGGGGGGCCGACACCGAGCCGCCCGACACCCGGCTGGTGACGATGACGCAGTACGACGAGACGTTCGATCTGCCGGTCGCCTTCCCGCCGAACCAGCCCGAGGACGTGCTCGGCGAGGTACTTTCCGAAGCCGGACAGACCCAGATTCGGCTGGCCGAGACGGAGAAGTACCCCCACGTCACGTACTTCCTCAACGGCGGCCGTGAGGTCGCGTTCGAGGGTGAGAGCCGCGAGATCGTCGACAGCCCCGACGTGGCGACCTACGACCTCCAACCGGAGATGAGCGCGCCGGAACTGGCTGACACCGCCATCGATTTCATCGAAACTGATAATCCCGACGCGCTGGTCCTGAACTTCGCCAACCCCGATATGGTCGGCCACACCGGCGACTTTGACGCGGCGGTGACCGCCGTCGAGGCCGTCGATGAGCAGTTGGGCCGACTCGTAGCGGCCATTCAAGCCGCCGGCGGCCACGCCCTCATCTGTGCCGACCACGGCAACGCTGACGACATGGGGACCGTCGAGGACCCCCACACGGCCCACACGACCAACCCCGTCCCGTTCATCTATCTGTCGCCCGACGGGACCGCTGGCGGACGGACTGCACGCGACGGCGGGACGCTGGCCGACCTCGCGCCGACGATGCTCATGCTCATGGGCATCGACCAGCCGGACGCGATGACCGGGACGCCGCTGGTCGAGTAGCGGGCGGCGCAACCACGCTAGTTTTCGGGCAGTGAGAGATACTGCGGTGGCACGCGGGCAGTCGTGTACGTCTCGGTCCCGCGCTTGACAATCCGGCGGTCGTCGGCCTGCATCGCTGCGGCGTCGACGACGAACACGACGGGGTCGTCAGCGTGGCGACGGCCTACCTCGCGGGCCGCCGCGACGGAGTCCGAGAGGTGGACCGTCTGGCGGTTCATCGGCTTCAGCCCGGCTTCGCGTATCGAATCGGCGTTCTGCGGGGCGGTTCCGTGGTACAGCGTCGACGGAACGGGGTCATCGGTCCCGTCGAGCGTTACGTCGACAGAGTGTCCGTACGCCGCCCGGACACGGTCGCCAGCGGCCGCTGCGCTCGATTTGTCACTGGCTTCCACCCGCTCAAATCGCCCTTTCGGGTCCGTGGCGATGACGCTGGCCAGTGCCTCACCATCGGCCCAGCCGTACCGTCGCTTGACTGCATCGCGCAGGGACGCGAAGTCCGTCCACCCCGCTTCGTCTACCTCGATGCCTGCATCTTCGGGGAAATGCCTGAGCGCGCCCGAGACGAACTTCGAGAGCTGTCGTCGCCGTCCACCGTCGAGAACTTGGGTTCCCGCTCCGTCACAGACCGGGCATGTGTTCCCCTCGAAGAAGCCGTCCTCGGGACACCGACGGACTGCGTCTGGCATGGGTAAGGATGCGTTGTGCCCACACAAAAGCGCCGGGTGGACGGACGCGACGCCCCGGTATCGGAAGCTTGCGCCAATCCCCTGTGTATTTATGATTATTTGCCGACAATCTGAGACATGACAGTTGCCGAACTGGAAGACTTCGGGATGCTCCAGATGGACAGCGAAGACATCGAAAAGACCCTCGAACGGAAAAGCGTCGGCGTGCTCGGTGTCCCGACCGACTCCGCGCCGCTACTGCGCCCGCTCAGTTTCTGGTACGACGGCGACGCCGCGCTCTACTTCGTCTACGTCCTCGGTACCGACAGCCGGAAAGTGACGGCGAGCGACGACGCTGCTATTGCCCGATTTCTCGTCTACGACATCGAGACGACGTTCAACTGGCGCAGCGTCCTGCTGACGGGGACAATCGAGCGAGTCACCGACGACGAACGCAGGGCAATCGAAGCGCAGATCGACACCTCCTGGAAGCCAGACGTATTTGAACGCGCGGCCGAGACGGAGGCCACGGCGCTGTACCGGTTCCGAATCGACGACCGCGCCGGTATCAAGCAACTCGAACTCCCGCCCGAACTCAGGACCGACTCGTCGTCGAGTCGGCCGGACTGATCAGCTTCAGCCCGTCCGGAACGAGAAATCGAGCGTTGGCGCAGAGTGGGTCAGCGACCCCATCGAGATGATGTCCACGCCCGTTTCGGCGTACGCCGGCACGTCCTCGACTGTGATGCCGCCGCTGGCCTCCGTGAGTGCATCGGCGTCTGCCGCCGCCACGAGGTCGACCGCGCGCTCGGTCTCGGCGGGGGTCATATTGTCCAGCAAGACGATGTCTGCGCCGGCTTCTGCGGCCCGCGGCGCATCCGCCGGAGCTTCGACCTCTACGTCGAGTTTCGTCGCGAAGGAGGCCCGTTCGCGGAAGTGTTGGACGGCCTCGACAAGTCCCATCTCCGCGATGTGGTTGTCCTTGACCATCACCATGTGCGAGAGGTCAAGCCGGTGTGTGTCGCCGCCGCCGGCCACTACCGCCCGCTTCTCGACGCCACGCAGGCCGGGGGTCGTCTTTCGCGTGCCGGCGATGCGGGGCGTGGAGTCCGTCGCAGCCGATTCCGCCGCATCGACGGCGGCCCGGGTCTTCGTCGCCACGCCTGCAGCGTGGCCGGTGACGTTCACTGCGACGCGCTCGCCGCGTAGCACCGACTGCGCGGGGCCGTCGACGCGAAGCACTACGTCGCCGGCGTCGACGGTAGCCCCGGAGTCGACCGGTGTCTCCACCGCACAGCCAAGATACTCGAACACTGCGGTGGCGGCGTCGAGACCCGCTACCACGCCGGCTTCCTTGGCCACCAGACGCCCCTTGGTCGTGCCGGGCACGTCGTTGGTCACGTCGTGGTGGCCTACGTCCTCGCGGAGCCACCGCTCGATGTCGCTGTCGGTGAGCATCAGTCAGCCGTGGACTCCCGCGGGTCCTCGCCCGCGCCCACGAGGTTGTGCGTGCCGACGCTTTCCTCGTTTTCGGCGGCGTGGCGCGCGATCAACAGGGCGGTGACGCTCGCGTGGCGGAGTTCGTACAGGGACCGGCTGGTTCGAGTGCGGACGTACGCGTCCACTTCGCCCTTGAGCCGGCGGAGGACAGCCATCGCGCGCTGGAGGTCCGCAGGGTCGCGCTCGACGCCGACGTTCTCGTCCATCACGCGGGTCAGCCGCTGGAACTTGTCGCGGGCGAACCGCTCGGGCAGGTCCGGGTCCCGTTCGAGTAGCTCCGGCGCTTCGATCGGCTCCGGTTCGGCCCCGGCGGCGTCTTCGCCGGCACGCAGACCCCAGACCAGCCCCTCAAGCAGGGACGTGCTGGCGAGTCGGTTTGCGCCGTGGACGCCGGTCCGGGAGCACTCGCCGACGGCGTACAGTCGGTCAAGCGTCGTCCGGCCGCGGTCGTCGACGCTGATGCCGCCACAGAGGAAGTGCTCGGCGGGTGCGACCGGGATGCCGGTTTCCCAGTCGATACCGTGCTCCTCGCAGCGGTCCGCGAGGCTGGGGAACTCCGCGTCGAAATCCAGCGGCGAGACGTCCAACATGACCTCGCCGGTGGCCTCGCGCTCGGCTTTGACCGCCCGGGCCACTACGTCGCGGGGCGCGAGTTCGGCGTCGGCGTGGTAGTCTGGCATGAACCGCTCGCCCTCGCCGTTGCGCAGCAGGCCACCCTCGCCGCGAACGGCCTCGCTGACGAGGAACGCGATATCGCCCGCTCCGGCGGTTCCACCGCCTCCGTCCGAGCCACGGGGTGGCTCGCCATCGAGCGTACAGGCTGTCGGGTGGAACTGCACGTACTCCATGTCCTCGACCTCGGCTCCGGCGAGGGCGGCCATCCCGATGCCGTCCCCGGTCGTGTTCTCGGGGTTGGTCGTCCGCGGGTAGAGGTCGCCGATGCCGCCGGTCGCCAGTACAACGCTGCCGGCGAAATACGGGTCCACTTCGCCGTCGGATTCGAGCATCGCGCCGTGGACCCGGCCCTCGTGACGGATGAGTTCGAGCGCGGCGGTATCGTCCAGAATCTCCACGCCGTCGTGGTCGTCGATGTAGTTCAGGAAGGGGACGTGGATGTGCTTGCCCGTCGAGGCGTCCACGTGGAGGATGCGGTCCTCGCTGTGGGCGGCTTCGCGGGTGAAGTCGTGGCCCGAGCCGTTCTGGTCGAACTCCACGTCTAGCGTCTCCAGCAGCACGTCTTCGACGGCCCCGTTGGCGTTCTCGACCAGCACGTCGACGGCGTCGGGGTCGGCGGTACCGTCCGAAGCGGCCATGATGTCCGCTTTGAACTCTTCTGGGGTATCTCGGGAGACGGCGATACCGCCCTGTGCCCACCATGAAGAGGACCCTTCCGGGCGAGTCGCCTTCGTGGCGAGCGTCACGTCGTCGTCTTCACGGGCCGCAGCGAGCGCTGCCGCCAGTCCGGCGATACCGGAACCAATGACGAGTACGTCAGTCGTAATCGGGTCTCCTGTCATGGTTAGATCTCCAGCATTCGGTCCATCGCGACCTGTGCCAGCTCCTTCTCCTCGGGCGCGACTTCGATGACGTTGCGCTCGCGGCCTTCGACCAGTTCCTCCAGCACCCACGCGAGGTAGTTCGGGTCGATCTGGCGCATGGCGTTACAGTCCATGCAGGCGTCGCCACACAGCGGCACGACGTTCACCTCGGGGTGCCACCGCTGGAGGTGGTGCGTGAGGTGAATCTCGGTGCCGATGGCCCACGTCTCGCCGGTGTCGGCCTCGGCGACGGACTCACAGATAGTCGAGGTAGAGCCGGCCACGTCGGCGGCCTCGACGACCTCGCGACGACATTCGGGGTGGACGATGACGTTCGCGTCGGGGTAGTCCTCGCGGATGGACTCGATGTGGTGTTCGCGGAAGCGTTCGTGGACCTGGCAGTACCCTTCCCAGAGAATAATGTCGTTTTCGACGGCGTCGGCGGCGTCAGTCCCTTCGACGTCCCAGGGGTCCCACTCGACCGTCTCGTCGGCCATGCCGAGCCGGTGGGCCGTGTTCTCGCCGAGGTGCTTGTCGGGGAGGAACAGGACTTTATCGCCCTTCTCGAAGGCGTACTCGAAGGCCTTGTGCGCGTTCGAGGACGTACAGACCAGCCCGCCCTGCTCGGCACAGAATGCCTTCAGGTCGGCGTAGCTGTTCATGTACGTGATCGGGATGATCTCCTCGTCGGTCGCCGCGGTCAGTTCCGCCCACGCGGCGTCGACCTGCAGCGCTTCAGCCATGCCAGCCATCGGACAGGATGCTTCCATCGACGGGAGAATCACGGACTGGTCGTCATCCGTGATGATATCCGCCGACTCGGCCATGAACGTCACACCGCCGAAAACCACGTAGTCGGCGTCGGACTGGGCGGCCTCCTTCGAGAGCTGGTAGGAGTCACCGATGAAGTCGGCGTGTTCGACGATCTCCTGGCGCTGGTAGTTGTGGCCGAGGATGACCACGTCGTCACCGAGTTCGGCGAGCGCGCTCTCGATGCGCTCAGTCCGCTCGGCTGCTTCGAGGTCCCGGTACGCCGGCGGGAGCTGCTCGAGGTTGTCGTACTTGAAGAGGCTGAGGTCCGTCTCGAACGCGGCGGTTTCCATTTCGGGCACGATGTATCCACCTGTGGGTACTCACACTTCGGAACTACTTCGTGAAAAGATTTTATCTTCAAAGAAGCAAGTTGGTGGTAAAGAAAATTGTATAGGGAGTATTGGTGGCCGACTAAGTTCTGTTGGCAAAATTGGTGGCAACTACAATTCTGTTTCCGGGATTGGTGGTGTATCGATTTGGATATCCGGATTTGGCGACCATTCCGGTTCTATATTCCGTATTGTCGAATCATGTTGTATGTTATTAAGTGGCAAAAATAGGCTGATTCGATACCGCTGTCTGTTCGAATCAGTCGCTGGCGTCGAACACTACGTCGCCGTCGCTGACGGTCAACGCAACTGCGATATCCGAAATTTCGCCGTCAGGCACCGCCCACGGAGAGGCCGATAGCACGGTGAAATCCGCGACCGAGCCCGGCGTAATCGTACCCATCCGATCCTCGTCGAAGCCCGCGTACGCAGCACCGCTGGTGTACGCCCGGAGCGCCTCGTCGACTGTCAGGCGCTGCCTCGGTTCCGGCGCGGTCACGGCCTGCTGGACGCCATACAGCGGTGAGAGCGGCATACAGTCGCTCCCGAAGGCCAGTTGTGCGCCGGCATCAACGAGGTCGCGGAAGCGGTTCGTAAGCCCGCGACGCTCGCCGAGGCGCTCGTCGTACAGGCCGCCCGATGTTGCCCAGCGATGGAAGTTCGGCTGGGCCGAGACGACCAGCGGCGACGCAGCCAATCGCTCCACTAACTCGCCTGTGAGGACTTCGGCGTGTTCGACGCGATGGCGCTCGTCCGCGGCGTCGACTGACTCGATAGCCGAAAGCAGGGCGTCGATGGCCGCGTCGCCGATGGCGTGGGCGGCGAACTGGAGGCCCGCGTCGTCGACTTCTGACACGAGTCTCCGGAGGGCGTCCGGATCCGTCCGCCACTCGCCGACGCCGTCACCGTCGGCGTAGGGGTCCCGGAGCCGCGCGGTTCCGGCCCCGAGTGACCCGTCGATGTACGTCTTGATTGCGCCTGTCCGGACCCGGTCGCTCCCGTGGTTCGTTACCAGTCCGAGTTCCCTGACCGCATCGAGGTGATCAACCCAGTAGTTGAGTCGGACCCGCAGCGAGAGTGTGCCCTCGGTGTCTAGGTCGCGGTACACCCGCGGGGCGTGTGACTGCCGCACCATGTCGTGGACGGCGGTGATCCCCTCTGAGAGCGCCACCTCCTGTGCGGCCAGCAGGTACTCCCGGGTCTGTGTGTAGTCGGGCGCGATAGCGTCGAAGACGGCCTCGGCGGCTTCCTCGACGAGCACGCCAGTCGGGGCTCCGTCCTCGGTCCGAACGCCGTCGTCGGGCAGGTCCAGTACGTCTAGCGCGGCGTGGTTTACCGACACCGTGTGGATGTCCTCGCGCGCGGCCGCAACCGGGCGCTCAGCGCTCACCCGGTCCAGCGTCGCCGCCCGCAGCAAGTCCCCGTCCCAGTCGCTCTCGTCGTAGCCAAAGCCGAGTATCCACCCCTCGCCGTCGTCGGCCGCCAGCAGCCGGTCGATGCAGTCGGCCGGGCCGTCCGCCCCGGCGAGGTCTGCCTCGACTGCACGCCGGCCGACGATGTCCAGATGCGTGTGGGCGTCGACGAAGCCGGGCAACAGGACCCCACCGCGACAGTCGACGGTCTCGGCACCCGCCGTCGAGAGTTCGTCCGGGTCGCCGACGGCGGTAACCGTGCCGTCCTGTACTGCGACCGCAGACGCCGGCTCGTCGCCGGACAGCGGTCGCACCTCACAGTTCGTGAATACGCGGTCGACCATATGGAACCCCCGAACGGCGACTGCAAAACCCTTGGCCCGCCAAGAGCAACTGTTAGGAGTCCCGAAGCCACACCGGTCAGTATGACCGACTCCGACGTTATCGCGCTCGCAGAGCGCGTTCGTGACGGTGAGTTGCGGCGCTACGAACTGGAAGACCACGCCGACCCCGACACTGCAGCGGCGGCCCGCAGGCATCTGCTGGCCGAGGAGACCGGCGCGGACCTCTCTGCGGTCGGCGACTACACCTTCGACGCCGCCGACGCCGAGAGCAACATCGAGAACATGGTCGGCGCGGCGCAGGTCCCGATGGGCGTCGTCGGCCCGCTGCCCGTCGACGGCGGGGCCGCCTCCGGCGACCACCATCTCCCGCTGGCGACCAGCGAGGGCGCGCTGCTGGCCTCGGTCAACCGCGGCGTCTCGACCATCCGAAACGCTGGCGGCGCGACCGCTCGCGTCCTCAAATCAGGGATGACGCGCGCGCCGGTGTTTCGCGTGGAAGACGTGGCCGAGGCCGGCGAGGTGTCGGCCTGGGTTCGCGAACACGTCGACACGCTCGCCGAGGCCGCCGAAGAGACGACGAGCCACGGCGAACTGCAAGACGTGACGCCGTATGTTGTCGGCGACAGCGTCTTCCTGCGCTTTTCCTACGACACCAAGGACGCGATGGGGATGAACATGGCCACCATCGCCACGGAGGCGGCCTGCGACGTTGTCGAGTCTGAGACGCCGGCCGACCTCGTGGCGCTCTCGGGCAACCTCTGTTCGGACAAGAAGCCTGCCGCGATCAACGCTGTCGAGGGGCGGGGCCGCACTGTCGCCGCCGACGTTCTCATCCCGCACGAGCAAGTCGAGGACCGACTCGATACGACCTCCGACGCCATCGTCGAAGCGAACACCCGAAAGAACCTCGTCGGCTCCGCCAAAGCTGGCGCGCTGGGGTTCAACGCCCACGCCGCCAACGTCGTCGCCGCGGCCTTCCTCGCGCTCGGGCAGGACATCGCGCAGGTCGTCGAGGGGAGCAACGCCATCACGACGGTCGACGCCCGCGAGGACGGGCTGTACGCCTCGGTCACCATCGCGTCGCTGGAGGTCGGCACCGTCGGCGGCGGGACGGGGCTCCCGACCCAGTCCGAGGCGCTGGATGTACTGGGGTACAGCGGCGGCGGCGACCCTGCCGGGAGCAACGCCGACGCGCTTGCGGAGGTCATCGCCGCCGGTGCGCTAGCCGGTGAACTCTCTTTGCTTGCGGCGCTGTCCTCGCGCCACCTCTCCTCGGCCCACGCCGACCTCGGGCGGTAGGATCGGCTTCCCGGCGGGACACTCTCACTGCCGACGCTGACTCACCAGAAAGCCGGCCCCCGCGACGAGTACGACGACGCCGGCGAGCAGGAGCGCCTCCTGTCCGAGTAGTGGACCCAGCACAAGCAAGGCCCACGCCACGGCAAAGATACCGTGGGCGATAGCGAACAGTCGCCGGCCCCGGCGAGCGAACACGACCGTGCCCAGCGCGAACCCGAGTGTGAGGACGACCGCCGACAGCGCGACGGGACTCACCTGCAACGAGCCGACAGCGACGGGTTCGACGACCGGCGTGAGCAAGAACAGCAATCCCGAGAGGCCAACGAGTGTCCCGACGGCGACCGGGCCAGGCTCGAAATCCAGTGTCGCGGTCATAGGAGCCGGTACTGCCCCCGGCTTTCCGATGCCTCGCCCGCCCGAACCAGTTTCTGCAGTGCTTTCCGGGTGTACGACGCCGGGACGCCACGCTCCTCGGCGTAAGCCACGACATCGGCCTCGGTCGGCTGGTCAAGGTTCCGCAACGCGCTCAGGACGGTCTCCTTGCGGCTCGACCCGCTGGCCGCCCCCTGTTCGGCGCGGTCGGCGGCCGCCGACACGGCGTCAGTGTCGACCCCCGAATCTTCGAGATACGTCTTGTCGTCCACACCCGCGTCGTCGACCTGTCGCTCCATCTCGGCGTAGGAATCCAGCTCCGCGAAGGCGTCGCCCTCCCCCTGCCGGTTCGCCAGCATCGACGCCCGGACCTCGCGGGCGTGGGCCTCGTCGTCCGTCTCGACGAACTTCCGGCGCTTTTCGTGTTTCCGGCGCGTGCCACACCGCGGGCACTGCGTCGTCTCCGGCCGCCCCTCGGTGACCCACAGCGCGCTGCAATCGCTACACCCGACGACCGCGTACATACCTCTCTGTCAGGGCCGGACGGTACTGAATCCACCGACGTTCGATGCCGGGGGACGAAGGCTTAGGTGCGGTGGACCAGACATAGCCGAGCATGGAAGAAGTGCCACAGGCGGCCTGTGAGACAGTCGAAGCAGTCGACGGCGTGCACCTGACACAGCTGGCCGTCGGAGAACAGATGAGCGTCCAGCAGTTCCATATCGAGCCCGGCGCGGCTGTCCCGGAACACAGCCACCGCCACGAGCAGGTCGGCTACGTCGTGAAAGGGACCTTTACCTTCCACGTCAACGGGGAGGAGTACGTCATCGGCCCCGGAGACTCCTACGTGGTCCCGAGCGAGGAACCACACGAGGCGCGCAACGACGGTGAGGAGCCCGTCCGCGGCATCGACGTGTTCAGTCCGCCCAGACCGAACCCGGACTGGCAAAACTAACCACAACTGTTTGACTCCTGCATCCGTATGAGTGCCAATGACGCGGGCAATGGCTGCCGCTGTGGCGCTCGCGCTCGTACTCGCCGGCTGCTCGGGGTTCGTCCAGCCGGACAGCCCCGAGACGGTCACGCCGGTAGCGGTGCCGACCGATGGGGCCGGCTATCCGCCGGGCGTGAGCGACGACGCAGTGGTTCCATCAACGCTGGCCAGCGCCCACGCGCGGACGCTTGCGACGACGAACTACACGCTGGTCACTCGACAGCGAGTCACCGACAGCAACGGAACGGTGCTCCGGCGAACCAACCACACGCGCTACGTCGCGGCGAACAAGACGTATGCAGGGCAGTTCCGGCAGAACGGCACGGAACTGAACACGTTCACGACCCGCATCGACTACTGGACCAACGGCTCCATCGTTGCGGCCCGGTACGACAATCGAGCGAACCGGCGGAATCAGGTCACGTGGCCAGTCCGCGACGACGGCCCGGTCTCGGACCTCTCGGAGCGTCGGACGATCCGTGGGATCGGGGGAGCCGTCGATCTCTCCGTTGCCGACCGGAGTGACGCCGGCGTCGCCCTCGTCGGGACTCGTTTCACGAACCCCGACAGACTCCGCACGCCGCTGTTCGTGAGTGAGCCTCACAACGTCTCCGTCCGGCTCCGCGTCAATCACGACGGCACCGTTTCGGCGTTTCGGCTGGTTTTCGACGCTCAACGAAGCGACCAGCTGGTCCGTGTCACACAGGAGATGCGGCTACAAAATGTGGGGTCAACGACAGTAGCACAGCCGGAGTGGGTCGCAAATACGACCCAGCGGTCGCTTCGGGAATGACCGGCCGCCCGCAAAGACCACGCTCAGGCGCTACCGAATGCGGGCAGGACTCGGCGCGAGGTGAGCGTATAGCCGGCGTACAGGAGGACCAGCCCCATGTACACCTCCCAGGCAGCGAACGCCGAGATGCCGCCGGACAGGTCGGCGAGGGCGGCCTGTTCGGTGAGTGCCCCGCCGACGGTTAGTCCGACTGCGAGAAGCGTCGAGAGCAGGAGTTCCAGTAGCTCCGGAATCGATTCTGTAGCCATGTGTGCCCGGATATCACTGCAAACCGCTTGTAGCTCTTTCGATCCGAGAGAGCTTAGTAGGCCCACGAGAACGGACCTGTATGAGCCAGAACTGGAACGCGGACTACGCGACCCTCGCAAAGCGCGGGTTCATGCTCGGGGCAGGGCTGTTCCTCCTCGGCATTGCGGGGGAGATCGCTGGAAGCGCCGTGCTCGGGACCCTTCCCGCCTGGGGCGACACGCTGCTGGTCGACATGGAACTGCTCGGTATTCTCGTCGGACTCCTCGCGCCGCTCGTGTTCGGCGTGGTCCTGCCGCTGACCGAGTAACGCTTCTCGGACCGGATCCCCAGATAAAAAACGACTCCCGAGCTACGGCCCCGTTCTCCTGACAGTATCTCTGCCCGTCTTGCCAGTCTCGGACTGGGGGCGTGATAAAAAAGTAGATTTCGGGTAGTCTGCGTGACTCGGTTATGCGAGCTTCTCGATATTCTCGACGACCTTCTCGGCGAACTCGCTGGTGGCGAGCTTCGTGCCGCCCTCGATCTGGCGTTCGAGGTCGTAGGTGACGTTGCCCGAGGAGATGGTTTCCTCGACGGCGTCACGAACAAGCTGGCCAGCGTCCTTCCAGCCCATGTATTCGAGCATGAGGCGGCCGGAGAGGATCATCGCAGTCGGGTTGACCTTGTCTTCGCCGGCGTACTTCGGGGCGGAGCCGTGGACCGGCTCTGCGAGACAGCGGGCCGAGCCGAAGTTCGCACCGGGGGCGATGCCGAGCCCGCCGATCTGCGCGCCGGCGGCGTCGGACATGTAGTCCCCGTTGAGGTTCATCGTCGCGATGACGTCGTACTCGTCGGTGCGGGTCAGGAGCTGCTGGAGCATGTTGTCGGCGATGCGGTCGTTGACGACCAGCGCGTCGTCGGGCGCTTCACCGTCGTACTCGTCCCACAGCTCGTCCTCGGTGATGACGTTCTCGCCGTACTCCTCTTCGGCGACCTCGTAGCCCCAGTCGCGGAAGGCACCCTCGGTGAACTTCATGATGTTGCCCTTGTGGACCAGCGTGACGGAGTCGCGGTCCTCTTCGAGGGCGTAGTCGATGGCCTCGCGGACGAGGCGCTTGGTCCCAAACTCGGTGATCGGCTTGACGCCGATGCCGACCGGGCCGTCGTGGATGGTCTCGTTGAAGTTCATCTCGTCCTCGACGAACTCCTTGACCTCCTCGACTTCGTCGGTGCCGGCTTCCCACTCGATGCCGGCGTAGACGTCTTCGGTGTTCTCCCGGAAGGTGACCATATCCATCTCCTCGGGGTCTTTGACCGGTGACGGGACGCCATCGATGTGGTAGGTCGGGCGGACGTTCGCGTAGAGGTCGAGCGTCTTGCGGAGCGCGACGTTCAGCGAGCGGAAGCCAGCACCGACTGGTGTCGTCAGCGGGCCCTTGATAGCGACGTTGAACTCTTTGATGGCCTCGACGGTGTCATCAGGGAGGTTCTCGTCGTACTTGTCCCGGGCGGACTGGCCGGCGTAGACGCGCATCCAGGAGATGTCACGACCGGTGGCGTTCGCGGCGGCTTCGAGCACCTTCTGTGCGGCCGGACCGACGTCCGTTCCGATACCGTCCCCGTGGATGATCGGGATGATCGGGTTCTCCGGAACGTCGAGTTCGTCGTCCTCCGTGACCTGAATCTGCTGTCCCTCGTCGGGAACCTCCACTTTGTCGTAGTCGTAGCCCATATTCCGCCAATTGACAGTCGCCCCTAAAGGCGTGCCGCTTTGCCTCAGACGTGGTAACACAGTGCGTAAAGAAAGGTCACGACCGCACGCCGGCACGTCACTATCGCCATGCGGAGGTGATATGCCGTTCGTGTGTCAACGGGGCTATATGCACGTCATTGTCCACGGCGGCGCGGGCAGTCCACCGGAGTCACCGGCGACTCGGCAGGAAACCCTCACAGACGCCGCTGAACAGGCAGCGGAGGCGGAGCATCCGATGAATGCGGTGCTGGCCGCGCTTCGGCCCCTCGAATCCGACCCGGCGTTCAACGCTGGCGTCGGTGGGGCCGTCCAGAGTGACGGCGAAGTCCGGACTGACGCCGGATTGATGACCCGCGACGGTCAGACCGGGGCAGCGTGTGCAATGTCTGGCGTTGTACACGCTACGGACGTGGCCCGTGCTGTGGCAACTGAGACGCCACACGTCCTCCTTGCCGGCGACGAGGCTGTCGAGTTTGCGGCGGGCTCCGGCGTCGAAACCGGTCGCGACCTCACGACCGCAGAGACCCGACAGCGATACGAGCGTGCGAACCCGCCCGACGGTGGCCCTGCCGACCATCTCGACTGGGTCCGCGAGCATTTCAGCGGCACTGACACTGTCGGCGCGGTTGCGACAGACGGGGATCGGCTTGCGGCGGCGACCTCGACCGCCGGGCGCTGGTTTGCGCTGGCGGGTCGGGTCGGTGACGTTCCCCAGATCGGGGCTGGCTTCTATGCGGACGACCGCGGTGGTGCGAGCGCGACCGGCGAAGGAGAGGCCATCGCCCGATTCGGGCTGGCTCGCCGCGCCGTCGAACTGCTTGACACGTACGGCCCGCGGCAGGCTGCTGAAGAAGCTATCGCCGAGTTCGAGGACGCGACCGGCGGGCGTGCTGGCGTGATCGTTCTCGACCGTGCTGGCCATACCGGGGCTGAACGGAACACCGCCGCAATGCAGACCGCGCGGAGATAGCCAGAGGGAAACCCCTTTGCCCGCCACCGACTAACCGGCGTGCATGACTGACGTGGACTTCGATTCCGAGCAGTACGAGAAATGCCGCGAAGCGGGCGAAATTCTGGCACAGGTGCGCGACGAGGCGGCCGAACGCGTCGAGGTGGGCGTCTCCCATCTCGAAATCGCCGAGTGGGCCGAGGACAAGATCCGGGAACTGGGCGGCAAGCCGGCGTTTCCGGTGAACATCTCCATCGACGAGGAGGCGGCCCACGCCACGCCGGAGCGCGACGACGACGCCACCTTCGGCGAGGAGATGGTGAACCTCGACATCGGTGTCCACGTCGACGGGTGGCTCGCCGACACCGCGGTGACGGTCGATCTGTCCGGACAGGCCGAACTCGCCGAAGCCCCCGCGGAAGCCCTAGACGCCGCGCTGGACGTTGCTGGCCCGGGTGTCGACGTGGGGCAGATCGGTGCAGCCGTCGAGGATGTCATCGAGGGGTACGGCTACAACCCCGTCGTGAACCTCACCGGCCACGGACTGGGCCACTGGGAGCAGCACACGTCGCCGAATATTCCGAACCGCGAAGTGGCACAGGGTGCGACGCTCGACGTGGGCGACGTTGTCGCCATCGAACCGTTCGCTACCGACGGCCGCGGCAAGGTACAGGAAGGGGCTGACGAGGAGATCTTCGCCCTCGAGCGCGAGGGGTCGGTCCGGAACCGACAGGCCCGACAGGTCCTCGAACAGATCACCGAGGAGTACCGCACACTGCCGTTTGCCGCCCGGTGGCTCGACTCGCCGCGAGCGGAGATGGCGCTTCGCCGCCTGAAACAGCAGGACATCGTCCACGGCTACCCAGTACTCAAAGAGCAGGACGACGCGTACGTCAGTCAGAAGGAACACACCGTCATCATCACCGAGGACGGCTGTGAAGTGACGACGCGCTCGCGGTAGCGGACGCCAACCTCGAACCCGCGGGTGATACCGGACTACTGTTTTCGAGCAGCAGTGCTACCGTTCTGAGAATCGTATGAAAGGTGGGGTGTGTGGCCACGCAGTCAGAAACCGCGTGGCGTATGGAAACGGGTGGGTGGGGGGTGTGTGGCCACGCAGTCAGAGACCACGTGGCGTATGGAAACGGTGGGGTGGGGGTGTGTGTAGCCACGCAGCCAGAGACCGCGTGGCGTACGGAAAGGGTGGGGTGTGTGGGATGGTCAGGCGTTGTTCATCCGCGTCGACGTGGTTGTGCCACAGATCTGACACTCGCTGACCCGGTACGGCTCTCGGGAAAACGCCGCGTTCTCGCGTTTATTTGACTCCGTCTGTATCTGGACACGCACGGCGTGTGGTGTCTCACGGTCACACGTCGAACAGTGTTCAGCCATGTCGACGCCGTCGTTTATCGCTGCCATCCATCTGAAACAAGCCGGGTAGAGAGTATAAAAACCACCTTCAGTTCTGGTCCGTTCAGCACTGTTTATCACCAGACGGCGACCGATTTCAGTCGATTACGGCCACAGATGCGACGAGAACGTTTAACGACTGTCCTACAGCCACAGAAACCGGTCTCTCCGCATGAACGGCCAACGCTTTTATATACTACCTTTGGCGTATCAGTCCTGTCGTTTTTGCTGGTGGGTCGACAATCAGGGGTATGGACAAGGTGTTTGCGCCGTGGCGCATCGAGTGGGTCGAACGCGAAGGGCCAGACTCCGATGTCGACTGCGTATTCTGTGCGTTTCAGGCACAGGACGACGACCGGGCGAACAACCTCGTGGCGCGAAGCGACCACGCCTTTGTCCTCCTGAACAACTACCCGTACAACCCCGGGCACGTGATGGTCATTCCTCACACCCACACCGGCGATTACGGTGACCTCGACGACGAAACCCTGCTCGACCACGCCCGACTGAAACAGCGGACCATCGATGCTCTCGAAACTGCGCTGTCCCCGGACGGGTTTAACGCCGGGCTGAATCTCGGCGGCTCGGCGGCCGGCGGCTCGATTGACGACCACCTCCACACTCACGTCGTCCCGCGGTGGAACGGCGACACCAATTTCATGCCGGTCATCAGTGACACGAAAGTCATCGTCGAAGCCGTCGAAGAGACGTACGACCGGCTCTACACTGCGTTTGCGTCACAGGACGGAACAACCGTTCCCGAAAACGGGGCTGTCCGAATCGACTGAGGCGGCCGTACCCCCGCCGGGAACTGCGCCGCTGTCGAAGCGGCTTTGACGGCGGCCCGACAACGGGGGAGCAATGTCACGCCGCGCGACGCTCAGGCGGGTTGGGCTGCTCGTTCTCGGCGTCAACCTTCTCCTCGTGCTGTTGAAAGCCGGCGTCTGGTTCACCACCGGAAGCTTCGCCGTCCAGTCCGAGGCGATCAACAGCGCCGCCGACACCGCCTACTCGCTTGTCATCGTTGCTGGGCTGTACCTGACGACGCGCCCGCCGGACTTCGAGCACCCCCACGGCCACGAACGTATCGAGCCGTTCGTCTCCCTGTTCGTCGCCGCGGGTATCTTCGCCGCTGGCGGGTTCGTCCTCTGGAACGCCGGCACCGCCCTGTTGACTGGCAACATCGCCGTGACACAGGGGCCGGCTGCCGTACTCGTGCTCGCGTTCTCGGCCGTCGCGAAGTACGCCCTCTACCGCTACTGTCTCCGCGCGGGCACGAACCGTAACTCCCCGGCGCTCATTGCGACGGCGAAGGACAACCGCAACGACATCCTCACCGCGGGCGCGGCGCTGGTCGGCGTCGGTGGTGCGATGGTCGGCTACCCTATCGCCGACCCGCTGGCCGCACTCGTCGTCGCCATCGGCATCATCTACACCGGCATCGAGGTCGTCCAGGAAAACGTCACGTATCTCGTCGGCGGCGCACCGCCGGAGGACCTCCGGCGCGAAATCCTCCGCCGCGCGCTCGACCACCCGAAGGTCCGCGGCGCACACGATGTCATCGCCCACTACGTCGGCCCTGAAATCGACGTGAGCCTCCACATCGAGGTGGAAGGCGACCTGACGCTGTTCGAGGCCCACGACATCGAGACGGCAGTCATCAAGTCCATCGAGGAGCTTCCGGAGGTCGACGACGCGTTCATCCACGTCGACCCGAAGGAACTCGGGGAGTGGAAAGACGACGAAGAAGTAGAGCGGCTTGCCGATCTGGAGTGACGTTTTAGTAGTTGCCGTGCCATCCGATAGCATATGGGTGACGACTCATCACGTAGCTGGCTCGCTCTTGGACGACTGTTGTTCGGCTTCGGCGTCGCTCTGCAGGCAGCCGAGGACTTCCGTGACATGGAGGACGCTATCGAGTACGCTGAGTCAGCGGGCGTCCCCGCGCCGGACCTGCTGGCCCCGCTGGCATCGGGGATGATGCTGGTCGGCGGGCTGGGGACGGCATTCTGGCGGCTCCCACGGGTTTCGACCGGTGCGGTCGCAACGTTTCTGGCCGTCGTCACGCCGACGATGCACGACTTCTGGAACGCCGATCCGGATGACCGTGGCGGCGAACGCCTGGCCTTCTTCGGGAATCTCGCAATGTTCGGCGCGGCGGTGACGTTCCTCCGCGAGGCCTACAGCGGCGACTGAGCAGCCGGTCGTTCTGGCTGAAAATCTGGGCTGCCGACCCGCTCAGTCCGCGACCTGCGCCCGTTCGACCGGTTCGCCGAAGGCGTACACGGTGTTGTGGCTGGTAATCTCCACGTCGACCGTGTCGCCGACCGCCAGCCCGCGCTCCTGTGCGTCGGCGATGACGACCTGCCGGTAGGCCTCGTCATAGCCCACCAGCGACTCGTCGGTGCCGTCCTCGACGAGCAACACCGACGAGGTGCGGCCGACCATCTCCTCGTAAGCCTCGGCCATCAGCTCCATCTTCGCCTCGCTCATCTCCTTCGAGCGGTCCTTCTTGACCTGCCCGCCGAGGCCCTTCATGTCGTCGGCGTCGGTGCCGGGCCGCTTCGAGAAGCGCGTGACGTTGATTTTCTCGGGGCGGGTCTCGCGAAGCAGCGCCATCGACTGCTCGTGGTCGGCCGGCTCCTCGGTCGGGAAGCCGACGATGAAGTCCGTCGATAGCGTCCAGTAGTCCAGCTTGTCGTCCAGCGTCTCGACGACCTCCAGATACTCCGAGACGGCGTGCTGGCGGCGCATGTCGGCCAGTACGTCGTCACTACCGGACTGGACCGGCGCGTGGATGAAGTTGTACAGTTCGTCGTGTTCGGCAAACACCGCCGCGAGTTCCTCGCGGACGCCGTGGAGGCCCTTCGGGTTCGCCATCCCGACGCGAACGCGGAACTCGCCGTCGATGTCGGAGCAGATGCGGTCGAGTAGCTCCGGTAGCAGACTCGTTCCCTGGTTCCGGTCCCAGCCGTAGACGCCGGTGTCCTGGCCCGTGATGCGGATTTCCTTCGCGCCGGCGTGGACCAGCGCGCGGGCCTTTTCGACGTTCTCCTCGACCGAAGGCGACTCGATGCGACCGGTCGCCTGCTTGGTGATACAGTACGAGCAGTCCGACATACACCCCCGGGCGATGGGGAGGATACCGACGACGCCGTTGAGTACCGTCTCCGTGTCCGGTGTGATTGTCGGGCACTCGCCGTTGAGGACGTACTGGGGCACGTCGTCCCAGTGGAGTACCTCGGCATCGATGTCGGCGCGCTGGAACTCCTCGCCCTGTGCGAGCGCCATACAGCCCGTGATGACGAGGTCCGCCGGGGTTTCGTTATCGAGTTCTTTGGCCCGTGCGAGCATGTTGCGTTCGGTCTTTTCAAGCACCGTGCAGGTGTTGAGGATCGCCACGTCGGCGGACTCCGGCCCGTCAGCGGGGTGGTGCCCGCCCTCCCGGAGCGCCTGCTCGATCTGCTGGGTCTCACCTCTGTTCGAGGTGCACCCGTACGTCTCGATGTGATACCGGGCCATTCATCCAGATACTATCGCCAGGACGGCAAAAGGGCGACGGATTGGACCGGTCAGTAGCCGTCAGCTGTGTCTGTGTCGTCCGGGTCTGTTTCCGGTTCGGTCACGGTTTCGCCTGCCGTTTCGGCCTGCCACTCCCGAACGATGGTATCGCCGCTGGAGGCCCCGATTCGCTCGGCTCCGGCCTCAAACATCGCCTTTGCCTCGGTCCACGACCCGACGCCACCGCTGGCCTTCACCGGGAGGTATTTGCTGAGAATCTCCACGTCGTGGACCGTTGCGCCGCCCTCGCTGAACCCTGTCGCGGTCTTGAGGTAGGCCGCGTCGGCGTCTGCGACGAGTTGCCCGACCCGTTCGAGTTCCTCGTCGGAGAGCAGTGGCGCTTCGACGATGACCTTCACAGGAACTGGGACGCTGGCGACGATCTCGGTGATGTGGTCCCGGACGGCATCGTCCTCGCCGGCCTTGAGCAAGCCAACGTTGCACACCATATCCAGTTCGTCGGCTCCGGCGTCCCAGGCCAGTTTTGCCGCCTGACAGACGCTGTCGGTCTGACCCTGGCCGTGCGGGAAGTCGATGACGGCTGTGAGCGGGACGTTCGCGTACTCGGTCGCAAGCGGGAGCGCCCACGGTGGGATGCACGCCCGCATTCCGTACTGGAGCGCCTCGTCGAGGCAGGTTCGTACGTCGTTCGGTGTCGTCGTCGGACCGAGGACCGTATGCTCGATGCGGTCTGGTATCTCGTCCATACCGCGGGGTGACACGTGGTGCCCACGTAAAGACGGCGGGCGGCAGGCGGTGGGAGCTACTGTCTTCCCGTACTCGCTGTTCGATGATTGTCGCTCAGGCTGCGACGATATCGTCGGCCTCGTTCGGAAGGTTTTCCCTCATCGGAGTCGGCGTGGGGGACATGATACTGCCTTCGGGGTTGGCGCTCCCGCCGCTTGAGTACACGGTGGCGCTTCTTGCGGGTACACTCGTGGTGACCGCGCTGTTGTACGCCCTCGAACCACCGATCGACCAACGAACCGTGGTCGCCCTGACGCCGTGGATGGCCCTCGGCGGCGCGCTCCACGCGTTCCATCAGCCACCGATTGAGGCCTACAGGCCCGTGGTCGCACCGCTGTTTGGCGCGCCGGCGGTGTATCTCACGACATTCGTCACGCTCGGTGTCGTCTGGATCACGCTGACGCTGTTCAGCGTCCGACGCGGCCACAGCGAGACGATATCGCGCAATCTGGGATACATCGGTATCGGGCTTCTGACCGTGTTGCTTGTCATCGCCGTCGTGATGGCACTGGAGTCCGGCCTGCTTGGACTCATCTGGCCCACCGTTGCTGTCGTCGTCGCAACTGTCGTCACTGCCGTGACGGTGCTTGCAGTCGCACTGTGGCGGACACCGGTGGTCGTTCGGATGCGCTATGCGGCCCCGACGGTCGTGTTCGCGCATATGCTCGACGGCGTCTCGACGGCGGTCGGCGCCGACGTTATCGGCATCACGGAGCGAACACCGATCCCGGCCCGCATCATGGAGTTCGCTGGCACGCTCCCCACAGCGTCGTATCTCGGCAAAGGCTGGCTGTTCGTGTTCGTCAAACTGCTCGTGGCGGTTGCGGTCGTCTTCCTGCTGGACGACTATCTCGAAGAGGAGCCCGTCGAAGCAAGTCTCTTGCTCGCGCTTGTGACTGCCGTTGGCATCGGCCCGGCCACGAACAACATCGTCCTGTTTCTGTTCAGCCCGGTCTGAGTGGGGCTACTCCGCAACCGAATCGCCGAACCCCTCTTGCCGTTCCCGTTCAAGCCGCTGACACCCGAACACGAGTGAGTCTGGAAGATCCGTCGCATTCGATTGCAGCGATTCGAACACAGTGGCAACCTCACTGAACCGCGGGCCGCGACCGGCAACCAGTGGCTCCTTTTGCCACGTTATGAACCCATAGTCGGACAGCAGCGGCAGGTGGCAGTGGTACAGCTCCTGGCGAAGGATTTCCGGATCCTGCGGGACATTAGGGTTTACCGCGCTCTCGGGGAGGGGGACTGTCGCCTCAGGGTGGGCGTCTAACAATGCGACGATGAGCTGCCGGCGCGGCTCGGCGCTGACGGATCTGAAAACTTCGTCCCAGCGTCTGATCACCTGCTTTCCGTTCTGGTACCGTTGCTGTGTCATGGTGTAACTTATAACATTTTTTCACACGACGACATATATATTATCGTGATGCACTGTGTCAGGTGAGCCGATCCCGGAGGATATCTACCTCCGGTCGCGCCGCCCTGACCGGATGGCACAATCCTCATGGGCATCGCGAGCAAGAGAGACACGTGCTCGAATACCCCATCACGCAGTGGGCGGCCGTCTGTGTCGTCGCCGGCGCGGTCGTCGGCCTGCTGTTGAACATCCCGATGGTGACACAGGACAGGGGGTATCTGCCGGCGTACGTCGCTGGGGCCGGACTGACTCGCGCCGACCCGGCCGCGGTGAGTCGGCCCCTCGCCGTCGCTGTGCATCACGGTACTGCCTTGATTGCGGCGCTGTTGTACGGCGCGGTCGTTGCGGGCCTCTCGTTTGTCCTTCCAGCGGCGCTCTCGCTCAACGGCGTCCCGTTGATACCCCACCTCGTCGGTGTCTCAGGCGTTTCAGCGTTCATCTACTACTTTTTCGCGCGGATCGCCATGCCTCGATTCGGCGGCAGCGTCCGGAACGATGCAGACGAGATCATTCGACAGTGGGCACTCACGGCGTTTATTTTCGGGACGGCGCTCGCGCTGTTCATCCCGGTGCTCGTCGCCTGGATGTGAGCTACGTGTCTCCGGCCCGCTTCGAGAGGTTTCTGTAGGCCCCGAGATACAGGAAGACGGTGGCAAGCAGCGCGAACGGAACGACGAGGGTCCACGAGGGGCCGTCCGGCGTTCCCGCGCCGACGGTGTAGCCGGTCAGCAGTCCGAGGACGACTCCGGCGGCGATGGCGATACCCGCCGGCCCTCGCATCCGTCTGTCGAACAGCGAGATATCGTCTGCCATACGTCTCCCCTATCGGGCGTCCTACCTCACTGTTGCGACCGACGGGAATTCACTGACTACTAAATAGTTCCGTGCGACTGGCCGGTATGGCGAAACAGCCGCATCTACTCGTCGAACCGGGTGACCTGACAGACATCGCGCTCGTGCCGGGTGACCCCGGACGCGTCGACCGCATCGCAGGCCTCTGTGACGACCACGAGGTCGTCGCCGAGAACCGCGAGTACAAACTCGTCAACGCGACCTACGACGGCCGCGAGCTAACCATCTGTTCGACCGGTATCGGGTCGCCGTCGACGGCCATTGCCGTCGAGGAACTGGAGGCAGTCGGCGTCGAGACGCTCATCCGCGTCGGAACGACCGGCGCGCTTCAGGAAGGCATCGAAATCGGCGATATGGTCGTCGCCAACGGCGCTGCCAAGGACGAGGGAACGTCCCAGCGCTACGAATCCAAGTCCGTCCCGGCCGTCCCTGACTACGACGTGCTCTCGTCGCTGGTCGACGCCGCCGAGGCAAACGACGAGGACGTTCACGTCGGCCCCATCGCGACGGACGACGCCTTCTACGCGGAGACGGACGAGTACATCAACGACTGGGAGGACGCCGGCCTGCTCGCCGTCGAGATGGAGGCCGCCGCGCTGTTCTCGCTGTGTCGTCGCAAGGGCCTGCGCTCGGGCGCTATCTGTACCGTCGACGGCAACCTCGTCGAGGGGACACAGAAGGGCGAAACCGAGGGCGAAGAACTCCCCGAGAAAGCCAAGAACAACGTCGAGCGCGCCATCGAAATCAGTCTGACGGCGGCCGCGTCGCTGTAGGCACTGCCGCCGCTGAACGCGCATGAGCAGCTAACCCCGCTACTTCCCGGCGGAGGGCTTAACAAATGTTCTCCCGTCTAAAACTGTATGCTCGACCAGCTCCGGAAGCGACTCCACGCGGCGGCCAGGCGACTCCGGCGGGTCGAGCGCCGCGAACTGCAGGACTTCAGGCGGTGGGCCGAGGTGACGGAAAACCTCGTCCACCTCTCCATGCTGGTGTTCGTCCCGCTCGCTATCGTGCTGGTAACGACGCTGGCAAACGCCGTCCCACGACTGAGTTTCCTGCTGTTCCCGCCGCTCGCGGCGGGGTCGTACACGCTCTTTGTCGACCCGACGAGCAAGTACTCCGACCCGAAGCGGTTCGTCGCGGGACTCACCATCGGCGCGGTCTGTGGACTGGGCGCGCTCGCGGTCTCGAACAGCTATCTCTCAGCGCCGGGCGGTCAGTTCGGCGTCAACGCGCTCGGTGCCGGCCTCGCCGTCTTCGCGACTGGCGTGGTCACCTGGCCGCTGGACATCGAGGAGCCGTCGTCGTACTCAACCGCCCTGCTGGCGCTGCTGGTCGAACCGAACCAGCGGGCGGCGTTCGTCGCCAGCATCTTCGCCGCCAGCCTGCTCGTGGCGGTCCTCTTCGTCATCTGGCGCGAGCAGTTCTACGAACAGCGAGCGACGTACCTGTACGAGTCGATGTCCGGTGACGACCACGTTCTGGTCCCGATGCGCGGCGACTCGGCGGGCCAGACAGCGATGCTCGGCGCACGGCTCGCGGCCGCCCACGAGGCCGGCAAGGTCGTCCTGCTCGACATGGTTTCGGACGCCGACGCCGCCGCGACCCAGCAATCCCTCACGCGGGACACGATACAGTTGGACATCCGGTCCGAGAACGGGTCCGAGCCGGCATCGACAGAAACCCGCCCAATCGGCGACGGCGGCGACCCGGCGACCGCCACGGCATCGCCCGAGCAGACGGACCTCGAAGCGGAGATCGACTGGCTGGAGACCCACGCCGACCGGATCGAGACGCGGACGGGCGTCTCCTGTCAGGTCGTCGTCGCGAGCGACAACGGATCACCGGCGAAGACAACGCTGCAAACTGCGGTCGAAACCAACTGCGACCTCGTTGTCGCACCCTACGAAAGCCAACACGGGGCGCTGACGCCGTATTTACAGCGGCTCTTCCGCAGTGAGAGCGATGTCGTCGTCCACCGATCCCGGAGCGACCGGACCCGCTGGAAACAAGTCATCGTTCCGGTCCGGACTGTCAGCGACGTAGCCCATAATATGGTCGACTTCGCCACGCGACTGGCCGGCCGAAGCGGGCGGGTCGCCGTCGCGACCTGTATCGGCTCCCGTGGGGACCGCCGCCGGGCCGAAGAGATGCTTGCGGACCTCATTGAACCGTACGAGGGTGCGTTCGAGACGCGGGTTCCCCGGACGGATATCCAGACGTTTCTGTCCGATACGGCGTCGCAGTACGACCTTGTCATGATCGGGGCGAGCCGCGACCGGAGCAAGGCGTCGCGGTTCATCTCGCCACCGACGTTCGAACGGCTGGAGGACGTGGAAACGGATGTCGCTATCGTCGACCGCGGGCGACCCTAAATATCTGCGTCGTCCTCGTCGTTCACGTCAAGTAGGTGATCGGCGATGTTCTCCATCCCCTCGCGGCCCAGCGCGGACTGGACAATAAGATGGCCGCCCAGTACTGCAGGGCTGATAACCGTGTCTGCGCCCGCTCGCCGAAGCTTTTCGATGTTTTCGCGGTCCGTCGCCGCGGCGACGATGTTGACCGCCGGATTGAGCGTCTGGGCCGTCAGTATCGCCAGCGCGTCCTGCGCGTCGTCGTTCGTCGCCGCGACGACGGCGGCGGCGTCCTCGATACCGGCCCGTTGCATCGGCTCTTCGTCGCTCGGGTCCGCAGTCAGGACGGCGATGTCCTGTTGCTGGAGCCGGGTGGCCGTCTCCGTGTCCGGCGTGATGACAACGAAATCGATTTCGCCGGTCAGTTCTTCGATAATCGGTTCCGTCAGGTCGCCGTGGCCGAGTACCAGCACGTGGTTCTCAAGCAGGTCCAGTTGTGCGTCAGTCATGTTTCCGAGTGCCTCCGAAAGCCGCTTCTCGATTGCGGGGCCCAGCAGCGATCCCAGCGCGATGGCGAAACTGGCCGTCCCGAGGACGACCACGGACATCCCGAACAGCTTCGCCTGCTGGCTCTGTGGGGTCACGTCGCCGTACCCGACAGTACTGGCCGTGACCAGCGTGTAATAGAACGCATCGGTCGCCGTCGAAAGGTTGTCGAACTCGTCCCGGAGCGCGTACGACCCCGCCGTCCCGTACATGAGCGAGCCGAGGAGTGCCGCGCCAGCGGCCAGTTGCGCCGTCGAGAGGTCGATCGGTCGGTCGAACCGCCGTCGGTTCAGTAGCATCGTCGGGAGCGAGAGCAGCGAGAGGGCGACAAGCGGAATCGACACCGCCGAACTCGGCACGGAGCCGACGAACGGAATCGACACCGCGGAGTTCTGTACAAGCCCCTGTACCGCCGCCACGGGGAGCAAGACGACGGTCGCGTACCACGCGATTCGCAGGCGGCGCCGGAGTCCGACGACGCTGACGAGGAGCGTGAACCCCGTGAGTGCGCCGGTGAACCCGGCAGTCCGCTGGATGCTGCGCGGAATGAGGTCCCCGAGCGGCCCGCTGATGGACACGGCACTGATGTTGACCACACCAGTGACGAACGAAAGCACCGCTACCAGCACCGGCAAGACGATGGTCGCACGTGCCCCAAACCAGTCCCGCGGTCTGTCCATACCCATCCAGATTACATCAGTCGGTGTAAATGTACTGTCCGCGGGCCGGAAGCGATTTACTACCGGCCACGCAGGATGTGGACATGGCTTCACTCCCGGTCGAGGTGTTGATGGGAATCTATCTGGGGCTGTTGGTGGGAGTGATACCGGCGCTCGTGTCGTGGGCGCTGGGGTTCAGTTTCAAGTATTTCACCGGTATTACCGTGCCGGGGTTCGGTGTCGTCGTGCTGGCAATTGCACTTGCCGGCGTCAGCGGCGGCCTCATGGCACTGGCTGATAAGTCGATTACGCAGGCTCCAAACGCCGAGCGAGTAATCACTGCAATCATCCTCGTCGGGATGGTGTCGCTGTACGCACACAGCAAGGGCGACCAGCTCGGGGCGACGTTCCCGAAGCGGCTCTCTTTGCAGGGACTACGAGAGAAGAAACTGTCCGCGGACGTGGTTGAATTCGTCGGTGGCCGTGACGAGGTCCGGATCCGTATTGTCGGCGACGTGGCCGATATGGAAGGGTATCCGCCGCTTTCGGAGCCGCTTCGTGCCGACATCCGAAACGAGGAGTGGCGGTTCCCGGCCGACCTCCGCATCGGCGAACTCGAACGCCGGATGGAGGAGCGGCTGAAATCGGAGTTCGACCTCGGCGACGCCTCCGTCTCGATAGACGAACAGGGGCAGGCGACGGTCGTCGCCGCACCGCCGTTTTCCGGGCTATCGAAGCGCGTGGGCGATAATCGCCACGCCGTTTCGGTTGAGGCGCTGTTGCCGACCGGCCTGGCCCGCAACGACGAGGTGACCGTGCTGACTGAGGACGCACAGGTACGGGGGACTGTCGTCAGTGCCCGGTCGGACCCGGTGGCCGACGAGACGCCCGCCGAGACGCCGACGGAACCGGAGATCGCCGACACCGACGCACCTCCGACGCCGGTCCGGGCACCGACGACCGACGGCGGCGAGGGCCGGCTCACGGTCGCCGTCACGCGGACCGACGTGCAACCGCTCCTGCGGTCAGCCCGGCCAAAGGTCGTGGTCGAACCCCGCGGCACACATCGGGAGTACGAACTCGTCTCTCTGCTCCGGCGGGCCGGCAACCGCTTTCGCCGACTCACGGTTCGCACCGACGGCCCGCTCGACGGGACGACGCTCCGGGACGCTCACGTTCGGGAGACCTACGACGTTGCCATCGCCGCCATCCGGACGCCGGACGGCTGGCAGGTCGCGCCACGCGGCGACGCAGTCGTCGAGGCGGGCGACGAACTGTACGCGATTGGTCGTCGCACCGACCTCGACGCCTTCGCGGAGGCGGTCGCATGACGCCGTTCAGCCCGACATTGCTCGCACAGATCGGTGCGAACCTGCAACTGGGGACGGTGTCACGGACGCTGGTCGAGGGCGTCGTCTGGCTCCTCGCCATTACGATCCTCGCCGCGACGCCGGCCGGTGCTATCGCCGTCTTCTACCGCTGGTACGTCCGTGAGCGTATTCAGACCGGGCTGGCGCTCCTGTTCGGGCTGACCGCCGTCGTCCTCGTCATCGGCGCGACGACCGCGCTCAGCGAGGTCATCCTCGGCGACGAGGACGTGCTTGCGGCCGGCGCGGTACTGCTGAACCTCGCCGCGTTCCTCGCCGGCGGCGTCGGGGCCTACGGCGGCATGCGCATCGGAGACCGACTGGGTGTCGACCTCTTTGCGGCAACCGGCGGCCGAAACATCGATGCTGACGTGAGCGAGATCGTCCAGACCGTCGGCCGCGTCACGTCGGTTCGCCTTCCCGAAGATATCGACGACATCATCGGCTACGACCCGATGCCCGACGAGACAAAAGAGACGCTCGCGAACCGTCGCTTTCTCTTCCCCCGCCGCCTGACGAAAGACGAACTCCGGGAGCGGCTGGTCGGCCGGCTCAAGACCGACTACGGCGTCGGCCACGTCGACGTCGAACTGGCCGACGACGGGACTGTCGACTACCTCGCCGTCGGTTCGCGGGCGGCTGGTATCGGCCCGACATTGCCCCCCTCGACGAACGCCGTCGCGATTCGGGCCGACCCGGCCCATGCTGCGAGCGCCGGTGACCTCGTTCAGGTGTGGGAGCAAGCGCCATCGAAACGCGTACTCACCGGTGAACTCCGCGGCGTCGCCGACGACGTGGTGACGGTTGCTATCGACGCTGCCGACACGCCCAAGCTCGACCCACAGACCGAGTACAAACTGGTCACGCTCCCGGTACAGGACCGCTCGGACCGAGAGTTCGCCTCGCTGCTCCGGGCGGCCGACGAGACGATGGGCACGGCCACCGTCGAACCGGGGAGCCCGCTCGATGGCGCGCCGGTCGGCAGTCTGGCACTGTCAGTGGTCGCGATCACCCGTGACGACACAGCGCCGGAGACAATCCCGTCTCGCGAACGCGTCCTCGCGGCCGGTGACACAATCTACGCAATCGCTACCCCGGACGCGTTGCGGCGGCTGGAACAGGCCACGGAGGGGAGCGGTGAACCGGCCACGACGGCGGCTGCGACGGACGAACCGGAAGGCGATACCGATGACCAGCCAGATGCGTCCGCACCCACTGGTGGCCACGAGCAGACTGGCGGGACGGAAAAAACGGCGGCTGATACGACCGCTGCCACCGCTGACGACAGCGCTACGCATGCCGACACGGTCGAGACTGATGCTGATGACACGACGGACGCTGACGCGGACACAACCACGGCTGACACCGCCACTGCCGACGAACCGACCGACACCGCTGTTGAGGATGAGTCGGTGGCGACCAGCGACGGAGCGGACTCTCTGGCAGACGCCGAACCCGAGGCTATGGTAGACCCCGCCGACAGCGGCGAGTCCCCGGACGACGACCCGCTGGAGGCACTCCGGAACGTCGACACGGAGGAGTCAGGCGACGACCTGCCGGCCGAGGAAGCGTTCGACGACTTGCCGGCAGACGACGGCGACGACACCGTCGAGGTGTGGGACCCTGAAGAGCGGATCGGCGAGGCTGCCGACGAGTCTGCCGCCGCCGAGGCCGACGACAGCGATTCGACCGACTCCGACGCGCCGACGGGGGACAGAGACGGTGCAGACGACGAATCGACCGCTAGTGAGGACTCAGAGAACCGAAACTGAACTGGGGGTGTCGGTCCCGCCGGATGCACGCTGGCTGTCTCCCGCCCCCGAGCCGACCGGACACACCTCAGTCCGGAACCCTCTTTTGCCGGACGCCCGGAGTACAGCTATGGAGTGGAAACTGTTCGCACACCTCCGAGACGCGGCCGACGGCCAGTCGGTCAGCGTCGATATCGAGGGGGACGCCACGGTCGGAACGGCGCTCGATGCGCTGCTTGCGACGCGACCGGCGCTCGCCGAGGAGGTGCTTGACGAAAACGAGGAGCTGGCCGACCACATCCGGGTGCTCGTCGACGGCGAAGACCCCTTCGCAGCCGGCGATGGGCTGGCGACGGCAGTCGATGAGGAGACAGAACTTGCGTTGTTTCCGCCGGTCAGTGGCGGCTGATACGGCTCGGCGGCGGGCTCAGTTTTCCAGCGGTCCCGGCACCGTCACGTTCGAGATGACGACGCGAACGCCGTCCTGATACTCGGTGTCGAGTGTCACGTCCCACCCGTGAGTCCGGGCAAGCATCCGCAAGTTCGGGAGCGTCATCCCGGCTGCGGCGTCCGGTATCGCGCCGCCGTACTCGAAAAAGGCCTCTGACGCTGTCTGGCCCGCCGGGGTTCCGTCGTCGGTGATGACGATCTCGTCGGCCTCCCGGGAAACGGTGACCGTGGACGCGTCGTTGTGTGCCGCGAACGTGAACCCGCTCTCGAAGAGGTCCCGCAGGCGTGTCGGGTCAGCGATGACCTGTCCCTCCACGTCGGCCGCCATAGTGAGGCCGTCAGTGTCGGCACGTTCCCAGGCCCCGTCGACGATTGGCATGAGGTCGACAGCCGTCGTTTCGTCGATTGTCTGGCCGTGACGAGCCAGCGTCGCGAGTCCGTTGACGATTTCGGACATCCGTTCGGCTGTTTCAGACGTTGACTGGAGTGATTCTTTCGCCAGACCGACGTTGCCGCGATTCAGGGCGTCCCCGGCGACGGAGACGCGGCCGGTGATTATCTGGAGCGTGTTCAGAAGCTCGTGTCTGATTGCAGTGGCGAACCCCTCAAGTTGCTCGTTTTGCCGCGCCAGTTCACGGCGCCGCCGTTCGCTTTCGGTCACATCGGTAAACACGACCATCCGACCGATATCGACCTGTCCCAGCGAAAACGAAGTGTCGCTGACGAGGTAGTACTCCGCTCCGGCATCACGGTTTCGTTCGAGAATCTGCTCGTCCGTTTGCAGGATCTCCGTGACGGCCGGCAGCACCGTCTCGAGGTTCTGTCCACGGCTCCCGGACAGGGCCGGAAAAAGCCGCTGTGCCTTGCCGTTTGTCTCCTTGATACAGCCGTCATCATCAAGATACACGACTGCCTCGTCGACGCCATCGGTCAGCTGCACGGCGAGAAACGCCTCGTCGTACACGTAGAGGACACCGAGCGCGAACAGCGCCACGCCGAGCGGTTCGTGATTGATATCGAGGAGGAGGTCGCTGACGTACCCGACGATGTCGAGGACTGCCGGAATCGCCGTGATACCGACAAGAATCCCGAGCGGACGGGTGTCGTAGTCCGCTTCGAGGAACAGTTCGAACAGCATAAAGAAGCCGACGGTCACGAGCGCGTAGGAGAGTCCCGTCACCACCCAGTGAAACACGCCGTGTGTAATCGCCAGGTGCGGGAACGGGTCGGCGACGAACTGCGTGGCGAAGTAGAACCCGTGAAACGGATTGGTCAGCTTTACCGCAACGACAGCGAGATACACGCTGACAGCGACCGCTCGGTACAGTCGGTTCCGGTGGAATTCCCGCCCGGTGTACGCCGAGCAAAAGTATAGCCACGCCCCGACCGTCGCGAGCCCGACGACGAGGCTGCCGAGATAGAACGCGTATCCCAGCGTCCCGGGCGTGATCAGGAAGCCGAGTTCCAGCGCCGCCCAGCCGCCACTACAGAGGAGGAGTCCAACCATCCCGCGACGGGTATCGGGGTCTTCCATCCGGGCCGCTCTGTAGAGCCCGACACTGCATCCGACTGCCGCGAGGGTGTATGCCGCGACGTACCCGAGAAATGCCGGAGAACTCCCGATCAGATTCATCTACCCATGGTATGGAAAGTATTTGAATGAGTGTTGTGTCCGCGTTATCGACTATGATAACTCTCTGAGGTCTGGGATTTCGAACACGTAGTCCGGACACTCGCTGATGTCTCCGCCGGCGTACGCGGCCTGGGCCACGTGACGCGGTGTCTCGGGGATGAGGACCCGTGTCCCGTCGACGCCGAGTCTCGCCGCATCGGCAGCGATCCCATCGAACAGGGCCCGCGCAGCGTCGACGTTGCTCCACACCCCGACCGCGTACTCTGCGAGCCGGTCGCCGTCAGCGTCGGTCGTCCGGACGCGACACGCCATCCCCTGTGGCCGCTCGCCGACGGTCAGGACCGCCTGCTCAGTCCCCAGTCGGTCGAGCCGTTCCCGCGTCAGCGTCGAGAGCGCCCAGCTCTCTCCGCTGTCGAGCGCGAGCCCTGACAGGACGTCCCGACCGTCGCTACCCTGCCAGTAGCGCCACGCTGTCGTGGGGTCGTTTCCGACAGGCATCTCGGGCGTCTCGTCGGCCGGCTCGGGGTGTGCCCAGCGGAACGACGTGACCGCTTCGAAGCCAGCAGCCAGCGACTGGCCGAGCCCGGCCTCGTTCCAGGAAAACACCATGCTTCGACCGACTGACGCGCCGGCATCGGCCGCCCATTCGATGAGGCGGTCGGTCAGCAGCGACCCGAGTCCCTTTCCTCGATGCGCCGAGTCGACACGCATCCCCTGGAACCATGCCTCGGTCTCGGTGAGTATGACGGCCTGCGCGATGCCGACGGCGTGGCCATCAACGTCGACGACGAGGGTTTTCCGGTTCGGGCCGTCGTCGTCGACCCAGTCGCGGAACACGTCGGGGATGTAATCAGCCATCGCGCGGTCGGCCCAGACATCGCTGGTCAGGTCGACAATAGCCTCGTAGTCGTCGTGACGAGCCGTCCGAACAGTCGGCGACATACCGTGAGACTCGCCCCCGACGACAAAAAAGAGGCGCTCCGGGGACGGAGCCACATCGTGACTGCTGTGCCGGTCCCAGCGCTACAACCAGGGTGTCGAGCGCTGCTGAATCTCGCCGGCCAGCGGTTCCTGCATGGCATCGGCCACGTCGTCGCTGTTTGCCAGCGCCCACATGAGCTTGACCTTCGCTGTGCCGGGGAGCATATCCTCGCCCTCGGTGACGCCGGCGTCGAGCAGGTCCCGTCCGGTGTCGTAGACGCGGTCACAGACCCGGCCTTCGAGGCACTGGCTGGTCATGACCACCGGGATGTCCAGTTCCTCGATGGTCCCGATCCAGTCGGTGTTGACGTGGCCAAGCCCCGTTCCCTCGATGACGACGCCCTCGCTGTCCTCGGCAGCGGCTTCGAGCAGCGACGGGTCCATCCCCGGCGAGAACTTCAGGAGTTCCACGTTGGTCTCGATGTCGTCGTGCAGCGCCAGGTCGGCGGCGTCCCGTTCGGTGTACTCGCGGTGGAACGTAACTGTGCTCTCGCCGTCGATGTCGTAGTCGACCTCGCCAAGCGGCTTCGCGCCGACTGTCTCGAAGGCGTCCCGGCGCGAGGTGTGGTTCTTCCGGACGCGGGTGCCGCGGTGGAGCGCACAGCGGTCGTCGGACTCGTCCGCGTGCATACAGACCAGCACCTCCGCACAGTCGCTCGTCGCAGCCTCGACGGCCGAGACAGCGTTCATCACGTTGTCCGAGGACGGGCGGTCCGCCGACCGCTGGCTGCCAGTAAACACGATTGGAACCGGTGTGTCGAGCATGAACGACAGCGCCGACGCGGAGTACTGCATCGTGTCCGTGCCGTGCATGACGACGATGCCGTCTGCGCCGGCCTCGATCTCCTCGTGGACTGCCTGCGCAAGGTCCTGCCAGACGGCCGGGGTCATGTTCTCCGAGAGAATATTCGCGACGACGCGGCCGCGGTAGTTCGCCATCCCGGCAAGGTCCGGGACCGCTCGCAGCACGTCCTCGGCGTCGAACTGGGCCGTCACCGCGCCGGTGCGGTAGTCGACGGTCGAGGCGATGGTCCCGCCGGTGGAGATGAGCGACACCGTCGGGAGGTCGTCGTCAAATTCGATTGCCGACTGGCTCTGTTCGTCCTGTGCGCTCTCGACGTCGTACACGTCCGACTCAAGCACGTCGACGGATGCGTCCTCGCGGCCGATACCGACGTTGTACCCGCCGTCGAGCTTGACGACGAGGTGGTCGGGCGTACTCGACGGGAGCAACACGCCCTCGTATGTCTGGGCCGCGCGCTCGACGCGGACCCGGTCGCCTGCGTTCATGCGCGGCACTTTCCGCCGGTGGGACTTGAACCCACTCGTTTCGGCGAGCGGTCTCGGTCGCACGCCGGCTCTGCCGACGGGGCGGTTCCAGTGTCTGGGGCAGTTCAGCTCCGGACGACCAATATACACGCTACCAAACCACAATGTTATCTCGTCCGACATTCTTCTAACACGTATGGCAGACAACAAGAACGGCCGCGAAGCGCAGGCTCGAAACGAGGAGCGCCGCCAGCGCGAGCGCGCTATCGCCGAGGACCTTGCGCGCGCGGACGAGCCTGAGCCGCCAGTCGACTCGACGGAACTCGCGTCCTTCGAGACTGCACTCAAAACGCTCGAATTCCCGGCAGCAGCGGCGACAGTGGTCGATGCGGTTGGCGATCACGAGATCGAGTCGGCCGAGGGAACGCACACCGTTGCGGACCTCGTGCCGGATGCAGCGGTCGAGTCGTTCGACTCGCCAGCCGAGGTCCGGATCCGAGTCCAGCGGCCGACCGTAGCGGGGGCGATGAAACGGATCGTGGAGGCCGTCGACAAGTATCAGGGTGCGTCGTTCGGTGCCTCTCAGCGCGACGGGTACGAGCGGACGTTCCGGGCGCTGCAAGCTATCGATGCGGATGACGAGGACGAGGGCATCCGGACCGTCGCCGACTGGATTATCGAGCGGGTTCACGAGAACGAGACGCTACCGAAGTCTCGCGACGTGCGCCGACGGGCATCGGAGTTCTGCCGGTCGAACGGTTACTCGGTTCGCAGCGACGACTGGCTCGGTGTCTGAGCGACACACCGCCGTCTCCCTGACTGCCGACAGGCCCCCAAAAGGACCATACTACTCGCCGCCCCATACTCTGTATGGCCGAACGAACCGAGGAACGGACCCGCGACGCGGACGCGCAGTCGGACGGTGACCTCGGCGTCGATGTCGGCACGACGGAGTCGGTAGAGACGG
This sequence comes from Haloarcula rubripromontorii, assembly GCF_001280425.1. Taxonomy (NCBI): domain Archaea; kingdom Methanobacteriati; phylum Methanobacteriota; class Halobacteria; order Halobacteriales; family Haloarculaceae; genus Haloarcula; species Haloarcula rubripromontorii. Next base: position 174,381 of record NZ_LIUF01000001.1, on the reverse strand, counting down.
ACGTTGCTGTCGGGGAAGCACGCGACACGGCGTCGTCTGTCACCGAACCGTCCACCACAGACAGCGGCAGCTACTTTTCACTGCGGGCGCTGCTGTTCGCCTTCGGCGCGGTCGGCGGCGGGATGGTGCTCGGCGGGCTGATACCGCTCGTGCCGTTCACCGAACTGCTCGGCATCGTACTCGGCGGATTCGTCTACGGACTGCTCGCCAGCGAGCGCCGATACGCCGAACTGGGGCTGGCGGGCGGTGTCAGCGGCGGCGCGACGGCCGTTCTGTCCCTCCTCCCACAGCTCGCTGCGGGACTGAACGGTACCAGACTGTTCGCCATCGCCGGTGGGGTCGGCCTCGTACTCGCGCTCGTTGGACACTACTTCGGCCGAGACCTTCGCAGTGGGCTGACGAGAGACCTGTAGCTCTTCAGGCGACAGTGTCGGGCCGTGCCGTGACCATGCTTGCTGCATTTGCTGCAGTGTATTTCCCGTCCAGTCGCCCGGGCTGCAATAGAGGTATCGGACAAGCGCTGTCGATACCCCTGTTGGCCTCTCGTTTGTGGGAGACGGGCCGCTACGATTTCGGCGTGAACGGACGTTTTTGCGTCCAACCGATTGTCTCCGTCTCGTCGAATATGTTTATGATGTGTGTGATTGCCCAAAAACTAAACGCTAGTGTGACTATCTGCTGTCTTATATCCTCCTTTAACCACAATATCTTGAGTTGACAACTCTTATAACTCTCGTATGTAAATCCCCGGACCGGAACGTATGGCACCAGAGACATACGGGCTTATCAGCCTGTTTCCGGCGATGCTCGCGATTGTACTGACGCTGCTCACTCGCCAAGTACTCCTCTCGCTGTTTGCAGGCATCTGGATCGGTGCGACGGTGCTCGTCGGCTGGAATCCGGCCGCTGGAGCCGCCCGGAGCCTCCAGTTCGTTGTGGATAACGTGACCGAGCCGTTTAACGTCAAACTGCTCTTGTTCACGTTCCTCATCGGGGCAATGCTGGGGATGATCTTCCTCTCCGGCGGCATGAACGCGCTGGCGTCACAGATGGTCAAGCGTATTCGAACCCGCCGGCAGGCGGCGCTTGGGACCTCACTACTGGGGATGACTATCTTCGTCGACTCGTACGCCTCGACGATGATTACCGGGTCGGTCATGCGCCCGATCACGGATAAATTCGACATCAGCCGCGAGAAGCTGGCGTACATCCTTGACTCCACCACTGCACCGACCGCGTCGATATCGGTCGTCTCGACATGGCTCGGGTTCGAGGTCGGACTCATCGCTGAGCAACTCACCACGATTGGGGTGGAGCGAAGCGCGTTCCTGCTGTTTCTTGAACCGATTCCCTATCGGTTCTACAGCCTGCTCGCACTTGCGATGGTTTTCATCGTCGTCATCGCAGACTTGGACTTCGGTCCGATGGCGAAGGCTGAACGCAGAGCAAAGGAAGAGGGCAAAGTCCTCGGTGACAACGCGGACCCACTCATGGAAACGCAAGAGGACGATATCGTGACGCCCGACCACGTCGAGCCGCGGTGGTGGTACTTCGCTGCGCCAATCGCCGCACTCGTGGCCGTGACTGGGTTCTCGCTGTATTACTCTGGCGGCGGGTTCGCTGGCCGGAGTCTCACCGACGCACTGTCGAACGCGGCCACCGCTGACGCAATCGTCTGGGCCTCGTTCTCGGCCTGTCTGGTCATTCTGACAATTCTGGTCGGACACGCACGGATTGCGGTCGATAAAGTGAGCGACGCCATCTTTGAGGGATTCAAAATGGTGATGTTCCCCGTTGCGGTGCTCTCGCTCGCGTGGTCTATCGGTGCCGTGAGCCAGACACTCGGAGTCGGTCCCTACGTCGTCGCCATCAGTGAGGGGATTATCACGGCCGGGATGCTGCCCGCCATCATCTTCCTCAGCGCGGTCATTATCAGCTTCAGCATCGGCACGTCCTGGGGGACGATGGGTATTCTGTTCCCTGTCGCGATACCGCTCGGACACGCCCTCGGCGCGCCGCTTGCCCCAGCTATCGCAGCGATCCTGACCGGCGCGCTGTTCGGCGACCACTGCTCGCCCATCTCCGACACGACAGTGATGTCAAGCATGTTCGCCGCGAGCGACCACGTCGACCACGTGAACACTCAGATTCCCTACGCAGTGCTGGCCGGCATCGTCGCAACCGGGCTGTTCCTGCTGGCCGGCTACGGCGTTTCGGCGTACATTGCACTCCCTGCTGGACTGGTCGCTGTCGGGTCTGTGACGTACCTGCTCTCAGAACAACTCTCGGTCGAAGTCCCAAGTTCGTACGGTTCGAACGCGGACTGAGACGGGCCACTCTCTGAAACACCGTTTCGCTCAGACGATTTCCCAGCCGTCGTCGGTCCGTTCGACCACGTCGTCCTCCGCCAGCCGCGTGAGCGCTTCCTCGACGATCTCGGGTGGGGCCTCAATCTCTCGGGCCAGCGCTGGAACGGTATCGATACCGTTTGCGAGCCCGCTGACCAGTTCTGCGTACAGTCGTCCGTCGCCGTTCTCGAAGCCGGAGTCGATGCGGTCCCGTACGTCGGTCATGCGGGCTTGCACCCATCGCTGGGCCAGCGACAGTTCGTTCTCTAGCTGCTGGAGATGCTCCAGTTCGCGCGCCAGGTCGTGAAAGTCCCCGTCGGATGCGGCCCCCACGTCTATCGAGAGGTGGCGACAGGAAGGCATCTCGAACTCGGGGTTTGCTGGATAGGCGCTTTTGGTACCGAACTCGTACGGAGAGACGCGGACCTCCAGACGGAGGTTCCGGGCGATAGAGAAGTACTTTCGGCGTTGGTCGTCCGTCCGGGAGTCGACGAGGCCGGCGTCTTCGAGCTTTTGTAGGTGGTCGATGACGGCTTTCGGACTAACGCCGATGTACTCGCTGATCTCGGTGACGTAGCAGGGTTTGTGTGCGAGTAGTTTGAGAATCCGCCGGCGATTGGCGTTTCCAAGGAGATTGAGTAGCTCGGCGGAGTCCATCGATACGTAGGTAGCGGGTCACGGTTCAAAAGTATGACTCTCGTCGGGCGGTTTGCTGGTGTGTCACCCGCTCAGCTACCGGGTAGGTCCGCCACGTGCCCTACGCGCTGCCGTTCCCGTTGCCCTGATTGCCGCTGTTTCCTCGGTCACTGCCTTGGTCGTTTCCGCCGCTGTTTCCTTGGTCACCGCCGTCGTTGCCACCGTCGTCTCCGTTGTTTCCTCGCTCCCCGGCCTGGTCGTCTCCGCTACCGCTTCCCTGCCCCTCTCCGCTGTCGTTCCCTTGTTCGCCTTCGTTACCGTCTTTGTTGGTCTCCCCGTCGTTGCCTTGGTCGTTTCCCCGGTCACCCTCGTCACCGTTTCCCTGGTCCCCGGCCTGGTCGTTGCCCTGGTCATCCCCGTCGCTGCCTTGCTCGCTCCCGGTATCGTTTCCCTCGTCGTTGCCCCCATCGTTCGCATCGTCTGCATCCCCGTCGGCCCCGTCATCTCCGGATTCGTCCGCATCAGAGCCGCTCTCGCCACCAGCGCCGTTCCCGGCATCGTCACCGCTGTCGTTCCCGTCGCTGTCCTCGGTGCCGGACGCTCCACGCTCCCCGTTTTCGTTCCCGTTGCCCCGCTCCGACCCCCTGTCAGACCCGTTTCCCTCGCTCTCGGCCGCGTCGTCGGACCCCTCGCTATCGCCGTCGGTACCCCTGTCAGCGGGTGGGCCGCTCTCGGTCTCGTTTTCCTGCTGTCCGGGGGCATCGTCAGGTGGGCCTCGTTCGCTACCGTTCCCCTGTTGTCCGGGGGCATCGCCGGGCGGTCCTCGGTCGCTCTCGTTGGCTCCCACGACTTCGGGCGGGCCCTGTTCACTTCGGTTGACTCCGGCGTCATCAGGCGGTCCCTGCTCACTCGGGCCGGCAGTCGCCGGCGGTCCGGCGATACCCTGAGCAATCGATGCGACCTGCTGACCGGACAGCTTGCTTGCGTTTTGTTTCAACCGCTCCAGCGCGGTGTCGTTTACACCGGTCTGTTCGGCCGCCGCATCGGTATCGTTAATCGCAGTCTGCAGGCCCGCAATCTCCGCGGTGAGTCGGCTCTGCTGTGCCACGTAGGCCTGCTCACTGATGCTTCCGTTCTCGTATCGGTGTTCGAGCGTGGCGTTGCGCTCCTGTAACCGTTCGAGCCGGCGTTCGAGCGAGCCCGCTCGCTTTGTGACCAGTTCGGCTCGTTCAGTGCCGTTCGATTGGTTGTATGTCGACCGCCACATCCCGTTTTTGACCGTATCGTTCGCGGCGGCAGCGTTCGACTGGAGGAACGCCGTGAGTTGCGTTCCCATTCCGCTGGCAGACTCGTTCTGCGTGGCCACTGTCTCCGTTGCGGTCTCCTGCGCTGTCACGGCTGGGAGGCCGATAGCGACAGTCCCGACGAAGACCAGCACTGTGAGGAGCGTGGCCTGGCGTGGACTCATTCCTAGTTCTACTTCGACCCTCCCACGTCAAAAAGAAACGCCTTCGTTCGTGTTGTTCACAAACGAATGAAACAACTTCAAATAGTCCAAGAGTGTTTAAGATGTCCTTTGCGTCGGTTTTTCCATTGGAAGCAGTCGCCAGGCGAGTCCAACCGACAGCACCGATAGCGCGACAGTGGCGAGCGGTAACACCAGACCCGGGTCGTATCGCAACGGCGGATGATATCCGAAGCCGTAATCGAGTACGTCGTTGCACAGGGCCAACACCAGCGCGGTCACCAGCGCGCCCCTCGTCGTCCGGGCGTAGTGAGGAACTAACAGCCCCTCGGCGACGAAACCGAGGTGGGTGATGATGATGCCGAAATACGCCCACGGCGCGGGAAAGTACGCGTCGAAGCCGATATTTAACGCCACGACGGTCCACAGCCCCATCTTGACCAGCCAGACCAGCGCAATCGTGTGGAGGTACGCGAGCGGCACCGTCAGCGGGACCTCGTCGAGCGATTTGCCGAGGAACGGCAGGAGAGTAGCCACCGACAGCGTCATCAGGAATAGTGCGGCCGGTGAATCTGCGTACAGCGGCCAGAGAAACGTCGACACCTCGGGCATCGTCTCGACATAATACCGGATACCGACGAGCATTGCGACGGCGTTGACGACCAGCAGCCACACGAGGCTCGGCGTCTGTTCCAGATAGTACCGCGCGTACCGACGTGGCAATGGCCCCCGCTGCTCGCTCATGGGTCGACTCGGGACCGCTCGCGGCAAAGCCCTGTCGGACGGGAGTCGCTATCGGGTCATCGACTGTGAGTTGCCGCTGTTTGCACGGCGGCAAAAGGCTGCCGGCGAACACTTATGTATGTGAATGGCACACATACACTTGCACCGATGTTCGAACAGTTTTCGCGCGGATACTACCTCGGCCGCCTCTACATCGAACCGAGAGATGACGCGGCGGCCGCGATGTGTCGCGAGCAGCACGAACGAGTGAACGAACAGTTGTACGCCTCCGGCGAAGGGGTCGAACGCACAGACTATCCGCTGGTAATGAAACTCGGCTCCCAGCACTTTGCCGTCCACGGGGACGAACAGGTCCCGGCGGACACACTCGTCGTTCCCGAACCGATGCTCGAAGACGCCAACGTCCGGAACCCGCCCAGCCTCGAAGAAGTATTTCTGGCGAAAGCGGACCACGCCGCACAACTGCTCTCTCTCTCAGAGGGCGCGCCGACACTCCCTGACACTGCCGTCTGAGCGATTGAAACCCCGATTTGATGGGTTTTCACTGGTACCGGACGGACCGGAATTTTGAAACGTGGGATAAGTAGGTTATACGCTTAAGCTACAGAGCAATGCGGTTCGGGAGCCTCCCTTCACATGTATGTCACAGCGAAACCACGCTGAGGAGCGGGATCGCGCTACTGAATCCAAATTCTACCTCCCCGCCGGGGTATCCCCGGCGTATGGAGCCGGCTGGCCCGAACGTCTCTGGGCGCTGCTGTTCTCCCATCGCGTCTGAACCGGTGACACCGCCGTATGGGAACCCGCTGGCTCACCGGGCGAGTAGCCCGCTCGGACCGAACGGACGAGACACAGAGATCAGGCGCCTGTACTCAGACCACACGATCAACCGACTCAGTTAAATTAGCGCACGACTACCCCCATCTAGTAACAGGGATTTGAGACAGAGTTCCGCCGAGCGTCTCCACCATTACAACTGCACGCGTTGGCACACCCACACCACTCTACAGACAAATGACCGATATCAAGGCGGTCGTCCGAGCCGAACACCCTGACATCGTCCTCACACAGACCGTTTCCCACGACCGGAGCTCGAAAGTCAGGTCCGTGTCTGAAGCGGGCACGGACCCGACGTCGGGCAAGTTCTTTTACCACATCGAATCGTCCGACTTCCAGCAGTTTGAGGACGGATTACGGAACGACAGCACTGTCGGCAAGTTCGAACGCGTCATCGAAACCAGAGACGACGAGGCCATCTACAGTTTCGAGTACACGGACGAAGCAAAGATTCTCTCCCCCGTCATCTCCGCCGCGAACGGGGTTATCCTCGATATGGAAAACGACGGGAGCGCGTGGATACTGACGGTATGGATGCCCGAACGGACGGCTCTCGCTCGGCTCTGGGACTACGCTCAAGAGAACGACATCGACATCGATCTGCTGCGCGTGAACGAGTACGCCAGTCTGGGGAACACGGACGCAGGGCTGACTGACAGCCAGCGGGAGGCGCTCCTCGTCGCACTCGAAACCGGGTATTTCGAAGAGCCGCGGAACGCGACGCTCAGCGATGTCGCCGCCGATCTGGATATCTCTCAACCCGCGGCCGGCGGTCGCCTTCGGCGAGGCATCAGGAGACTCATCATCGCCTCGCTGAGAGATGACGACGAACCGCCGGACTGAGTGGTAACGCTTCGACGTAGTTGCGGTCCGGGAAGTCACTTTTAAGCCCGTCCCCGTCCCCCATCCAGTCGATGCTTGACCGGTTGCTGGGACGAGCGTCGCTGAAAGAGCGGGTAGCCGAACTCGAGGAGGAGAACCACCACCTCGAACGACAGCTCGACGCCGAGAAGGAGCGCCGTGCTGACGCAGCGACCGAGCGCCAGCGGGCCGAGGCCGAGGTCAATCGGCTGGAGGACCGCGTGGCCGAACTCCAGGACCGGGTCGAACGGCTCCAAGACGCGGAGGGAGAATCGACGTTCCGAGCCGAGGAAGCGCTCAGTCGGGCGCGCTTGAGTGACGTACTCGACCGGCTGGAATCCTTTGAGACAGAGCCGGAAGGCGTCTTTACCGCCTATGTCGACGCGGAGCGCTCCCTGCCCGGCCCGGTCCGGGATGCCTTCGGCGACCGTGCATCGCTGGTCGCCAGCGCCGCGCCGTGTCTAGCTGTGACGGATGACGCCGGCCTCCTGTCGGCGTGCCTGTCGGTCCCTGCGCCGCCGTCGCCGTTCACTGAGTGGGGCGACACCGTTCGGCTGGAGCGGTCGTGGTTCGAACCGACTGGTGAACACGTCGTCGCGCTGGTCCGCTCGGACCTGTTCGCCATGGGCGAGTACGACGGCCGCGAGCGGACGGCGTTCCACGGCTTCGACTCGGAGCTGAAAAGCCAGCACTCCAAAGGCGGCTTCTCACAGAGCCGGTTCGAGCGGCTCCGGGACCAGCAGATCGACTCCCACCTCGACCGCTGTCGGGCCGCTATCGAAGAGGTGTCGCCTGACCGGCTGTACGTCGTCGGTGAGGGGTCGGTCATCCACGAGTTCGAGGACCTCGCGACGGCGACGAAGCCCGTCGACGCGACCGGGGAGCCGGCCGAGGCACTGGACGACGCCGTTCGGTCACTGTGGACTGTTCGGTTGCGCGTGCCGTAGCTCCGGGGCGCTCGTCGCAGTTCCGCCGGCGACGGTTCCGTAGCTTTTTCGCGGGGCGGGGACTCTCTCCGGCTATGGCCGTAGCCATTTTAACACACGACGCCTTTCCCGACCGGGCCAAGACGGCCGTCGGGTTATTGCGGTACGGTGACCGAGCAGTACATGCCCTCGTCGACCGCGAGCGGGCCGGACAGCGCGTCAACGAGGCGCTCCCGGACGTACAGGATGCCCCCATTGTCGCGTCGATGGCCGACGCGCCAGAGGTGGACGCGCTCGTCATTGGCATCTCTCCCATCGGCGGTGAGTTCGACGAGTCCTGGCGAGAAGACGTTCGCACAGCGCTCGAACGCGGCTGCGACGTGTACTCGGGCCTGCACGACTTCCTGGCCGACGACGAGGAGTTCGCCCGCCTCGCCGCGGAACACGACGCCGAACTGCACGACCTCCGCAAGCCGCCCGAAGACCTGACCGTGGCGGCGGGCACCGCCGGCGACGTGGATGCGACAGTCGTCACGACTGTTGGGACCGACTGCTCGACGGGGAAGATGACTGCGTCGTTCGAGATTCGTGACGCCGCCCGGGAGCGCGGCCTCGACGCCGCGGTCGTCCCGACCGGCCAGACCGGCATCGCCATCACCGGCTGGGGCATCGTCATCGACCGCGTCATCGCCGACTACGCCGCCGGCGCGGTCGAGCGGCTGGTCGAAGAAGCACAGGCGGCGGACCTCCTCGTCGTCGAAGGGCAGGGTGCGCTGGCCCATCCGGCCTATTCGGGCGTGACGACGAGCATCCTCCACGGCTCGGTCCCCGACGCGCTCGTCATGTGCCACGAGGCCGGCCGCGAGGCCATCCACGGCTACGAGTCGTTCGATCTCCCGCCGCTCTCCGAGTATGTCGACATCTACGAGCGCCTGGCCGCGCCCATCTCGGACGCATCTGTCGTTGCGGGGATGTTGAACACGCGCCACCTCGACGACGGTGCGGCCGCGGATGCTGTCGCAGGGTACAGTGACGCTCTGGACGCACCGGCGACCGACCCGGTCCGCCACGGCGTCCCCGACGAGGTACTGGACGCTATCCTATGAACTGGCGCGTCGACCGCCTCGAACTGCCGCTGTCGAACCCATTTGGCATCTCGCGGGAGACCAGCGAGACCAGCGAGACTGTCGTGGTCGAACTTACCCACGAGGGAACTACGGGTGTCGGAGCCGTCACGCCGTCAGCGTACTACGACGAGAGCGCCGAGTCAGTGGCTGAAACGCTCCCCACACTCTGTGAGACTGTCGACCGCATCGGCGACCCCCACGCCCAGCAACGCATCGAGCGGGAACTCGACGAACAAGCGGCGGACCAGCCCGCCGCACGGATGACACTCTCTATCGCCGTCCACGACCTCGCCGCTCGGCAACTGGATCTGCCGCTGTACCGCCAGTGGGGCCTCGACCCGGACGCGGTCCCGCCGACCACCTACACGGTCGGCATCGATTCGCCCGAACGGATGGCCGAGAAAGCAAGGAAGGCGGCCGACAGCGGCTTCGGCCACCTGAAGGTCAAACTCGGGACCGACGACGACCGGGCGCGACTGGACGCGGTTCGGGATGCCGCCCCGGACGTCGAGATACGCGTTGACGCCAACGCCGCCTGGACCGTTCAGGAGGCTATCGACAAGGCGGACTGGCTCGCCGACGCTGGCGTGACGATGCTGGAACAGCCGGTCGAAGCCGACGACATTGACAGCCTTCGCCGCGTGACCGACGCGACTGCAATTCCCGTCGCCGCCGACGAGTCCTGTGTGACTGCGTCAGACGTGCCACGGGTCGCTGACGCCTGTGACATCGTCAACGCCAAACTAGTCAAATGCGGCGGCATCAGGCCCGCAACGCGGCTGCTCAACGCCGCCGACGCACACGGCCTGGACTCGATGCTCGGGTGCATGGTGGAGTCGAACGCCAGTATCGCCGCCGCCGTCCACCTCGCGCCGCTCGTCGACTACCTCGACCTCGACGGGGCGCTCTTGCTGGCGTCAGACCCCTACGACGGCGTTCCGCTGGACGGCGACGTGTTCGACCTGACGGCGGTGACGGCCGGCACGGGCGCTCGGCGGCGCTCGTCCGACGGCGGCCCGGACTGACCGGCGGTGAACTCCAGTCGCCGAAAATCATCATTGATAATAAGACACTAACTACTTTGTGGCTACTTTGTCATTCAAGCTTATGACACGTACAGTTCTCTGTGTTGATACTGAGGGACGAGTAGACGACGTGGCGGCGGCGGTCGAAGCCGACGAGTCGCTGACGGCGCGGACGGCGACGACGGTCGAGGCGGCACGGGAGACGCTCGAAGCCGAACCGATTGTTTGCGTGGTTACGGCGTACGAACTCTCGGACGGAACCGGTCTCGAAGTCGTCGGCGAGATCCGCGACGTCGCACCCCAGACCCCCTGTGTTCTGTTTACGGACGTTCAGCCTGCGGAGATAGACACGGCATCGTTCGAGCAGAGTATCGTCGAATACCTCAATCGCAGCCTCCCCGACGCCCGAGATCGGCTGACGTTCGTCGTCAACGACGTCATCGACTACAGCGCCCAGGCGAGTTTCATCCGCCCGGACGACGAGGACGAGCGGCTGGAGACGCTCGCGAAGTACGATATAGACGACCTCCCAATCGAAGACAGCTTCGAGCGCCTGACGGACCTCATTGCCAGCCACTTCGACGCTGCGGTGTCTTTCATCGGACTCATCGAAGAAGAGGAAGAGAACTTCCTGGCCTGTCACGGCGGCGACCTGGACACCCTGACCCGCGAGAACACCATCTGCACGCACAGCATGCTTCAGGAGGACGTGATGGTCGTCGAGGACATCATGGAGGACGCCCGCTTCGCCGAGAACGAGCAGCTCCAGAACCTCGGGATCCGTTCCTACGCCGGCGCGAACATGACCGCGAGCAACGGGCAGGTCATCGGGCAGGTGTGTCTGCTCGACCACGTGCCGCGGAGCTACGACGCAGAGGAGCAGGCCGAACTGCAGGACTTTGCCGCCACAGCCATGGAAATCCTGGAACTCCGACAGAGCGTTCGTGACGCCGAGCGAACGGAGGTTGCACAATGAGTACCCTCTCGGCCGATGAGTTCGACGTGTCCGACGCCGTCGGTCCGCTGGAAAGCGGCACGAGCGTCCTGCTGACAGGCGACGACGTGGGCGCGCTGGAATCGGTGTTCGCCCGCATCGTCGCTCCCACCGACGGCGAGCGCAGCGTCGTCATCGCCACAGAGACCCGCGGCCGCGCGGTCAAACAGTCGCTGGATGGCGCGAAACACGGTGCCGGGGACCGGTCGTCGATACTCACTGCTGCAGGGCGTTCGAGCGGCGACGACATCAAGGCGGTCGACGACCTCTCGGACCTCACCGGAATGGGGATGGAGTTCTCGGCGCTCGCGGCTAACTCACAGCAGGAAGCGGACGGATTCCGGGCCGGCATCTTCCTCTGCTCGACGATTGCCGGCGAACTCGACGACACTCGGTCGCTGTACCGCTTTCTCAACTCCACGTTCCTGTCCGAAATCAGGCGGAGCAACGGCATTGGCGTCTGTGCGCTCGATACGAGCGCCGATATCGGATCGGACATGAACAGCACGGTCACCGGCCTGAAAACGTCGTTCAAGTCTCATGTCGCTGTCGAGGCGACCGGGCGTGGCGAAGCGACGCTCACCATCTCCGATAGCGACGGCGAGCGGACGGTCGACGTTTCGGTATAACGGCCCTCGCTACTCGGACAGTCAAAAGAAGTGCCCAACGGGGACTCGTCTTACGCCGATTCGACGGCGTCTAACAGCTCTTCGTAGTCCGGCTCGTTGGTCGGGTCGTCGGCGACCCAGCTGTAGGTGACCTCGCTGTCGTCGTCAACGACGAACACGGCGCGGTTGGCGACGCCGAGCAGCCCGAGGTCCTCGATGTCGATTTCGAGGCCGTAGTCCTGAATCGCTGACCGGCCCATGTCACTGAGCAGATCGAACTCCAGGCCGTGTTCCTCCCGGAAGGAGTTCAGCGAGAACGCCGAGTCGGCACTGAGGCCCAGCACCGTCGCGCCGGCGTCGTGGAAGTCACCGAGGTGTTCCTGCAGGGCCACCATCTCGTTGGAACACGGCGGGGTAAACGCGCCCGGGAAAAACGCGAGCACGACCGGCCCGTCGCCCAGGTGGTCGCTCAGTTCGAAGGCCTCTACCTCACCGTTCGCGATTGTCGCCGAGATGTCCGGCGCTGTGTCGCCTGTGGATACCATCACCCGAATATAACGGCGTCATCCGAATAAATACCCGCCATCCGGCAGGGCGGCCCCGACCCACTGCCGCCGCTGACTGGCCGCCTACAGCCACTCTTCGAAGGCGTGGTGGTGGCGGCTCGCCTCGACGTAGTCCCGCTGCATCGCCTCGATGGCTGTCGAGAGGTCGTCGCCGGAATCGAGGTATTCGCGGACGCGGTCAATCTTCCAGTCGCTCGGGGTCATCCCGGCGTGGTATCGGGCTTCGATAGGCCCGAGGTACTCGTCAATTCGGGCCTCCGGGACGCCTTGCTCGGCCAGTCCCAGACGGGCATACTGGAAAATCTCGTCGTAGATGTCGTCGTGATCGACCGTCCGTTCGCCTTGGGCTGTCACCCAGGACAGGTCGGCGTCGGAGCCGTTCTGTGCGGCGCTGTAGAAGCTCCGCCTTGCTTCTTGCCACGGCAGTTCCGCGGCGGGATGGTCGGCGACGACCAGCCCGCGGATGAGGCCGACCGTCAGCGCCTGCAGCCCGATCATATCCTTGGCGTGGGGTTGGGTCGGGAGCGGGCGGTACTCGATGCGGAGCGACTTTTCAGTGCTCGCTCCGTCGACCGGCGTTCCGCCGGCGACACAGCGGAGCCAGCGCCAGTAGGTCCCGCGCTTGTGGTCGAACTCCCAGAACTCGTCTTCGAACGCCGCCCGGGCGTCGTCGTGCAGGAATTCCCGCAGAAACGGCGCGAACAGGTCGTCGTCGACGACACGGCCGACGATGTCCGTCGTGTCGTCGAGGTCCCGCGGGACCCGGACCTTCGGGTTCTCGCTGGTGTTGACCGACTGCTCGAAGGCCGCGATGCGAAGTTCGTGGTGGGTGTTCGCACAGAGCCACTCTCCGTCGGTGTCGCCGTACATGTCCGCCGGGAGGAACGGCGAGTTCACCGATAGCGCGAGCAGCGGTCCGAGCGTCCGGATCGCGGCGTTGTAGTACTCGGGGAACGCCCCGGCGTCCGGAATCTGGAGGTGGGGCTGAATCGAGGTAGCCAGGGACTCGAACAGAATCGTCGGGAACGACCCGCTGTACCCCGGCACGTCGAACTCGATGGTGCCGCCAGCGTGGTCCAGCGCCTCGTTGTCCAGCGCCACGTATCTGGGGGCCTGCCGCATGTTGTCCGCGAGGACGACCCCGTCCCTCGTCTCGTGTGCCGAGAGGTACGCCTCGCTGCCCTCCTCGGGCGGGATGGTCCACATCGCGTCGAGGACGAGTTCGCAGTTGTGCTTGCTCGCCTGCTGGCGGGCCTGTTTCGTCTGCATCTCCACCGCTGTCGTCTGGACTTCCATCCCGGTCTGGTCGAAGCTGTTTGGCTCAGTGTTGACCTCGGCGTTGTGCAGGCCCAGTTCCTTGTTGGCTTCGCCCTCGAACACCACGTCTGGCAGGCGGGTCAGCCGCCCCTTCCAGTCCTCGGGGTCCATGTACGGCTCGTCATTTTCCTCCGCGACCGATGACTCGACAGTCGGTTCGGCCTCCTCCTCGGGCGTCTCCGGTTCGTCCTCGGCCAGCGGACTGTCCGGGTCGATGTCGAGCGAGGGTCCCTCTCCGGGGCCGAAAGAATCCTCAGGCTCGGCAGCGGTTTCGGCAGTATTCTGCTCCAGTGATTCGTTTCCAGCGCGTTCGAGAGAATCGGCCTCGTCTGGCTCAAGCGACGCTCCGTCACCGTTTGGCTCCAGCGATGCGCCACCGCCCCCTTCTGGCTCCGCCGGCGCGTCCAGCGACCCGCTCCAGGCCGCTTCGCCCGATCCGCTCAGGTCGTCGTCGAGGTCCTCCTCGGCGACCGTCTCGTCGTCTTCCTCCTCGTCCGGTTCGGGCGGGTCCGGCTCCGCGTTGATCGCGTACAGTTCGATTTCCAGACCGACGGAGAACGCCTCGTTGTCGAACTCGCCGGCCTCGATGGCCTTCCGTAGCTGCATCGCCTGTTCGTCGACCCGTTCAGTGAACGCCGCAGCAGTCTCGTCGGCGAGCGACCGGGTCACCAGGTCGACGATATCGTCCATGCTCGGTACTGTGTGGGTTCTTCCACTATAAGTGACCCGTCGTTGGCCGACGGGGCGTTACTCGAAAAGGTCCTCGTGGCGGGCCGCGAGGTTAGCGTAATCGCCGGAGCTGAAGGCCTCGAACACTTCGTTGGGGTCGATGGTCGTCTCGGACAGCGGCGTCACCGTGGCCGGGCTCCCGCGGACGAACGACTCCGCGGGCACCTCATAGCCCGGTGGGACGACCGTCCCCATCGCGACGATGGAACCCTCGCCGATGGTGGCGTCGCTGACCGTCGAGTTGAAGCCCACGAGCGCCCCGTCGCGCACATGGGCGTCGTTGAGGACGGCCCCGTGGCCGACCATCACCTTCTCGCCGACGGTCGAGGCGTGGACGATGGCCCCGTCACCGATGGCTGATTGGCGGCCCACTTCGACCGGGGCCACGTCGCCGCGCAACACGACGCCGGGCCAGACGTTCGCGTTCGGGCCGACGGTGACATCTCCCACCAGCGTCGCCTCGCGGCTGACGTGGGCGTATCCGTGGATATCCGGCGCGGCTCCTTCGAAGGCGTACTCTCGGCTGTCCATACTGCCACCATCGTGTCGGCGGCTCGAAAAGATACCGGTCAGAACGGGATGGTACCGGTCGTACAGCCGCTGTCGAGCGCGTCCGTACCGCAACCGCCAGCCTCACCCGAGCTATTCGATGTGGACGACGAGGACGGGGACGGGCGCGCTCTCGACGACGCGCTCGGTAACGCTCCCGAGATTGGCGACCCGGTCTCGCCCGGTTCGACCGTGCGTCCCCATCACGATGAGGTCGATGTCCTCCTCTTCGGCGTAGTTGGTGATTGTCTTGTGCGGAATCCCTTCCGCCATGGTCGTGACGACCTCGACGCCGGCCTCCTCGCCGCCGACGACGATGTCGTCGAGCGCGACTTCGCCCTCTTCCTCCAGCGACTGACGCACCTCGTCCTGATTGGCCTTGTCGGCTGCGACGTACAGCCGTCTGTCCACGACGTACAGCCCATGGAGGGTCGCGTCGTTATCGCGCGCGATGGAGGTGGCGTGTGCGAGCGTCTCCGTCGTTCCCGAACTGCCGTCTGTGGCTACGAGCACCGAATCGTACATATCCGGCTTCTCATGCGAACTGTGCCCACATAGTACTCCCTATCACGTTGATACGGGCCGTGACTGTCCAACCGACGGTGAAACTGTTGATTCAGCTTCCGTCGTTCAGTGTATAACCGTTCTACCCATTATTTGTCAACAGGAATACTTTTGCCGGTCGCTGTCCATTCATTTCCATACGATGCAGGGGAGCACGCAGCCAGACGGTACACGGGCAGAACTGTACGTTCGTTCACTCCTGCCCGACGGGCACACGCAGCAACAGGCTGCGGTCATTGACCGACTTCAGGGACTGTCGGACGCCAGCGTTCTGTCAGATATCACTGTTCAGGTCATTGGGAGACAGATACCGTCCACGCCAGCGGAGGCGCGGACTGAACTCGGGCTGTTCGCACTCAACCGAGTTAGCGTCTTTCAGGAGTGGGCAAAACGCAACGAATGTTCACTCGAACCCGCGTTTCAGGTTCGGTCAGTGGACGCTGAGATCTCGGGGGAGCAGTACCGGGCGCTCGTGTTTCCCGTCCAACTATTAGCCGAGTACGCCGGGTCTGAACTCAGGTGCGTAACGCCGCACACGGCCGACGGGGAGACCGTCACTGTCACGGACCGGCTTACCATGCTCGAAGGCGAGGAAGAACTGACGCTCTCACCGCTCGAACGGGCAAGCGCGGCACGGCCACCAGCCCAGTCCGAGCTGCCGGCGGCTGACACCGCCGACGAAGATTCGGACCCGCCGTTACCAGAGTAACGCCAGCGTCGCCCGCGTCTCAATACACTTATCCCCGGCCGCCGTCGTATCCTCGGGTATGAGTACGGTCACGGTCACGCTGCCCGACGGGACTCCCTTAGAGGTCGAGCGCGGCAGCACGGTCGAGGATGTCGCCTACGAAATCGGGCCAGGGCTGGGTGATGACACGGTCGCCGGCGTCGTCGACGGCGACCTCGTCGACAAACACGCGCCGTTGACAGACGATGTTACGCTCGAAATCGTCACCGAGAGCAGTGACGAGTATCTCGACGTGCTTCGTCACTCGGCCGCCCACGTCTTCGCGCAGGCCCTGCAGCGCCTCTACCCCGATGCCAAGCTCACAATCGGGCCGTGGACCGACAACGGGTTCTACTACGACATCACCGGCGTCGACATCGACGAAGACGACCTCGAAGCCATCGAGGCCGAAGCCGAGGAAATAATCGAGGAGGACCTCGACATCGAGCGCGAACTCGTCGACCGCGACGAGGCCTTCGAACGCTACGAGGACAACCGGTTCAAGCAGGACATCCTCGAAACCGAGGCCGCGGACGACGAGGCGGTCTCGTTCTACACCCAGGGCGAGTTCGAAGACCTCTGTCAGGGCCCCCACGTCGAATCAACCGGCGAAATCGGCGGGTTCGCCCTGCTGGAAATCTCGGCAGCCTTCTGGCGTGGCGAGGAGGACAACGAGACGCTGACTCGCGTGTACGGAACTGCCTTCCCGACGGAGGACGCGCTCGACGAGTTCCTCGAACAGCGCCGCAAGGCCCAGGAGCGCGACCACCGCAAGATCGGCCAGGAGATGGACCTGTTCTCCATCGACGAGACGACGGGGCCGGGCCTGCCGCTGTACGAACCAAACGGCAAGAAGATTCTCAACGAACTCTCCGAGTACGTCGCCGGCCTCAACCGCGACGCCGGCTACGACGAGGTCGAGACGCCCCACGTCTTCCGCACCGAACTGTGGAAGAAGTCGGGCCACTACGAGAACTACGTCGACGACATGTTCCTGCTCGATGTCAACGACGAGGAGTACGGCCTGAAGCCGATGAACTGCCCGGGCCACGCGACCATCTTCGAGCAGAACTCCTGGAGCTATCGCGACCTGCCGGTGCGGTACTTCGAGGACGGGAAGGTGTACCGCAAGGAACAGCGCGGCGAACTCTCCGGGCTCTCCCGGACGTGGGCCTTTACCATCGACGACGGCCACCTGTTCGTCCGGCCCGACCAGATAGAGGAGGAGGTGCTAGCGACGGTCGACATCATCCTCGATACGCTCGACACCTTCAATCTCGATTACACCGTCCAGTTCGCCACCCGGCCCGAGAAGTCCGTCGGCGGCGACGAGATCTGGGAGAAAGCAGAATCCCAGCTCGAAGCTGTCCTCGAAGAGCAAGACATCGACTACGTCGTCGAGGAGGGCGACGGGGCCTTCTACGGCCCGAAGATCGACTTCGCCTTCGAAGACGCTCTGGGCCGCCACTGGGACGGCCCGACGGTCCAGTTGGACTTCAACATGCCCGAGCGGTTCGACCTCTCTTACACCGGCGAGGACAACGAGGAACACCGCCCGGTGATGATCCACCGCGCGCTGTATGGCTCCTACGAGCGGTTCTTCATGGTGCTGACCGAACACTACAACGGGAAATTCCCGCCGTGGCTCGCCCCCGAGCAGATCCGTCTGCTGCCGGTCAGCGACGACAACATCGCCTACTGCGAGGAGATTCAGGACGAACTTGAGGACTTCCGTGTCACCATCGAGGACCGCTCCTGGACCGTCGGCAAGAAGATCCAGCAGGCCCACGACGACCGCGTCCCCTACATGTGCGTCATCGGCGACAACGAGGAGGAAGCCGGGACCATCTCGGTCAGGGACCGCAAGGAACGCGAGGAGAAAGACATCGACATCGCCGAGTTCCGTGAGCATCTCGAAACAGAGGTCGAGCAACAGCGGACCGCCGTGACGTTCCTCGCCGGCAGATAGCTGCTGTTTGTTCGGCCGATTCTCGCTGCCGCTGTATTGACGCTCCGGGATGCGCCGGGCGCGCCCTTTTATTCCCAGCGGGCGAGCCGACCTGTATGACCACCGACAGTGGAGAGTCAAGCGACACCATGCGGGAGCGCGCCGCGGGTGACACCCGACTCCTCTGGCTCCTCCTCGATGCAGACCGCTGGTTCGTCACCGCCCTCCTCTCGGGCGTCCTGTTCTGTGGTATCCTCGCGGTCGGTCTCCTCCATCCCACGCCGGCCCTGGCGCTGTTGACCCGCGGCGACCCGGTCGAAACCCTGTTCCAGGCGTTGATTACGGGGACGATAACCGCCGTTACGCTGGTCCTGACGCTGAGCCAGCTCGTCCTGTCACAGGAACTCGGCGCGGTCGGGGACCAGCGCGAGCGGATGGACGGGGCGATGCAGTTCCGCGCGGACGTGGCCGACGCCGTCGACGCACAGGTCAGTCCCGCGGAACCCTCGGCGTTCCTCCGGTCGCTGGTCCGCGGGACCGCCGAGCGGGCCGAAGCGGTCCGGGACGCCGTCGACGACACCGACCTCGACGACGACCTGACGGCGCTGCTGTCGACGTATCTGGCGGACGTGACGAGCAACGCCGACAGGGTCACCGATCAGCTCGAAGGCGGGACCTTCGGGGAGTTCGACGTCATCAAGGCCGCCCTGAACTACAACTACTCCTGGAAACTGTACGTCGGCCGGCGAATCCGGGAGTCCCACGCCGAGGAACTCACCGACGACATCGACGACTCGCTGGCGGAACTCGTCGAGACGCTCGAACTGTTCGGCCCAGCCCGGGAACATTTCAAGACGCTGTACTTCCAGTGGGAACTGTCGAATCTCTCCCGGACGCTGCTGTACGTCGCGATTCCGGCGCTCACCGTTTCGGTCACGTCGCTGTTGTTCCTCGATACGCAGGACTTCGTCGGCCTCACGGCCGGCGTGCCCGACGTGCTGTGGCTCGTCGCGGTGGCGACGACGGCGTCGGTGCTACCGTTTACCGTCCTGCTGTCGTACATCCTCCGCATCGTCACGATAACCAAGCGGACGCTCGCTATCGGCCCGTTCATCCTCCGGGAGACGGACCGGAGCGTCGACGTCGACTGGGAGTGACGACGGCACACCACCACGGTATAAGTGCCGGTCCGGACTCGGTAGTAGTATGCAGATTGGCTCGCGTCGGTGTATCCTCAACCCCGTTAGCGGCGACGGCGAACACGCCGACTACGTCCCGCGGCTGATGGAGGCCCGCGGGTTCGAGGTGTATGAAACCGAGGCGGCGGGCGACGCCGTCGAACTCGGTCGCGAGGCCGGCAGGGCCGAGGCATCTGAGGTCGCCGTCTGTGGCGGCGACGGGACGGTAAACGAGGTCGTCCGCGGGCTCGACGACGCCGACCACCTCTCGGACGTGACCCTGAGCGTTATCCCGACCGGGACGGCGAACCTTCTGGCCGGGAACGTCGGCATCAGGGACGTCGAACACGGCGTCGAAGTCGCCGACACCGGGGCGAAACGGACCGTCGACGTCGGCGTCGCCGGCGGCGAGCCGTTCCTCGTCTCCTGTATCGCCGGGCTTCCCGCCGACGCCAGCGTTTCGACGCCGAGCGACCTCAAAGAACGGTTCGGCACGCTGGCGTTTCTGCTCACCGGCGCACAGGAGGCGCTGCGCTTCGACGGGCTCGACATCACTATCGCGGCCGTCGGCGAGGACGGGCCGTTCACTTGGTCGGGCGAGGCCACGTGTCTGCTGGTGGGCAACGCCCGCAAGTTCGTCGCCGAGGGCGGGCAGGCGAACATGGAGGACGGACTGCTCGACGTGGCCATCGTCGAACAGATGCCGGCCGGCAATCTGGTCGCCGAGGCCATCGGGCAGCGCCTGCTGACGCTCGACACCGACGGCGTGACCCACGTTCGGGCCGACGAGATCACCGTCGACGGACATGGCGAGAAACTCACGTTCAGCCGCGACGGCGAACTCAGTACGCACGAGACGCTGTCGCTGTCAGTACGCGAGCGAGCGCTCACGCTCCGCGTGGGTGGGAGCTACGAACCGAACCCGGAGTGAGGACGGTCGGCCGGCGGTGAGCGAAGCGCTTCTGCTCGCGAAACTCTCAGACTACGCCCCGGACGTTTTTGTAATCGACCCGCGAGTGGGGTGGTATGTCCTCGCTCTCGGTGGGCGCGCTCGTAGTATTCGCGCTCGTTGCCGCCGCGCTGGCGCTGTTCGTCACGGAATGGCTCCCGCCGGACATGACCGCCGTCGCCGTCCTCGTCGCTCTAGTCGTGCTGGAACCGTACACCGGCGTCCCGGCCCGGACGGCCATCGAGGGCTTTGCCAGCCCGGCGGTGGTCACTATCGTCGCGATGTATATCCTCAGCGCCGGCGTCGAATCGGCCGGCGTCGTCGACTGGTTGGCCGGGCGACTCGCGGCGCTGACGGGCGGTGACGAACGGCGTCTACTGACCGCTATCGTCGGCACGACGGGCGTTAGCGCGGGGTTCGTGAACAACACACCGGTGGTGGCTGTCTTCATCCCACTGGTCACCGGCCTCTCAGAGCGATACGGTATCTCGCCGTCGAACCTGTTGTTACCGCTCTCGTTTGCCGCGATGCTCGGCGGGACGCTCACGCTGGTCGGCACTGCGACGAACCTGCTCGCAAGCGACCTCTCGGCGCAGTTGCTCGGCCGGCCGTTCTCCATGTTCACACTGACCCCCGTCGGCGTCGTCGTCCTCGCTGTCGGCGTGGGGTACCTGCTGACGGTCGGTCGGGTGCTCGTCCCCGAACGGATCCACCCCGCGGCCGACTTCACCGAGGAGTTCGAGATGGACCGCCACCTGGCGCAGTTACGGGTGCGCGAGGCGTCGCCGCTGGTCGGGCTGACGGTACAGGAAGCGCTCGAAGGCGGCGTCGCTGACGACGTGGCCGAGGCGGTCGCGGACGCGGTCGACGCGGGGGAGCCACTGCCGACCGAGGCCACCGTCGAGCAGGTCCTCGCCGCGAGCGATCCGCTCGACATCGATGTGCTGCAGATCGACCGGGACGGCGAGTCGTTCTTCGCGACGGCGACCGACCGGCCGCTTGAACCCGGGGACGTGCTGACGGTCCGTGGCAACCGCCAGACCGTCAACCAACTCGCCCAGACGCTCGACCTACGGGACCTCGCCCGCGAGTCTGTCACGGCGGACCTACTGGCGGAGAGCGGACATCCGGGCGTTCTCGCGGAGGCCGTCATCGACAGGGAGTCGCGGCTTCGCGGGCGAACACTTGCCGACGTGCAACTCCGCAGTCGGTTCGACGTGACGGTCCTCGCTGTCCGTCGCGGCGACGAGATTATTCACGAGAACCTCACGTCGGTCGAACTGTCCGCCGGCGACTTACTCTTGCTCCAGACGCCCCTTGACGAAGTGGGACATCTACAGGACGAAGGGTATCTGACCCTGACTGAGGGCCCTCCAGAGCTGTTCGACGCTCTCAACGGCGGTCCGCCGTCGCTCAACGCCGCTGCGGCAGCCCCGCTCGGGACCGTGCTCGTCGTCATCGCACTCGCGGCGCTGGATGTCCTTCCCATCTACATCGCCGCGCTTGGCGGCGTCGTCGCCACGGTCGCGACCGGCACGCTGAGCGCGTCGCGGGCCTACGACGCGGTGAGCTGGAACGTCGTGTTCCTGCTCGCCGGCCTGCTCCCGCTCGGGCAGGCGATGCAGGCCACCGGCGGGGCGGCGTTCGTCGGCGGTCTCCTCGTCGACGCCGCCGGCGTCCTCCCGCCGCTTGCACTGCTGGCGCTGGTGTATCTCCTGACGGCCGTCCTCGCTAGCGTCATCACCCCGCCCGCAACCGTCGTGCTAATGATTCCGATTGCCGTCGCCACCGCCGCCGGGGTCGGCGCTTCCGGGTTTCCGTTTCTCGTTGTCGTGACGTTCGCGGTCGCGACGGCCTTCCTGACACCCATCGGCTACCAGACGAACCTGATGGTCTATGGTCCCGGCGGCTACCACTTTACGGACTTCGCGCGCGTCGGCGGACCGCTACAGCTGCTTCTGTGTGCCGTGACCACGCTCTCTGTGTCGGTTGTCTGGCCGCTGTAGCAGTCCCGGGTCGCCGCCTTACTGCTCGTCCTCTTTCAGTTCGTCAAGCTCCGACTCGACCTCGCTCTCGTCGACGTCGACTTGCGTACTCTCGTCGGCGAGTTCCTGCTCCAGTTCGGCCTCGGAGACGTCCGCATCGGTCGACCCGCTATCGCCGTCCTCGGTTTTCCCCATCTCGGCTTTGAGCGTGTCGAGCTCGGCGTCGACTGAGCCTTTCTGTCGGACTTCTTCAAGCTCCCGCTCCAGCGAGCTCTCGTCCGATATCTGACTTTCGAGGACGCCGTCCTCACGGAGTTCGTCCATCGCCTGCGAGCGGGCTTCCATGTCCTCGGTGCGTTCCTCCGCACGCTCGATAGCCTGGTTGATGTCCTGCATCTCGTCGCCCGCGCCGGTCATCGCCTCGTTGACGCGCGCTGACGCCTTGGCGGCCTCGTGGCGAGCCTTCATTGTCTCCTTTTTCGTGCGGAACTGCTCGATCTGTTTCTGGAGTTCGTCTTTCTGCTCGACCAGCTGGTCCTGCTGGTTCTGTAAGTCCTGTATCTGGCCTTCCAGATCCTCGATCTGGCTCATTTTCTGCTTTTTCTTTTCCAGCGCCTGACGAGCGAGGTCCTCGCGGTCCTGCTCGACGGCCTGACGCGCCTGCTCGTTGTGCTTCTCGACGTTCTCTTCGAGGCGGCGCTTCTGAATCTCCAGTCGCTTCTTCTGGGTCGTCAGGTCCGCGATGCCCTGCTTGACATCCTGCAGTTCGTCACGCAACTGCTCGTAGCTGTAGTCGAGGGTCTCTGTCGGGTCCTCCGCTCGGTTCAGGACGGCGTTGAGTTTTGAGCGGATGACGTACGACGCGCGCGAGAGGATTCCCATGTATGCGCATTGGTCTCTCCAACCTTAAATTTCTTACAGAGGGCTGGCGAGTGAACACGTATGACTACCGTCGGGATTCCGGGTGGACGGGACGTGACCGCGTCACTTGACCGGCCAGCAGCGGACACCGTCGTCGTCGCGTGTCCGCCCCACCCACAGTACGGTAGCTCCCGCTCAGACAGTCGCCTAAACGCAGTCAGCGACGCGATGGCCCCCGACATCGGCTGTCTCCGCTTCGATTACGGTCCGTGGGACGAGGGGCGTGGCGAACGGGCCGACGCCGAGAACGCGCTGGCGTGGGCGAGCGAGCAGACAGACGCCGTTGGGCTGTTCGGCTATAGTTTCGGCGCGGCCGTGGCGTTGCGGACAGCCGCCGAGATCGATGGCGACGCCGGCCCGGCGGTCCTGTCAGTGCTCGCGCCACCGGCCGGACTGACCGAGCACCTCGATGCTACCGCCGCGCTCGACGCTATCGACTGCCCGGTACAGGTCGTCGTCGGTGAGCGCGACGACACTGTCGACTGGAAACCGGTCGTCGACCGGGCCGCCGAGTTGGGACACGCTGTCGAGCGCCTGCCGGCCGATCATCACTTCGTCGGTCAGCGCGGTCGTATCGCCGAGACTGTCGGCCCCTTCCTCCGCGACCACCTGTAGCGACCGGGAACCCACTGTCATTCCGTGGTCGGTTTCTGCCGCCAGTCAACTGCTCGGTGAAAACAGTGTTCGGAGCCCACTCCCGCTAGACAGTATCGAAAGACAGAGGCACTGTGGGTCCGAGTCCCGACTATGGATCGCCCGCTGACGTTTGCTGCCGTGTCGTTTATCGCCACGCTGGTGACGCTGTTAGCGCTGATGCAGACGGCGCTCGTTGCGGGTGGACCGGCACGGGCGCTCGTGCTTGCCTCAGTCGGTGCTATCGGGACGTACCTCGCAATCAGGTCCGGCGTGCTCAAGTCCTGACGGCCGGGCGAAGGTACATTTATACTATATACTGATAAATAATGATATATGTCAACGCGAACCAGGGCAGCGGCGTTTCACTCGACACGGCACGGCATCGTCTCGCTTCTGGGTGGGTTCGTCGCTGGCTATCTGTTGTTTATCGCTATCGGCTCAACTCCCAGTGATGCGGTGTTTTCGGCGCTGTCACTCGCCGCGCTCGTGGCTGCGTGGCGCGTCCTCACGCTGCCCTCACTGTAGCCGCGTTGACACTGCGACGGGGTGGCGAACAGTGCGCGCTCCGAAACCGTTTAGACTACGCGGGGTTCACCGTCGGTATGCCGACCGAACCCGAAACGGACTACGACCCTGAGCTGGGTCGGAAGTTCATCTTCGTCACCGGTGGCGTGATGTCTGGCCTGGGGAAAGGCATCACCGCCGCCAGCACAGGTAGATTACTCAAAAACGCCGGGTTCGACGTTACAGCGGTCAAAATTGACCCGTATCTGAACGTCGACGCCGGTACGATGAACCCGTTCCAGCACGGCGAGGTGTACGTGCTCAAAGACGGCGGGGAGGTCGACCTCGACCTGGGGAACTACGAGCGGTTCCTCGACATCGACATGACCTTCGACCACAACGTCACGACGGGCAAAACCTACCAGCACGTCATCGAGAAGGAGCGGTCCGGCGACTACCTCGGTCGCACGGTCCAGATCATCCCGCATATCACCGACGACATCAAGCGGCGCATCCGTGAGGCCGCCGAGGGCAACGACGTCTGTATCATCGAAGTCGGCGGCACCGTCGGCGACATCGAGGGAATGCCCTATCTCGAAGCGCTGCGCCAGTTCGCCCACGAAGAGGACGAAGACGACATTCTCTTTACCCACGTCACGCTCGTCCCCTACTCGAAAAACGGCGAACAGAAGACCAAGCCGACCCAACACTCCGTGAAGGAACTGCGCTCTATCGGTCTCCAGCCGGACATCCTCGTGGGTCGCTGTTCGGACAAACTCGACATCGACACCAAGGAGAAAATCGCGCTGTTCTGTGACGTGCCGACGGAGGCCGTCTTCTCGAACCCCGACGTCGACGATATCTATCACGTCCCGCTGATGGTCGAAGAAGAAGGCCTCGACCAGTACGTGATGGAAGAACTCGACATCGCTTCGGAGGCCTTGCCCGAGGACGAGCGGGAGAACCGCTGGCGCGACCTCGTCACGCAGCAGACCGAAGGCGAGGTCGAGGTCGCCCTCGTCGGCAAGTACGACCTCGAAGACGCCTACATGTCCGTTCACGAGGCGCTGAAACACGCTGGGCTGGAGAAGAACGTCGACGTGAACGTCCGGTGGGTCAACTCCGAGAAGATGAGCGACCACCACGCCGACCGGATGCGCGAGGCCGACGCCATCGTCGTGCCGGGCGGCTTCGGTGCCCGTGGCACGGAGGGCAAAATCGAAGCCATCCGGTACGCCCGCGAGAACGACGTGCCGTTCCTCGGTCTCTGTCTCGGCTTCCAGATGGCTGTCGTCGAGTATGCCCGCAACGTCCTTGACCTGACAGACGCTCACTCCGCTGAACTCGACGAGGACACGCCACACCCCGTCATCGACATCCTTCCCGAACAGTACGAGATCGAGGACATGGGCGGAACCATGCGGCTGGGTGCCCACGAGACCGAAATCGACGAGAACACGCTTGCGGCGACGCTGTACGGTGGCGAGTCCTGTACGGAACGGCACCGCCACCGCTACGAGGTCAACCCCGAGTACATCGACGACCTCGAAGCCGCCGGGCTGAAGTTCTCTGGCTACGCCGAAAACCGTATGGAGATACTCGAACTCGCGCCCGAGGACCACCCCTACTTCATCGGGACGCAGTTCCATCCGGAGTTCCGCTCGCGACCGACCCGCGCCAGCCCGCCGTTTGTCGGCCTGCTCGAAGCAGTCCTCGGCGACGACCCACACAGCGTGACGACCGAGGAGGTGAGCCACTGATGGTGAACGTTGACGAGTTCATCGAGGAGGCGAAAGCCGAAATCGCCGAGGAAATCGGCGACAAGCACGCCGTCATCGGGCTGTCGGGCGGCGTCGACTCCTCGACGGCCGCCGCCCTGGCCTACGAGGCCATCGGCGACCAGCTCACCGCCGTCTACGTCGACACCGGGCTGATGCGGAAAGGCGAGACCGACGAGATTCGCGAGACCTTCGACTACATGGACTCGCTGCGCATCGTCGAGGCCCAGGACCGCTTCCTCGACGAACTCGAAGGCGAGACCGACCCCGAGGAGAAACGGCACATCATCGGCGAGCAGTTCATCCGGGAGTTCGAGACGGTCGCCCGCGAGGTCGACGCGGACTACCTCGTCCAGGGGACCATCTACCCCGACCGCATCGAGAGCGAGGGGACCATCAAGTCCCACCACAACGTCGGCGGCCTGCCCGAGCGCATCGACTTCGACGGCATCGTCGAGCCGATGCGGGACCTCTACAAGGACGAGGTCCGCGAGGTCGCCCGCGCGCTCGACCTAGAGGAGATAATCTCCGAGCGCATGCCGTTCCCCGGCCCCGGACTCGCCGTCCGCATCATCGGCGAGGTCACCGAGGAGAAACTGGAGGTCGCCCGCGAGGCCAACCACGTCGTCGAGGAGGAACTGGAAGAGTACGAGCCGTGGCAGGCACTGGCCGCCGTCATCGGCAAGGCCACGGGCGTCAAGGGCGACAACCGCGTCCACGGCTGGGTCGTCGCCGTCCGCTCCGTCGAGAGCCGGGACGGCATGACCGCCCGCGCACAGGAACTCGACTGGGACACCCTCCAGCGCATGCAGTCGCGCATCACCGGGGCCCACGAGAACGTCGCCCGCGTCGTCTACGACGTGACCCACAAACCGCCGGCGACCATCGAGTACGAATGACGATCGTTCTCGTCGGCACGGACCCCAACGGACTCACGGACGCGCTTGAAGCCGAAGGACACACCGTGACGGTCGCCGACGTGGGCAACCGGCCCGGACTGGAGGAGGCCGGCATCCACGAGGCGGACGTGTACCTGCTGACTGAGATGTCACAGGCCACCTCCATCGCCGTCGCCAAGGACCTCAACCCCGACCTGCGGGTCGTCGTCTACGCCGAGGGCTCGCTGCCGGACTTCGCCAGCCGGCAGACCGACCTCGTTGTCGACCCGGACCTGCTCGGTCCCGACGCGGTCGCCGAGGAACTGTAGCGCAGTCCCGCGCGTTCCGGCCCCTGTTCACATTGTTGCCGCGAGGCGGTCCAGTCGCTCCGAGCCGCGTTTTTCGAATGGAACGCCGTGGCCCGGGACCGCGACCTCGAAGTCTGGGGCGCGCTCCGCGAAGTCACTGATACTCCGGGCGACGGCGTCGGTGTCGTAGCTCACGAGCCACGGCGACGGCTCGAAGCGGCCGCCGTCCTCCCGGACGAGGTCGCCCAGCAGTCCCAGCGACAGCGTCTCGCTGACGTAGCAGACGTGGCCTGGCGTGTGGCCTGGGGTGTGATAGACGGTGAAGCTGCCGACGGTGTCGCCGTCGGCCAGGGGGACGACCTCGTTGTCCGGTGCGTCCAGAAACGGCGAGATAAGCCGCTGGAATGCGCCCTTGTGATTGCCCAGCGGTGGGGATTGCTCGCCGGTGACCAGGGGTGCGTCCCGTTTGCCGACGTAGATAGTCGCGTCGACGCCGTCGAAGGCAGTCAGCCCGCCGACGTGATCGAAATCGAAGTGCGTGAGCAGGATTCGGTCCAGATCTCGGAGTTCGTAGCCGGCGTCGCTCAGGCCAGCGATGAGCTCGTTGCCATGCCAGGGCAGCCCTGTGTCTACGAGCGTGAGCATGCCGCCGTCGTCAACGAGCGTCGCGTTGACGCCCGTGAGGTCGTACCACCAGAGATGGTCGGCGAGCGCCGTCACCATACCGCGAGGTTGGAACGGTGGTTCCTAAACTGTCACTGTCCTGTATCGGCGGCCGGTCTCAATCCAGTGCGACCGGCGCGGCCTGGCGCACGTCGTCCTGGAGGCGGTCGGCGTGTTCCAGTCGAATCTCGCGGGCGTCGCTGGCCGTGACTGGTTCCGGCCTGTCGAACGTCGGCGCGACCGGGTCGTAGGCGTCCACGTCGAACCCCATCCGGTCGAGGTACGACCGGACGCTGTCGGTGCTTACCCCGTCCCGGATAGCGTCGTTCGCGTACTCGAGTACGGCATCGAACTCCGGGAGCACGATTTCGTCGTCGGTCACGCGGCCCGTCGCCCCGTCGATGCGCACCTCTGTTTCCCTGAGGTGGTCCATCAGCGACGCCACGTCGTCGGCCAGTTGCAGCACCTGGCTCGGGAGCGCGGCGTCCGGCGACCGCCACTCGACGGTGCCGAACTCGGCCCGGAGCTGGACCGGCGTCCAGATGGCGCTCTCGGGGTCGAAGTTGGCCGCGACGGTCCGGCGGTCGATACCGGCGTCGATAGCCGCGGTCACGAAGTCGTCGTAGCGGCGTTCGAGCCGGCGGTCCCACTCCTCGGTGTCGTCGAGGTACGACCACAGCCACCCCTGGTGTGGCACCGAGTTGTACGCCATCCAGCGGTACAGTTTCGAGCGGGCGCTGTCGGCCAGCCGCCGGCCGCGGAAGTACGGCGACGACGAGACGAGCGCCAGCGCGGGGTCGACGGCGATGAGCGCGTTCAACTGGTCTATCGCCCGCCCCGGCTGCTGTTCGACGTGGATGTGGGTGCCGGCGCAGTGGCGCACGTACTCGAAGTCGTCGCCGATGACGCGGTTCTGTATCCGGGTCCGGTCGCTCGGAAGCTCCTGAATCTCGTCGGCGTTGACCGGGGTCGAAAGCGGCACGAGACGCTTCCCGAGGTCGTCGGCCCGCCGCAGCACGTCCCCGAGCCGGTCGAAGAGTTCCTCGTGTAGCTCCGTCGCTGTCTCACACGGCGTCGTCTTGACCTCCAGCAGCGGCTCGACGAACTCCCGCTCCGCCCCCGGAGTTGCGTCGACGAGCGCGCCCGGCTCGACCAGCCGGCCCGCGTCGTCGACGACCCAGTACTCGACTTCGATGCTCCGTCGTATCGGTTCGGATTCGTGTACTGACACAGTGGCCTCGCTGTGGGTGCCGCGGTGTGTCCCCGTGCCGGAACCTAATGGTAACACACCACATGAAACCTGCGTCCAGGCGGCTTATGATTGTTGTGTGATTAGTAATATTTGCCCCCATCAGAGGCCACGATTATCCGAATAGTTGTCTGAAAACCGAACGGACATCCCACAATACGGCGAATACCCGTCGTCACCGGTTCGGGACGGCGCTCAGAACGGCAACTGCGACCGGGCGAACTCCACGCCGGTCCTGAGTTTCGACGGGTCCCGAATCCGTTCTACCTCCGCGTCGGTGAGTTCGAAGTCGAAGACCGCGAGGTTCGCTTCGAGGTGGTCGCGGCTGGACGCCTTCGGAATCGCGGCCACGCCGTCCTGCTGGAGGAGCCACCGGAGCGCGACCTGTGCCGGGGACTTGCCGTAGCGGTTCCCTATCTGGACGAGCGCGGGGTCGTCGAGGACGCCGCCGCGGGCCAGCGGGCTGTAGGCGGTCAGGAGCACGTCGTGAATGCGACAGTAGTCGAGCAGTTTGCGCTGGTCCCAGTAAGGATGGTACTGCACCTGGTCGGTCAGGATCGGGACCGAGGAGATGTCCCGTGCTTCGTCCAGCAGCGACGGCGAGAAGTTGCTGACACCGATGTGACGGACCAGCCCCTCCTCGACGAGGTCGTTCATGGCCCCGAGCGTCTCCGACAGCGAGGCCATCCACGGGGTGTTCGGCCAGTGAATGAGCAGGAGATCGAGATAGTCTGTCCCGAGTCTGTTCAGGCTCTCCCGGGTCGACCGGCGGACGCTCCGCGCGTCCCGGTTGGACCCGTCGAGCTTCGTCGTCAGAAACACGTCCCCGCGGTCGACCGCGGCGGCTTCGATGCCCAGTCCGACCTGCCGCTCGTTGCCGTAGGCCTGTGCGGTGTCGACGTGCCGGTAGCCCATCTCCAGGGCCGCCTCGACCGTCTCACGACAGGACTGGCCGGTCAACTGCCACGTTCCGAGGCCGATTGCGGGGACCGATGTTCCCCGGACCTGAATCTCGTCCATACTGTTCGTTCGCATCACGCAGGTAAAACGTCGGTGTCCACTCGGGCGCACAGACAGGGTTACAGTTCAGGGGTACGCCGAAGCTACCCCTGGGGCCACATCTATCTATCATAAACAATTTGTGGGTATTAATAGCTCCTCACGTCTATCTGCCACGTCTCGACGGAGACAGGAGAGAGGCAATGAGCCACCAATATCCACGACGGCGACGCGTACTGACGGACAAACAGCCCCGGTCCGGGGGGCACACGCATGAGTGACTTGTCCGGCGTGTTCGTCTCCCTGACGACCGGGGCCGGAAAGTACGCGGGCACCGACGACCACGTGTACCTCGGGGTCTGTGGCACGGTCGGCGGCCGCGAGTTCGCACTCAACGTCGAGAACTTCGACGACTGGGAGGAAGGGAGCGTCGTAACGTACTCGTTCGGACAGTACGCGAACTTCTACGGCGGGAAGGACCCACAGACCGCGGCGGACCAACTCGACCGGATGACCATCTGCCTGCCCAACGTCACACACGTCTACCTCCGCAAGCAGGGGGACCGGACGACGAGGGGCGACGACTACTGGGAGCTAGACGAGTGTCACGTCAACCTCCACTCGCAGTCGTCGACCCGGCAGTTCGTCTCGACCGGGACGGCACGCCTCGGGAACGAGTACGGCCACAAGCTCTGGCTGGCCGAGTCGTTCCATCAGGGGGCCTATCGGGACGCGCGCATCCCCGCGGACGGGAAGGCCGAGTGCCAGCGCGACCGGGAGTAGTTCGCTCCGCCGCCTACTTTTCGAGGATAGTCCCGCCCGCGCCGACCGCGATGTCGGTGCCGCCGCGGACGACGGCCTTCAGGTTCTCGCCAGCGGGGGTCTCCTCCTGCGTCCAGTCACCGCCGCCGAGGCCGTACACCTTGCCGCCGCCGCCGACGGTGTAACCGGCGCTGTCGCCGTCGGTGACCTCGATGTCGCGCAGGCCGGCGTCGCCCGTGTCGGTCGGCGTCCACTCGGAGCCGTTCCAGTGGAATATCATGCCGCCACCGCCGGAGATCCACACGTCGTCGGGCCCGTCGGAGTCGACGCCGTAGAAGTTGACGTTGGCGTCGGCGAGCCCTATTTTGTCCCACGTCGAGCCGTCGTCGGTGACGAAGACGCTCTTGTTGCCGTCGACGATGTGGCCCGACCGGACGCCGTGGAAGTCGACGGCGTTGATGGCCGACCCGGAGCCGGGCGTAGTGTAGTCCCACGTCTGACTTGCACCGTTCTCGAAGCTGTAGTACATCTTCCCGGAGTCGCCGGCGACGTAGACGTTCGCCTCGCCGGCGTCCCCCGTCACGGACACGTCGTTGAAGTTGTTCGTGACGTCCATCGGGGCGCTGTGGTCGGTGAGCACGCCCGACTCCACGTCGTACTCGCCGATAGCGCCCGAGGAACCGACGAACCAGAGGGCCTTGCCGTCGTCGGTCACGTCGGCCCCGTAGAGGCTGTTGCCGTTGCCGGTCGGGCCGCCGCCGAGGACCTTCTGCCAGCCCGTGCCGGTCCGTTCGAGGACGATACCGCCGCCCGCCACTGCATACGCGCCGGCGGCCGTGTATTCGACGTCGTGGAGGGTGTTCCCGGTCGGGGACTCGACGGACTCCCAGGGACCGGCCGCCGCAACCGTCCCGGAGAGGGCCGTCCCGCCGAGTGCGGCTGCAGCTGTCGCGCCGATACCCTTGAGTACGCCGCGTCGTGTCGCGTTGCGATCGGACATGACACCCGGTCCTGTGGACTGTCTCCACTTCAATGGGGGGCGCAGTTAATGACCTTTCACGGCGATTTAAACGTTTAGACGGCCGATATTCGAAGGAATAGCCCGTCGGACATGGAAAACTGGTGGCCCGGTCCGAACCGGCAAAATATCAGATTAAGTCGGGTAAACGGACACAAGACTGATACCGCGAGTCCGTCGCGTCGCCTCAGGACAGGTCGGCGACGAGAGACGGGGCTTCCGCCGCGATGATCTCGTCGATGGCGACACGGGCCGCCTCCGGGTCCGCGGGCAGGCAAAACACTGGCGTTCCGTCAGCGATGCCTGCCGTCGCGCGGATGGAGATGACACCGGCTCCCTGTTGCTCGAAGAGAAGTGCTCGGTACACTTCTTCAAATCCCGGCAGGGCCTTCTCAAACAGCGGATGGACCGCTTCGAGGGTCTGCTCCGACTGCGCGACGCCGAGACCGCCCGCCGTGACGACGACCTCCACGTCGTCGCGGCCGACCAGTCTGTCGACGGCCTCCTGAATGCCGTCGTAGTTCCCTCGCAGTCGCTCACGGGCTGTAACCGTCTGACCGGTCGCTTCCAGCGCCGCCTCGACCGCTTCACCCGTCGGGTCGCCTTCTTCCGTCGCCGTCCCGACCGTGACGAGGGCGGTGGTCACCGACTGTTCCTGTGACGTGTCGTCGTGACTTCCTGTCTGCGCTGGCGGCGCATCCGTTGTCTGAACCGCCGCTTCCTGTGGTGTATCCGCCGAGGTCGCTGCCTGTGCCTCGCCGTGGGGTTCCTTCTGTGCGTCCTCGTCAGGGCTCTGTGTCGTTGCAGCAGGCACTTCACCGTCCTGCGTTTCGGCCGCTGATTGGCTGTCTGAACTCTGAGCCGCCGCCTCGTCGAGTTGTTCTGTGACAGAGCCGTCGGATTCGGCCTCTGTAGATGGTTCGTCGCGGTTCTCCGCGGTATCATCCACTGCAGCAGTCGCTGTGCTGTCGGCTTCCCCTGCTGCTATATCGTCGCTTCCCGACGCTGCATCAGTCGCTTCGGTGGGTTCCGAAGCGGTGGCCTCGGTGTCAGTATCGACTTCCGCGGATTCCTCGTCGTCCCCCGTCTCGCCCTCGTCTGTCTCGTCGTCTTCCCCGTCAGTCGGACCCCGGCGCGTGTCACGGGACTGGAAATCCACCATATCAGTTCAACGGGCGGCGTGGATAAATACCCTGACGACCGTTTGTATGACTGCAACTTATATAATATTTGAAACCGTTAGCCTTAAAATATAGTAAGAAAAACAAAAATGTATGGCTGGAAGATACCACGTCGTCTGCCACGAGTGTGCGTTCGAGGGACTGTACGAGGAGTCGTCGGTCGCGGAGGGCCAGCGGGACGCGCACGCTTCTGCCAGTGGGCACCGGATGAGTCTGCGTGACATCTCGAGCCGGGAAACGCCTGGTCTGTCACAGTAGCGCGACCGTTAGCGTTTTGCGCACGCTTGCCTGATTCTGACCTATGCAGCCACGTTGTTCCGTCGGTATCACTGGAGGGTGTCCATCGTGACGCACCGTTCGAGCGGGCGCGACGGGGTGGGTGTCGATGGCTGACGACGAGTCTGGCTACGTCCACCGGCCTGACACGGAGCCACAGTCCACGGACCGCTCTCGCACAGACGGTGAGACAGGCACGGAACCCACCGACGGTCCCGAGTTCGGGACGAGCGGCTGGATTCTTGTCGGGATGATTGGCGTGGCGTTCCTCCTCGTTCCCGGCGCAATTTTGCTCTTGCCGGCCGCCCAGAGCGTCATCAGTAGCTTCGGCCTCACGCTCAGAGACGCCTATCTTACGCTCCCGCTCGTTCCGGCGTTCGTCCTCGGTGCGCTCGCGGTGTGGTCCGCGGTTCGCTCGCAGTCAGGGTGACCGAGAATAATTATATCAGGGACGCCTTTGCTAAGCTACTGAATGGTCTTGTCGCCGCTTACTGTCGTTTTATTGTCGGGTGTCGTCGGCATGGGCGTCGCCTTTCTCGTGTGGCTCCACCGGGACCGGCCGGGTGCAGGACCGCTGGCAGTGTTCGTCGTTGCGGCGAGCCTCTGGGCTGTTACGTACGGCATCGAGCTCGCTGTGCCGGGGCTGTCAACCATGGAGCGACTCGTCCAGATACAGTTGACGCTCTCAGTAATCATCCCTGTGGCGTGGCTCGTGACGGTCATCGAGTACGCGGGATATCCACACTGGCTCACGCAGCGCCGAACGGCGCTGTTGCTCGTCGAACCGGCAGTGTTTGTCACGCTCGTGTGGTCAAACCACGCTCACGAACTCATTTGGTCCGGCCGCGAAACCCAGTTCGTCTCAGCGTCGTCAGTGACGCTCGTTCCCGGATTCGAAGTCATCTACTGGGGCCATATGTCGTATATTTTGCTTCTGATTCTCGCGGGCGGTGTTCTCCTGTTGCGAATGCTGTTCCGGTCGAATCAGGCATTCCAGAGCCAGGGACTCGCACTGCTGCTTGCAATTACCGTCCCGACAGTCATCCAGACGCTGTTTGTGCTCGGTGTGCTGCCAACCGCCTTCGACCCGACGAGTCTCGGATACGTCGCGTCGGGGGCCGTCCTCTCGGTCGCTATCCTCCGCGGGCAACTGCTCGACGTGGCACCGGTGACCCGAGAACTGGGCCGGGAAGCCATCTTCACCGAAATGGACGACATGGTCATCATTGTCGACGACGAGCGCCGCATCGTCGACATCAACGCGGCCGCCACGGCGCTGTTCGACGGTGACCAGAATGCAGTTCTGGGCCGCTCGCTCCCCCAGATGTCACCGACACTCGCCGAGACGGTTCCCGGCCCTGGTGAGCAAACCCAGACCGAGATGGCTCTCGACCGTGGCGGCAGTGTGCGGTACTACGACGTGCGCGTGCTACCGCTGTACCGCGCGTACGGCGTTGTCTCGGGCCATCTCATCAGTCTCCGGGATATCACGGACCGCCGACAGCGCGAACAGCGGCTGGACGTGCTGAATCGCCTGCTTCGCCACGATATCCGAAACGAGATGAACGTCGTCAAGGGGAACGCGGACCTGCTCAGGGATACAGCCGACACCGACGAACGCGAGCGACTCGACCGCATTATCAGCACAGTCGACGACATCGTCGACCGAAGCAACAAAATCGGCCGAGTCACCGAGGCGTTAGAGACAGAACAGCACAGCCCGACAGCGCTTGGGCAACTGCTGGAATCGGTCGTCAGCGACGCCAAGGGCCGCCACCCTGACGTGGCGATCACGCTCACCTGCGAGGATGATATCTGGATTCGGGGTGGTCCGTCGGTCCGCATCGCGCTGGAGGAACTGGTCGAGAACGCTGTCGAACATCAGGCAACCGATGCGGACCGAGTTGCGGTCGAGATCACGGCGACGCGGGCCGATGGAACGCCGGGCGCCCGTGTGGCCGTTCACGACAACGGTCCCGGTATCACCGACCACGAGCGCGAGGTCATCCGTTCGGGGACCGAAACGCCGCTCAAGCACGGCTCCGGCGTCGGGCTGTGGCTCGTCAACTGGATCGTCCGGAACCTTGGCGGTCGGATGTCGTTCCCCGATACGGACGATTCAGGAACGACCGTAGAGCTGCAACTGCCGACGGCTGAGCCCGGCCACGCGACGGACGAACCAGTGGCGGCCCGCAGGGAGAACGCTGACTGAGCGTAGCCGCTACCACTCGATTTCAGCTTTATCGCGCCAGAACCGCCCGCTCGGTGCGTCGGGTCGGAAGCGGGCGAGCCAGACCGGCGTCTCCGCTCCTTTTTCGGGTGTTCGCGGGGCGCTGCCCTCGGTCATGTCCGTCTGAACGTACCCCGGACACACCGAGTTGGCGACCAGCCCGTCGGCCGCGTACTCGCCGTCGAGGTACTTCGTCAGTCCGTTGACGCCCGTCTTCGAGATGCGGTAGGCCGGCGTGCCGCCCGACTGGCTCTCGGTAATGGCTCCTAGCCCGGAGGACATGGTGACGACGCGGCCGCCGTCGTCGCCCAGCAACAGCGGGAGGGCGTATTTCGTCATGAGGACCGCCCCCCGGAGGTTCGTATCGAGGGTGTGGTCGATGACGTCGGTCGGCATCTCGTCGAGTGGTTCTCGCGAATCCATCACGCCGGCGTTGTTGACCAGCACGTCGAGGTGACCCTGTTCGCGCTCGATGCGGTCGACGGCGGCGACCATCCCCTCGTCGTCGGTCACGTCGAGTCCGACGGCGTGGCGGTCCATGGCTTCGATGTCGTCAGTGTCGCGTGCGCCGGCGTACACAGTCGCGCCGAGGTCGACCAGCCCGTCGGCGATTGCCTTCCCGATGCCCCGCGTCGCGCCGGTGACGAGGGCGACCTGCCCGTCGAGGGAGTCATAGAGCGGAACGTCCATACCCGAAGTTGGGCGGCCGAGCCGAAAAGAAGGGTGGTCGTGGCGACTGCGCCGCTATGTCGGGCCGACCTACCGCTCCTCGTCCCGGCGCATCGCGATCTCGAACCAGGGACAGAGGCGCAGCTGGCGGTAGTACTCGGGGTGTTCGCGCAGCCGCTCGTAGGGGACCCACATGAGGCCGTCGACCTCTTCGGGGTTCGGTTCCAGCGAAGTGTCGTGGAGTGTGGCCTGGAGAACCGCGCAGACTTCCCATTCGAGGCCGGCGTTCTCGTAGTAGCGCTTGTACTCGAACCGGTCGGTCACGCGGAGGTCCCCGTACTGCGAAGGGTCGATACCCAGTTCCTCTTCGAGGCGCTCCTCGGTGGCTTCGACCTGCGTCTGGCCCTGGACGGGGTGGGAGGCGACGGTGCCGTCCCAGTGGGTGTCCCAGAGGCGTTTGTTGGCGGCACGCTGTGCGAGCAGGATTCGGTCATCCTCGTCGAACAACAGGGCGGTGAACGCGCGGTGGCGAACCCCGTCACCGGTGTGCGCATCGAGCCGATTGACCAGCCCCTCCTCGTTGTCGTCGGCATCCACCGCGACGACCTCCTGTCGAGCGTTTTCGTGCGTCTCGTCGACCGCGTCGGAACTCATATGTCGTACCTCTCACAGAGGCGCGTATTACGCCCTTCGACTTCCCGTCACCGCGCCGGGTGGTCCGACACGAACTGCTTGAGTATCTGCTCTTCCGCGCGGTGGAGCGTTTCACTGCAGGTCGACTTCGCGATACCGACTCGGTCTGCAAGCTCCGTTAGCGAGCACTCCCGCGGCGTGTCGTAGTAGCCCGCCTCGATGGCCTCCTCGACCAGTTCGAACTGGCTCTCGGTGAGTACCTGCTCGCTTTCGAGGTGTTGCCGGATGCGGTCGACGCTGAAGGAGATGCCGAACTCCTCCAGTTGCTCGCCGAGTTCGGAGAGTCGTTCCTGTGGCGCGGATATGTCCCAGACGGCCTCGCCGTCCGAGAGCGTAAACGGCATCTCCAGCGGAACGCCCGAGCCCTGAACTGGGAAGAGCAGGAGCGGCATCGACGTCTCGAACTGCACTAGCGCGCTGTCGTCCCGGTGTGACAGTATCTCCAGCGTGGTGACAGACTCTCTGTTCTCGATATCACGGAGCACCGCCGGGAGGTCGTCTGCTGTGATCTCTGCCAGCCCGACACCGGAGTCCTCACCGGGGAGCGCCGACAGGATGCGAAACGTCGCGTCGTCGTACGCTCGCGAGACATCGCCGATCCAGATCTCCTCCGGAATCGTGAGTGTGAGTTCTGCGTGTGGCATTGGTGTATCCGAATATATTCGCCCGGCCCCTGCGTCCGTAATCCCGAACATGTTCGTCCACTCTTCGCCGGAATAAGAAATTTGGGGGTAGTGTCCCACGCTGCCACCACGATATAGGACCGGACAAAACCGCAACGTCGAACATCTACGGGTATGGCGAACGCTTATTCCGCCGGCCACTGGCCGTCTGGTATGGAGCGCGTCTCGCTGACTCGGACAATCCCGGCCGATTCGGAAACAGTCACCGGTCTGATAACCGACGTGGCACCGTTCATGCGCGCGGCAGGCTTCGACGAGGTGACGCTCGACGGGGACGACCTCGGCATCACGAACCGCGTCGGCCTCTTCGAAATCGAATTGGACCTTGAAATCGTCGAGACCGACGCCGTGTTGCGGTACGAACAGCGAGAGGGTATCTTCGAGTCGATGATGACGGAGTACCGCATCGAGGCCGTCGACGACGGGACCGAGGTGACGGCGACGACGGAGTACAGCGCACTCGACCTCCCGGTTCTCGGCGAGATGCTCGATTCGACCGTCGTCTCCCGACAGCGCACGAAGGAGCTCAACAGGCAGTTCGACTGGCTGGTCGAGCAAGTGCCATCGCGGTAGACGCGAGCGTGACTGTTCGAGCGACCGCCTGGCTGTTCTCTGTTTAATAACCCGAACATCTTCGGGAGAGGACCGAGGGATACCCACGGATTACCGGTACATATGAGCCATTCCCACGAGGACGTGCCGCCGGTCACGACCGAGGTGCACGACAACTCCTGGTCGGCGAACCTGGAGACGCCCGCACACGCCGCGGACCCCGACGTGGTCGTCGAACAGGCCATCGACGCCGTCGAGATGACGACAGCTGGGAACCACGTCAATCTGGTGAGCCACGCCGACCACGGTCACCCGGAAACCTACCTGTTCGACGCGCTGGAGGACGCCTTCGGCGAGACGATTTCGACGGAGTACGTCCAGCAGTGTGGCTGTGGGGGCCACGTCACCCGCGTCCACCGGGAGGCATAGATGCGCGGGAATCTCGACCTCGACCAGCAGCCGCTGGTGCTGATATGGGAAGTGACGCAGGCCTGCGAACTGGCGTGCAAACACTGCCGGGCCGACGCCCAGCCGCGTCGCCACCCCGACGAACTGTCGACGGCGGAGGGAAAGGCGCTGCTGGATCAGGCCCGCGAGTTCGGCGAGGGCCAACTGGTCGTCCTCTCGGGCGGGGACCCGCTCGCTCGTGAGGATCTCCCCGCGCTCGTCGACTACGGGACCGAGCGGGGCCTCCGGATGACGATGACCCCGAGCGGGACGACCTCGCTGACGAGGGACCGGCTGGCCGACCTCGACGACGCCGGACTCCGGCGGCTGGCGCTGTCTCTCGACGGCGGCGACAGCGACGCCCACGACGCCTTCCGGGGCGAGTCCGGGAGCTTCGAGGCGACGATGGCGGCCGCCGAGGCGGCCCAGGATCTCGACATCCCGCTGCAGATAAACACCACCGTCTGTGCGGAGACGGTCGAGCAACTGCCGGCCATCCGGGACCTCGTTGCAGACCTCGATGCGGTGCTGTGGTCGGTGTTCTTCCTCGTCCCGGTCGGCCGCGGGCGTGTGCTGACGCCGATTCCCCCCGAGCGGGCCGAGCGCGTGCTGGAGTGGCTCCACGAGGTCAGCGACGAGGCGTCGTTCGGCCTCAAGACGACCGAAGCGCCCCACTACCGGCGCGTCGCGATACAGAACCAGGACGAGGGGGCCAGCGGGCTCAAGCGCCGAATGGGTATCCGCGCCGGCAAGGGCTTTGCCTTCGTGAGCCACACCGGCGAGGTGTACCCCTCCGGGTTCCTGCCGGAATCGGCGGGCAACGTCCGGGAGGAAAGCGTCGTCGACATCTACCGGGAGTCGTCGCTGTTCCAGCAACTCAGAGACGACGACGCGCTGACGGGCAAGTGCGGGGCCTGCCGGTACCGGTCGGTCTGTGGCGGCAGTCGGTCGCGGGCCTACGCGACGACGGGAGACCCGCTGGCGGCGGACCCGCTGTGTGACTATCAACCGGATGGGTTCGAGGGGCCGGTTCCCGACCAGCACCCAGCAGATTGAGGGGATTTTTCACTCCGTGGGAACGCGCCTCGCCCGTTTTGTAATGTGGTGTCACAGTAACTTGTATGAGCGACTCCGGCATCAGAGTGGAGCTATCGGTCGATGCCCCGGGGGCCTGTCCGGTGGCGAGCGTCTCGGATGAGGCGGGCGCGGCCGTGACCGATGTTGCCCGAAGCAGCCCAGATGCAGACGGGCAGGTCATCGAAGAGTTCACCGCGACGGGCACTGACGGAGGGGAAATCGAGACACGAGAGGACATGGACAAGGTGTTCTCGACGGGCACCGGGGCCCGCTACCAGTTCTCTCGGTCGCGAACTGAGTGCGTCTGTGAAGCGGTCGAAACGTATGACTGTCCGGTGGCAGATATCCGTGCTGAGGGCGGACAGCTCCACCTGACATTTCACGCTCCCGATGTCGACCGGGTGCGAGCCATTGTGACGCGGCTGAAGGAACTGTACGACGGCGTCTCACTCCGGTCGATGCGGCGCAACGGCGATGTCGACCCGGTGGACTCGATACTGGTCGACCGGAGCAAGCTCACCGACCGGCAGCAGGAAGTGCTCGAAACGGCCGTCGAGATGGGCTATTTCGAATACCCCAAAGGGGCCAACGCCGGCGACGTGGCGGCGGAACTGGACATCTCCGTTTCGACGTTCGCCGAACACCTCGCCGCCGCCCAGACAAAGCTGCTTGACAGCATTGTCGCGGAGTAGGCCCGCGACGCGGATCTCCTCCTACCAACGGCGAGCGAACGCCGCTAACAGAAGATACGTATACAGGAGTGCGCCGAGAACTCCTGCCGCTGTGCCGACCGGTCTCATCCAGCCGACACGGCCGACAAGACCGAGTAGCTGTATGCCGAGTCCGCTCCCAAGCAGTGCAATCGACAGCAGCGCTGTTCGGTCATCTGCACAGGGCCAGACGCCGACTGCCGGCGGGTAGAACTGGAACGCTGCGCCGACCACAGTGAGTCCGAGAAAGCCCGCCAGCATCGCCCGATAGTGCGCAGTGACCAGCGCCGGGCTCCGACCGGTTGCGGCGACAGTCAGCCCGAATCCGATACCGACGACCCCGGCCACGACCG
The DNA here is from genome assembly GCF_001280425.1 of Haloarcula rubripromontorii. Taxonomy (NCBI): domain Archaea; kingdom Methanobacteriati; phylum Methanobacteriota; class Halobacteria; order Halobacteriales; family Haloarculaceae; genus Haloarcula; species Haloarcula rubripromontorii. The sequence continues at coordinate 133,711 of NZ_LIUF01000001.1, read as the reverse complement.
CCAACAGCACCGCGTAGAACCCGACGCGGCGACGCTCCGACCGCAGGAACAGGACCAGATACGACAGCGCGAACCCCGCGACCGCGGTTGCTTCGACGACGCCACCGATGAGGAGGAGTGCGCGGTCGAACAGCCCGAACCCGAGCAGCGCGGGACCGGTGGCACCGGCCATGACGACGAGGACGACGACCGGGCGCGGCACCGTCGCGACCAGAAACCGGGGGAACACCCGAAAGCCGACGCCGAAGATGAACAGCGCGGCCGTCCCCACAGCGAGCAAGTGCGACAGTTGTTGGGGGAGTACTGACCCGAAGCCGGCGGCGGTAGCGAGCGCACCAGCGGCCGCGACGGCGAGGTAGCCGAGCGCTATCGGGACCGCGACGTTGGCGGTTCGGTCGACCGGTTCCCGGTGGGCGTTCGCGCCGCCGGTCCCCGTCGCTGCGCCGGTGACGTTGCCCCACATTGTCCGGCCCAGCGTGCCGAGAAACACCCCGACGCCGCCGACCCAGAGTCCGGTTCCGACGGGGCCGAGCCACGGCGGCCCTACCGGCCCGAGCGCCAGCGCAACCGTCCCGACGACGGACAGCGGAAACTGGACGGCCGGCCCCGACTCCCACGCGAGGTCCCGGTCGAAGTACGACGGCACGAGCGCGTAGGCTTTCCCGAACAGGACGTGCAGGACGAACCCGTAGAGCCCGAGCGTGACGACGACGCGGCGGGGCGCGGCGACCGCAATCGCGGCGTGGAAGCCGACGAAAAACAGCGCGCTGGCGGCGACGAACCACCGCGAGGCGCGCTCGGTCCGCATCTCACTCCGGCCGTATCGTGACGTGCCACTCCTCGTCGGCGACCTGTTCCGCGTCGTACTGGTATCCCTTCCTCGTGAGAACGTCGTACAGCGGCACCGGCTCGAAGCTGTTCACCAGCCTGAGCGCCTCGCTTTCGCTGACAGAGTCGAGCGCGTCCATGATCTGTCCGAACGGCTCCCCCTCGACGTCCCGAACGTCGAGTTCTCGTACCGACTCTTGCTGGTCCGTACTCATACGTCCGATGACGGTCCCAGCCAGTCAGACAGTTCTCCCGAACGTGTTCGGACGACGGTGCGGTTCCGATATGCGTATCGGAAAACGGACCGTCGCTGCGACCCGCAGGTCACCGGAGCGTCGTGTAGCTCAGTCCGGCGATGGCGATAAACTGCAGCGAGCGCAGGACCAGTACGGCTTGCTGGACGTGTGGGTCGCCGGCGTAGAAGCTCTGCATCGAGAAAAAGAAGTAGACGGCGATGGCGTTCTCGGCGAGCATGGCGACGGCGAAGGCGATGAGGCCGGCGACGAGTCCCGTCCGGAACGTCGCGTAGTTTCGGACCCAGACACCCAGCAGCGGCAGTAGTAACAGGACGTTGAGCCCCGCTAGCGCCGCCGCGGCAGTGATGAGCGGTCCCATCGCCATCAGCGCCACCTCGCATGCCTGCCGGTCGCGGCCCTGGTGATTTGTTCTCTCATTCGTCCATTTTCTCCACGATCTCCTCGAAGGTATCGCGGTAGTTGTCGAACCGGTCGGTCAGGAAGTAGAGTTTGGCGTACTCCTCGTCGCCGGATTCGACCACGTCGTGGTCCTCTAGCTGTTCCATGTGATGTCTGATCGTCTTGTAGCCCACGTCGAGTTCGTCGGCGAGTTCGTTGGCGTTCATCGGTCGGTCCGAGAGAGCGTCGATGATACGCGCCCGGTTGGCGCCGCCGCGCGTCGCCGTCAGCAGGTACCAGAGCGCTTTCTCCATCCCACTGTCCTCCCGGGACCTGCGTCTGCCCGTCGTATAGTTTTGTCTCTCCCCGTCGAACAGCCCGCTGGACTCGGATACATATGCCACGATGGGATACCGGAGTCAAAACGGGCGGCGGATAAAGCGTTTCTTCGCACTCTCTTCCGAGACTGTTCCAATTTCGGGGCGACTGCGCACTAGGTGCCGCCAGTGACCACCCGCTCAGCGGACCGCTGCTGTCGCGTCGGCCATGATGTCGATGGCCTCTTTCAGCGTCTCCATGTCCGTCGCGTAGGAGATGCGGGCGTAGCCCGCGCCGTGTTCGCCGAAGGCGTCGCCGGGGACGACGACGACGCCGCGGTCGATGACCTCGTCGACCCAGCCGTCGGGGACCTTCGGCATCGCGTAGAACGCGCCCTTCGGCGTCGGACAGTCGAGTCCCATCTCTTCGAGGCCGTCGAGCAGCACGTCCCGTCGCTCCTCGAACGCGTCGCGCATCTCCGCGACGGGGTCCTGTGGCCCTGTCAGCGCCGCCTCGGCGGCGTACTGGGCCGGGGCCGACGCACAGGCCTGTGCGTACTGGTGGACCCGTAGCATCCGCTCGATGCGGTCGGTGGAGCCGGTGACCCAGCCGAGCCGCCAGCCCGTCATCGAGTACGCCTTCGAGCAGGCGTTGACGACGACGACGTTCTCAGTCTCGCTGAATTCCGCCGGCGAGCGGTGCTCGCCTTCGAACACCTGGTGTTCGTACACCTCGTCGGAGATACACAGCACGTCGTGTTCGTCGGCGATACGGGCGAACTCCCGCATGTCCTCGGGGGACTGCACTGCGCCAGTCGGGTTCGCCGGCGAGTTCACGACGAACGCCGCCGTGTCCTCGGTGATGGCCTCTTCGACCGTCTCGGGGGCCATCGTGAGGTCCTCACGCAGCGGGACCGGCCGCGGCGTCCCGCCGGCCAGATGGGTCAGGGCGTCGTAGGAGACGAATCCGGGGTCCGGGAAGATGACTTCCTCTCCTGCATCAACATGGGCCTCCAGCGCGATATGCAGCGCCTCGCTCCCGCCCGACGTGGCAATGATGTCCCCGGGGTCGACGTCGAGGTCGTTGTCCCGGGCGTGTTTGGCGGCGATGGCCTCCCGGAGTTCCTCGGTCCCCTTGTTCGACGTGTAGGCGTCGACTTCCCCAGCCTGAATTGCCTCGACGGCCGCTTGCCGGGCGTGCTCCGGCGTCGGAAAATCCGGCTGGCCGAGGCCGAGGTTGATGGCGTCTTCGCCGGCCGCCTCGAACACTTCGCGGATGCCCGAAATCGATACCTGCTCTACCCGCCGGGAGAATTCGGTCATACTCTGTTTCGGGGCGGCCGGCCCGATAATTCTTCCTTGTGCTTCGGTAGCAATAGCATCCACCGTCTGTTCTGCTGTATCCACCGACCAAAGTAAACAGCTTTTATGTTTATAACTATTCCATTATATATCAGATATCAAAATTGACGCGTAAACATAATGCAGTTTATGTGACTTTATTTATTACATATCGGGCTGCATGATGAATTATATATTAGTTTTATAACCTACCCATATTTAGTGGGAGTCGGATGTCCCGACATACTCTGCCGAAACCGTCCAGAAGATCAGTCATCAAGATGCTCGGTTCCGCCGTAACGGTCGCAGCTTTCGGTGGAGAAGCCAGTGCATCACAAAAAACTGACACAGAAGAATATCTGATCGGTGTATCAAATGATAAAAACGCATCAGATGTTCATAACAAAATAAAGGAGCGATCCGACCTTGAACAGCTTGATATTATTGACGTGAACGAGTCACTTTCGTACCTTCGTTCAGCAGTCCCTCAGGAATTCAAGGAGGAACTCCTTCCGACGGTCGAAGCGATTGACGGAGTCAAATACACGGAATTCAATCACGTTCGCGAGCCGATCGCCACGGTTCCGAATGACCCGAAGTTCGACAGCCAGTACGCGCCACAACTGGTCAACGCCCCGAAAGCCTGGGATGTTACCTTCGGTAGCAAAGACGTCACCATCGCTGTCATAGACACTGGGACAGATTACACCCATCCCGATCTTGACGGGCAGTTCGGGAGCCAGAAGGGACGGGACTTCGTCGACAACGACAGCGACCCCGCACCGCAATCCGCTCAGCATGGGACACACGTCTCCGGCATCGCTGCCGGCGAAACGAACGACGAAACCGGTATCGCAGGTGTCAGTAACTCACGGCTCCTGAGTTGTCGTGCACTCGGTCCGAACGGGGGCCGAACCGCCGATATCGCTAACGCTGTCGAGTGGGCGACTGATCAGGGGGCGGACATTATCAATATGTCACTCGGTGGCGGCGGCTACAACCAGACGATGAAAAACGCTGTTTCGTACGCATGGAATCAGGGTGTCCTCCTCATCTGTGCAGCCGGTAACCACAAGGACGGTGACCCTCCAAGCCAGCAGGACGTGTCGTACCCAGCAGCCTACGAAGAATGCGTCGCCGTCGGTGCCGTCGATCAGAACAAGAGTCCGACCGAGTTCTCGAACTACGGTGAGAAGGTCGACATCGCGGCTCCGGGCAATGACGTCCTCTCATCCGTTCCCGGAGGGGACTACGCGCAGTTCCCCGGAACCTCAATGGCGTGTCCTGCTGTCGCCGGCGTTGCGGCGCTCGGACTCGACAGACACGATTGGCCCGTCAGCCAGACCCGACAGAACCTTCTCGACACTGCCCAGCCATTGAGTGAGGACAGCAAGTTCGTCGGTGTCGGCCTTGCGGATGCATACAACTTCGTCACCGCCGGCGGCGGATCGAAAAACGAACCGCCAATCGTGACGCTCAACGACGACTCACGAACTGTCACTGTCAACAGAGAGATTATCTTCGATGCCAGCGGCTCCCGTGATCCCGACGGCTCGATAACGAACTACCGCTGGGAGTTCGGCGACGGCTCAGACCCCGTTACGGGTTCGGACGCAGCAGAGGTCAGCCACACGTACACCGACACTGGCGACTACACCGTTACCGTCACTGTGACAGATAATGACGGTGCCGAGGCAACTACCTCAGTCAACGTCTCTGTCTCTTCTGAAGCAAAAGACCGTATCACCACTGAGTCGTCCGGCTCACTCAGTGGGATGCTTGACTATGATACGTACACGTACGCCCTGGAGACGGACTCGCCTCTGCAGTTGATCCTCAGCCTCGATGGCCCGTCTGATGCTGACTTCGACCTCTATGTCTCCTTCGACGGTCGCATACCCACGCCGAACGACTACGACCGCGCGTCCTACACGCAGGACAGCAACGAACAGATAATCATCGACGACTTCTCGCAGGTCAGCGAAATAGGCATACTCGTGTATGTCTACAGCGGACGCGGAGACTACACACTCTCACTGGAGGAAATCGGAAACACAAGCTCGTAATCCAGCTGCTATTCTCTCGTTTCGACTGGTTTCGTGCGTAGTGTCCGCTTGCCCTTCGGCTTTCAGTTCACCGGGGTTTCGCGCCGGTTTTGCTGTGGCAATCGCGCCGCCACCGCCGACGCTCACTCGCCTCGTCGCTGGCGGATCCTATCGGACCACAGACATCGCAATCGCGCCGCCACCGCCGACGCTCATCCCCACGATGCCGCGATGGTGGTCCGCTCGTTCCATCGCATACAGCATCGTGGTCATGAGGATGCCGCCGCTGGCTCCGATGGGGTGCCCGAGCGCCACTGCGCCGCCGAGCGGGTTGTGTTTCTCGGCGGGGATGTCGAGTTCGTCGGCGACGTACACCATCTGCGCAGCAAACGCCTCGTTGAGTTCGAAGTGGTCCACGTCGGCGACGGCGAGGTCGTTGCGCTCAAGCAGTTTTTCGACAACGTCGCGGACGGCGATAGAGAATTCCGACGGGTCACGGTAGGCAACCGCGTAATCTTCGACGTGGGCCATCGGTCCCAGCCCTTCGCGATCGACCGTCTCGGCGTCGGCCAGCACCACTGCACCCGCTCCGTCCGAGAGCTTCGAGGCGTTGCCGGCGGTGATCGTGCCTCCGTCCGAAAACGCCGGTGGAAGCGCCGCCAGCCGATCCAGCGTCGTGTCGGGCCGCGGCCCTTCGTCCTCTGTCACGAGGCCATCCGCTGTTTCCACGGGGACGAGTTCTTCGGTGAACGTCCCGGACTGGATGGCCTCACCGGCACGGTGGTTGCTCCGCCGAGCGTACTCGTCTTGAGCCTCGCGACTGATGTCGTGCTCTGCGGCGAGGGCCTCCGTCAGCGTGCCCATGTGCGCGTCGTAGTGTTTGTCCCACAGCGAGTCCCAGATCATCGCGTCGACGAGTTCGCTGTTCCCGTGTCGGCGACCGCCGCGCATATCCGGAACGAGATACGGCGCGTTCGACATCGACTCCATACCGCCGGCGAAACACACCGACGCCCGACCGGCCTCGATACGGTCGGCGGCGGTCGTGATCGCCCGCAACCCGGACCCCGATGCCTCGTTGAGCGTCGTGGCGGCGACATCGTCAGGGAGCGGCGACTCGACGACGACTTGTCTGGCCGGAACTTGGCCGACGCCCGCCTGTACCGCGTTTCCGAGGCCGACCCAGTCGACACTGTCTTTATCAATGGCGGTTCGGTCAAGCAGTCCCTCGACGGCTGCCGTACCCAGCGCTATCGCGCTTCGTTCTGCGAGGCCTCCCAGCAGTTCACCGTGTGCGGTGCGTGCGCCGTCTACCAGAACCACATCCGTCATACGGGCTACATGAATCTGAGCCTACAATACTGTTCGCCCGACGATGGACGGCCTCCTACTCTTCGGCCGTCGTCCGCAGTTCCTCGATGGCCGTTTCAAGCCGGCGGAGCGTCGCATCAGCGTCGGTGTATCCTTGCTCGTACTCCCCGTAGGCGTCGTCGGCTTCGTTCAGGAACGCCTCGACAGCAGCATGGATTTCGTGATCGCTCATGGCTGTCCCGACGGCAGCCGACCAGAAAAGTCCCGCTACTCGTGAGTCACTGCGTCACGTCGTAGTCGACGCTCGCATCGCGAAGGGCGTCGGTCACACGCCCCACGGTGTCCTGTGTCGCGACGACCACGGCATCGAGTCCCCGCGATGCGGCCGCAGCGGCCACCTCGCCAGCCGCGAAATGTGTCGTCGGTTCGATGTCGGCATCGCGGAGCGCAACGACGGACTCGACGCCCGCTGCGGTGACGATGGGAACATCTGCACAGGCTGTGGCGATCTCGTCGATGTTCTCGACTGGCCCCGTCCGGACCGGCGGGACCTGAATGACGCTGACGTGGCCGGGGTCGAGGTCGATGACGCCCTCGAAGCCGGTGACACCGACGACTTCGCCCTCCGCGGCGCTCGTCGTTGTCACGCCTGTCGCGTCGCCGCCGCCGGGATGGGCGTGCAACAGCCCGTCCGACAGCGAGAGTGTCACCGTCTCTCCTTCTTTCAGATCCGCCGTGGCGATGGCAGCGTCCTCCTGCACGCTCCCGAGTACGTCGTCGGTGACGTGGTCGGCGAACCGTCGGACATCGGTCGCAGACTGGAACACCCAGTCGACGCCCTCCTTGGTGACCCGGTAGCGGGACCGCCCCTCTTTCTCAACGAGGCCGTCGTCGACGAGTTCGCGGATGTACTCGCTGACGGCCTGGCTCGTCACGCCGACGGCATCGGCGATTTCGCCCTGACTCACTGCGGGCTGGCGCTCGGCGATTTCCACGAGGACCCGAAACCGCGTCGCGGCCCGCTTGTTCTCCAGGACGTCGACCATACAGGAGTCACGGGAGTCGCGGGTAAAAATACCACCGACACTGTCAGGCCCAGATACGCGGGCAGCCCCGCGCCGAGCGTTCGCGTGACCGACAATATAACCGTCGGCAGCGCCGACTCCACGGCGATGACAGCCAGCTATGACGACCGTGCGCTCCTGTTCGGGGAGACGCTCGTCGTCGCGGACCTCCACGTCGGCCGGGGCACCGGCGGAAACCTCGAACTCCCGGTCGGATCCGGCTCGGACATGCTCCAGCGGTTCCAGTCGCTCGTCGAGCGCCACAAGCCAGCGGAGGTCGTTATCGCCGGTGACCTCCTCCACTCGTTCCAGACCGTTCCCCGGTCGGTCGAGAGTACCGTCGCCGGCCTCAGGGAGGCCTGCCGGACGGCCGGTGCGCGCCTGCTCGTGACGCCGGGCAACCACGACACGATGCTCGACAGCGTGTGGGACGGGCCGACCGAGCCGGAGTACCGGGTCGGCGACACCGTCGTCTGCCACGGCCACGAGGCCCCCGAAGCCGACGCCGACCGCTACGTCGTCGGACATGACCACCCCACGATCAGCATTGAGGGGCAACGCCAGCCCTGCTACCTTGTCGGGAGCGGTCAGTACCGCGGCAGCGATGTCGTGATGCTCCCGTCGTTCAACAGGCTGAACGCCGGCGTCGAGGTCAACGAGATGCGCGCCGGTGACTTCCAGTCCCCGCTGGTCACCGACGCCGACCGGCTGGAGCCGGTGGTCTGGGACGAGAGCGGCCGCGAGACCCTATCGTTCCCGCCGCTGGGGGAGTTCCGCCGCATGCTATAACGGTAAGTATTTGAGCCGCGACGGTGGACGCTGGAATATGGTTCAGACAGAAATCGCGCTGGGTCTCATCGCGATTACGCTGCTTTCGCTACTGCTGCTGTACTTCGCGACAATAAAGTACGTCTCTGAAGTCCTCGAAGGGGAGGGGCCCGACCACGAGGGAAACACGAATAGCGGCGGTCCAGCCGCATAGACCGCCGTCGCTTCGGAGTTGTCTCAGCAGTTCTACTATCGTAGCAGATCAGCGGCGACCTTGCCGCTCTCCAGCGCGCCCTGTATCGACGACCAGCGGGTGTAGTCGCCAGCCAGGACCGCGTTCCCGTCCGGCGCTGTCGGGTCCGGGAGCGATTCCCGGTATCCCGGTGGCTGGGCGAACTGTGAGAACGGAACTCGGTCAGTCCGGAGGTGTTCGAGCGCCTCGAAGCTCGCGCTCGGGTACCACGACTGAAGTGCGTCCCGAACCTCGGCGGCCAGTTCCTCGTCGCTCGCTTCGGGGGTTCCGAGGAAGGTGGCGCTGTATAGCTCCATTCCCGCGGGCGCGTACTCACTGGCGACAGCCGACAGCGGCGCGACGGTGTTTGGCCGGTCGTCCGCCGCGTTGAGGATGATGCGCTGCCCGGTCGTCGGGGCGCGGTTCGTCGGGAGCGCGAAGTACTGGGTGACACAGCCGACGGGCTCAGTCGGAATCGCATCGATATCCGTCAGTTCAGCCGCTGTCTGCGGGTCCGTCGCAACGACGGCGCTTTCGGCCGTCACCGTCTCCGTGCCCACCTCGGCAGTGATCTCGCCGTCGTGGATCTCCATGTCTGTGACGGCCGCGTCGGTCTCGATGGTCACTCCCGCCGAGCGAGCGCGGTCGGCGAGCTGGCGCGGCATCGCCTGCATCCCGTCGGCGGGGACGAATATCTCGCCCTCGCTCAGCATCTTGTAGGTGTACTCGAAGATGCTGCTGTCGGTGCCCAGCGAGCGGTCGAGGGTGATACCGCCGTAGAACGGTGCGGCGAACCGCTCGACGAACCGCTGTGAGAAGCCGTAGTCGGCGAGGTACTCCCGGATGGTCCGGCCGCCACGAGAGAGCAGTTCGACCGGCTCGACGCCGGCCAGTTCGCGCTGGAGCCGGAACAGCCTGAGCTTGTCGGCCGTGCGCACGTCGGTGTTGAGCAGCGTCTGTGGCGCGGCCGTGGGGTTGCGGAGCGGGTCCGACAGCACCGAGCGGTGGTTCGGGCTGGCGATGGTCGCGCCCGGCGTGAACGTCCGCGGGGCGAGCGCCTCGATGTCGAGTTCACGCTTGGCCGCAGGGTACGCAGTGAACATCACCTGGAACCCGCGGTCGAACGTGTAGCCGTCCTCGTGGGCCGTCCGGACGCGACCCCCGACCTCCGAGGCCTGTTCGAAGACGGTCACGTCTCGGCCCGACTCCGCCACGTGCCGGGCGGCGACCAGCCCGGCGAGTCCGCCTCCGGCGACGACGACATCTGTCATACCCTCCGGTTCGACCGCACGGGACAAGAGCGTGCTGAAGCGGGACCGGACCACACTTGGTCGTCCCGTCCCCAGTGGGAGACATGGAGACGACTGCGGCGTTTCGCGGCCTCACCTGCACGGCGTGTGGTGCGGAAACCGACAGCACGGCGGACCGCTGTCCCGACTGCGGCGGGGTCCTCGTGGGCGACTACGACGTTCCGGAGCTGACGCCGGCGGCGCTGCCCGACACGACGGGGCCGGGCCGCTACGAGCCGCTGCGGCCGTTCCCTCACGACGCGACGGTGACGCTCGGGGAGGGGGCGACGCCGCTGGTCCCGGTCCCGGACCTGGCCGAGGAACTCGGCGTCGATGCGGTGTACGTCAAAGACGAGGGGCGCAACCCGACGGCCTCGCTGGGGGACCGGAAGCTCTCGCTCTCGGTCACTGCCGCCACCCAGCGTGGGACCGAGCGCGTCGTGACGCCCTCGACGGGCAACGGCGCGCAGGCCAGCGCCGCCTACGCGGCCCGGGCCGGCGTCGAGTCGAAGGGCTTCGTCCCCTCGCGGTGTCCGTTCCTCAACAAGGCGATGGTGAACGTCCACGGCGGCGACATGCGCGTCGTCGAGGGGCGGTACGACGACGCCGTCGCGGCCTTCGACGAGGAACTGGCCGAGGCCGCCGATGGCTGGGTCCCGGTCGCGCCCGGCCACCCGTTCCGTATCGAGGGGGCCAAGTCCGTCGCCTTCGAGACGGCTGACGACCTCGACTGGGCGGTCCCCGACGCGGTGGTCCACCCTACCGGCCACGGCGAGACGGTCGTCGGTCTCGAACGCGGCTTTCAGACAGCAGCCGACAGCGGCCTCACGGAGTCGGTCCCGCGAATCTACGCCGCACAGCCCGATTCGGCGGCCGCCATCGCCGACGCCGCACGCGAGGGCGACGACGAACCGGCGACCGTCGAGCACCCCGACACCATCGTCGGCCCGCTCGAAGTGCCCGACCCCGCGGCCGGCACGGCGGCGCTGGACTCGCTGGAGCGTTCGGGCGGAGGCGGCGTCGCCGTCCCCGACAAGGACATCTTGGCCGGTGCCGTCGACGGCTGCGAGATGGGGCCGGAAACAGGCGCGACCGGCGGGACCGCCATCGCTGGCGCACGGGCGCTGGCCGACGACGGTGCCTTCGACGGCGACGACGTGGTCGTCCTGGTAAACCCCGTCGCCGGCAGCAAGGAGGCGGACCTCCTGCGCAGTCACCTCATGAGCCAGGGCATCTGAGCCGGTCGGAATAGGGCCGCTGTGGCACGACACCGCACGCTTCGGTGCTGTTTAACCCGTCGTGGCACAACACTTGCCTGATGCGCGCCGCAGCGTTCAGCGAACTCACTGGCCCGGACGGCGTCTCGCTCGTCAACCGACCGACCCCTGAACCCGGACGCGGTGAGGCGGTCGTCTCCGTCGAGGCGTGTGCTATCAACCGCCACGACCTCTGGATTCTCGAAGGCGACTCCGCGATGGTCGACACCGACGATTTGCCGTTTGTCAGCGGCCTCGACGTGGCCGGGACCGTCGACGCCGTGGGCGAGGGTGTCACCGCCGTCGAACCCGGAGACCGTGTTGTACTCTGCCCGAACGAGACCTGTGGAACGTGTCGCTACTGCCGTGAGGGGCCTGAGAACCTCTGTGCGAACTTCTCGCTGTACCACGGCGGCCTCGCCGAATCGGCCCGCGTCCGGGCCGACCGGCTCGTCGCGCTTCCCGACGGCGTGGACATGGTCGAGGCGGCCGCACTCCCGACGGCCTACATGACCGCCTTCCACATGCTCCACCGGGTCGAGACCGGACCGGGCGATACGGTGTTCGTGCCGGGCGTCACCGGCGGCGTCGGCGTCGCTGGCGTGCAACTCGCCGACGCGCTCGGCGCTCACACCGCCGGCACCTCCTCCTCGCGGGCGAAACTCGACCGCGTCGAATCGCTCGGCCTGGACCACGCCGTCGAGAGCACCGACCCGGACGAGATTCGGGCGGCAGTCAGCGAGGTCGGGCCGGTCGACGCCGTGCTCAATCACCTCGGCGGCGAGTACACGCAGGTCGGGCTGGACGTTCTCCGTCGCGGCGGCCGGATGGCGGTCTGTGGGCGGACGGCCGGCGGCACGTCCGAGATCGACATTCCAGACCTGTTTCTCGGCCACAAGCGCGTCATCGGGAGTACGATGGGAACACAGGGTGACCTGGAGCGACTCGTCGGCCTCGTCGCTGACGGTACACTCTCTCCGGAAATCGGGGAGACGTACTCGCTTGAAGAGACCGATGCGGCGTTTGCGGCAATGCAGGACCGAGATAGCGTCGGCAAACTCGTCGTGACGCCGTAGTCACTCCCGCGACCCCCAGAAACTTTCCAGACTGAGTCTGGCACAGACGGTCGGTGTCCCGTCACTGTCGATGCTTGGGGCAGTCCATCTATCGGCCTTGCCACCACTTATCGGGCAATGATGACTGGAACAGGCGAGTTACGGAACACTTTCTGAGCGACGTTCCCGACGACCAGCCGATCGGATAACGAGCCGCCGTGCGTTCCGAGTACGACCGCATCGAAGTCGGCAGCTCTATTCAGAATCGCCCGGACCGGGTGGCCCAGTTGCACTTCAGTGGTTATTTCCACATCGTACTCGGCGGCGCGCTCACGAGCGTCGTCGAATACTTCCTCCGCACGCTCCTCGGCGGCCGCTTCGACATCATCCGAAAGAGCAAGCGCGGTGGCCGCTCCTCCCAACGGCGACGGTCCGCCCGCGACGTGTAAGACAGTAATCTCCGCGTCGGGATGGTTCTCAAGGGCGTACGCAAGCGCTCGCCGGGCCATTTCCGAATCGTCCATCGGAACGAGAATCCGTTCGATCATATCGCGACTACGGTCAGCCTGTGGATAAAATGGTGGTGCGCCTGGTTCAGAGGCGCGACGCAGTCCCGTCGGCTGTGAACGCCCATCTTCTTGCCGGCGGCAGCTGGTCGGTTCGGCGTCCGTTGACCGAGGCGTGCAAGATGCAGTACACGTACGCAACACAGGGCGGTCGTAAACTCACTCTGCAATGTGCGGGAATCGAACGTAGTGTTAAATCAATAGCCTGTCAAACCGTGGCTATGAGCCAACCGATCAACTCGATTCTCGTGCCGACCGACGGCAGTGACGGGGCGCGAATAGGGGCTCGGCGAGGTATCGATCTCGCTGCCACAATCGGTGCCGACCTCCACGTACTGTCAGCAGTTGACGCCCGTGACATCGAACCGGACCTGAATTCTGATGGGCAGACCGACCGGGAGCGTCTCCTCACGGAGGCGGCTGAACGGGCGGTAGACTCCATCGCGACACTCGCGAGGGCGCATCTCTCCGGGCAAATCACTACCGCTGTCGAGTCGGGGATTCCGTTTCAGGCGATCAACGACTACGTCGATGCTCACGACATCGATCTCATTGTTATGGGGACGCAGGGACGGACAGGGTTCGAACGGGTTGCACTCGGGAGTGTCGCAGAAAAGACGCTCCGGACTGCCGCTGTTCCAATCGTCACAGTCACTCCGGATGGGGATATCGTCGAAATCGGTGATCAACGGTACGACAACATTCTCCTCCCGACTGACGGCAGCGAAGGGGCAGCACTCGCAATCGAATGGGGAATCACGCTAGCGGAACTGTATGACGCAACCGTACACACGCTCTATTCTGTCGACACGAGCCGGTTCGGCGGCGCTGAAGGAGCGACAGAGATTCACGAGGCGCTTGAGCAAACCGGTCAGGAGGCACTTGAGGCGGTCCATGAGCGTGCCAGCGACGCGGATGTCAGTGTTGCAGGCAACATCGCAAGCGGCCCGGCTGCACGCGCGATTCTCTCCTACAGTGAGGAACACGATATCGATCTCATTGCGATGGGAACACACGGCCACTCCGGCCTCACGCGATATCTGACCGGAAGCGTCACCGAGACCGTTGTCCGTCATTCGTCTGTCCCGGTCTGCTGCGTCCCGATGCAGTGACAGGCCTGCAGTCTCCCCTTATGACGCTCGCTGTCGCGATGCCCCGGATGCGTGCTGTTTTGCAGTGGTGTACGCCTCCCGGACGCGCTTGAACTCGTCCTCGTTGCCACCGTGGTCCGGATGGACCTCCTTGACGCGCTCGCGGTAGGCCGATTTCACGTCGTCCAGCGACGCGCTCTGTGTCAGTCCCAGTTCGCTGAACGCCTGGACTGTCGGGTGTGGTTCCTCCTCGGGGTCCGGGCCGAGGTCAACTTCGGGCGTTTCGAAGGGCAGGCGTGCGCCGAGATAGACGCCCGGCATCTCGTGTTCGACCAGTACGGGAACAGTCGGCGATCGCTCGATGCGGTAGTACGCCCGGGCGTCGAACGTGATTGCCACGTCCCGCTTGGGGAGATAGAAGGCGACGTGTTGCCCCTCGACGAAGTGGTTCTCGGCGAACTGCTCGTCGATAGCGGTGAGGTACTCGCGAAGCTCCGCCCGGCGTCGCATCTCCCCGCCGTCTGTCGCCTGCCGATTCGGCCGCTCAGCCGGAAACACACGATTCGCGAGGACGAATAGCCCGGCGACAACGAGGGTTCCGGCGACGCCGAGGGCGAGCCCGAGGACCAGCCACTCCGGTGGCATACCCGGTTGTGTCTGCACAGCCCTGAATTAGGGTCCAGTGGTAAAGAAATTCCCGCTCTCCGGCAACAGGTGACTGCTTCAGGCGGACTCCCTCTAATCAGTCCCGGAGGGTACCGGCTCCGCCGTCGGTGAAAGCCGAGACACGGGGACAGGAATCCGTCTCAGCCGATGTATCTGAGATCCTCGTCGGTGGGCGACGGGGAGTTCTGCTGTTCCATCTCCTGAATCTTCCGGACGACCTCCTCCATCTCGTCGGCGCGGTCCTCCAGCGAACTGTAGTCGACCTCGAACCCGATGACTTCCTGCAGGATTTCGAGGACGGCCTGCGCGCTCTTAGGGTCGACCAGGTAGCCCGATGTCTCGCCCATGAGACAACTGGCTGGCACGTCGCGGCGCTTGCTCAGACCCAGCAGCAGGCCGGAGACGCCGACGATACCGCCCGCAGGTTCGTCCTCGCGGAAGGCAACGCCAGCGTCCTCCAGCGTTTCCTTGAAATCCTCAGTCGTCGTCGCGCCGAGCACGTCGTACTCCTCGATGAGTTCGCCGGTCGGGACGCCGCCGAGGGCAAACACCCGCTGGACGCCGAACTCGTCGGCGATGTCGAGGAACGTGTCGGTCAGGCCATAGTGGCCCTGGTTGTCCTGGGCCTGATGGTTCCCGGAAAGCACGAGCAGGTCCTGGCCCTCTTCCGGGGTCACAGCGTGGAACTCGGCGCAGGCAAGTTCTGCCTGTCCGTCGTCAATGCTGACCTGTGGCGGGAAGTGTGTTGAGTAGACACGGCGAACGAGCTCGCTTTCGAGTTCCTCTAGTAGGTGTTCGGCGGCGAGTTTGCCGACGTGGCCGACGCCGGGCAGCCCCTCGACCAGTACCGGATCGTCAAGGTCGGGGTCCGCTACAGTCTCGATGTCGAATTCGTCCATACGGCTTATTCGCGGCTGCGGCGCTTAAGAGAACGTCGATACTCGCCGTAGCTGTCTTCAGGCGAGAACGGCGCGGGTGCGCTATTGACTGCTTCGGCCCCACATTCCGGACAGGTATCGTCCAGCGTGTACACCGGCCGGTCGTGCTCGGACTCCCAGGCAGTACAGACGTGGATGTCCGATTTCATCGGTAGTGACTCACTGAACGACAACCGGCTTACTCGTCGTCTTCGCTACGCTCACGGTGGAACTGCCCCGTGCCACCGTGTTGCTCGACGACCGTCGCGGCGCGGTCCGCGCTCTCTTCGAGCGCGTCCTCGGCGGTCTTGTAGTCGGGCGCTTGCACCTGGATGCGGTACTCGGGCGAGCCGACGTAGGTCACTTCGAGTTCGATCTCGTCGGGGACCTCGCCGTTGCCCTCAGCGGCCTGCAGCGCTTCCTTGATGATGTCGACGCCGTCGCTTTCGGGACAGGACAGGTCGACGTAGCCGGTGACCTGCACGTACGGCACGGAGACGTTGTTCCGGGCCGTCTGGACGATAGCGTCGATCTCCTCCTCGGAGAGGTCAACGTCTTCGAGGGCGTCCGTGCCGTGTATCGCCGCCGACTCGAAGCCGTCGTACATCGACCCGAACTCCGCCAGCAGTTCGTTGGCGATGGCGGCGTACGTCTCGTCGTCTAGGTCCTCGCCGAAGGCCAGTTCCATCCAGTTGTCGGCCTTCTGCTCGTTTTTCCACTCCTGAATCTTCTCTTTTCGCTGGTGGTCGTTGACGTCCTTGATCGAGAGGTCGATCTGCTGGGCGCTCTCGTCGACGTCAAGCACCTTGGCAACGACTGTCTGCCCTTCGTTGACGTGGTCACGGACGTTCTTGATCCATCCGCTGGCGACCTCAGAGATGTGACAGAGGCCGCGCTTGCCTTCGTACTCGTCTAAGTCGACGAACACGCCGAAGTCCTCGATCTCGTCGACCTTGCCGACGACGAGTTCGCCCGGTTCGGGCCAGCCGCTGTATTTCATCCTATCGGGCCTCGACGACGGCGGTCACTTCGCCTTCGATGTCGGCCTTCCCGCCCGTCGGACGGGCGATGGTGTGGCCACAGACGGCACACGAGACCTCGCTCGCGGCCTTCTCGAAGAGCGTCTGTTCGTTCTCGCAGTCGGGGCATTCGACGGTGATGAAGCTTCCTGCCATCGTTACTCCTGGAACTCCAGTCGGCCGGTGCGCCATCCCTCGCGGAGGTGGGCCTTCCCACACTCGCCACAGCGGTACTTGAGGTCCGTCTTCTTGGTGGGCTTGTCGCCACCCGGGACCTTCGAGAACTTGCCGTCGTTCCCGATACCGGAGTTGCGCTCGCGCTGGCGGTCGATCCACTTCATGCCGGTCTCACGGCCGCTCCGGACTTTCTCGACTTCGTGTTCCTGATGCTCGTTACAGTGCGGACAGTACGTGTTGAATCGTCGTGGCATCTGCATAGATATCGGCCTTACCGAGCGATTTGACGTGACCGCTTAAAACCCGTTTGGTTCGCACCTGCCGCCCGCCCCGCATCGCTGCATATGTGACGCCAACGCCCCCCGTCCCGCGGCCGTTTACTGGAACCGCGCCGACGGACCGGTCGACTCGATGCGGACCGCACCGAACACGTCCGACTCCGAGCCCGCTAGCAGTTCGAGATTTACGGCCTCGCCGGTCGAAAGCGACCCCAGCTTCGCGGCCAGTTCGTCGTCGATGTAGTCCACGACCTCATAGGTCTCGTCGGTCTCGATATCCCTGAGTTCCATCCGTCCGTTGTCGTCCATCGGGTTGACGACAACTGAGGCCCGCTCGCACGACCGCTGCTGTTGTTTCAACATACACGACTGTCATCGATTCGGATATATAAATCTCTGCTATCAGGATGTTAAGCATCTAAACATCATCGGTAAGAATATAAGGTCATTCTAGTTACAGATGCTCTCCCGTCGCTCTCTGTCGACTGGTGCGCTGTGTCGCAATCGCCTTCGAAGTCACTAAGTACGCTGTTGGCAAAGGAACGCGCATGAAGAAGCTCATTATCCACGGCGACCCGGGGCTCCGAAAGGGCGGCCGCATCGAGTACGAGGACGAGGAGTACGAGGTGTTCTCGGTCTCGCGGCAGGGCGACTGGCACGGCCCGGACCGGCCACAGCTCTGGTGTACTATCGGTTCGGAGGACGAGGAAGAGACGTTCAAGACCCAGGAGTACATCCCGATGCATCTGGACACGGACGACATCGAGGCCGAGGCCGTCACCGTTCTCCGCGAGCGCGCGCCGCCGAACGCCGAGTCCTGAGCGATCCGCATCGATCCCCGAAAACCGTCGTTCGCCCACAGTAACCCGCTTCGTTTTCAGAAGTACTCCGGTCGGACCCGATAGATCGTGACGCCGCCGGCTTGTTTCGCGACGGTGACTCCCTGTAGCTGGTCGACAGTTACGTCGCCGTAGCGGGCCTGTTCGACCGGACCGACGTAGACGTAGCGCACGTCATACGCTTCGAGCAGCCGGCGCTGCTCGGGCGCGTCGCCGGTGTAAATCGTCGCCACATCGTCGACGCGGCGGTCGTACACCGTGTCGTTGCGGTACTGGGCTTCGTGGGTCCAGCCCGCGACGGTCGGCAGCCCGGTCAGGCTCGACGGCGCGCTCGCGCCCTTGCCCTCGTCGGCGACCCACTCGTAGTCAGCGGGGGCGGCCGTGACGATGGTCGGCCGTCCAGTCGTCGTCTCGTCGAGCCACCGGATTGCCTCGGCCTCCTCGGGATGGTCGTCGTCGAGATACGCCAGCCCGTCCAGCGTGGGGTCGCCGGCGTACTCGACGTGGTTCGAGAGCGCGAACACGCCGTACAGGGATGCCGAACAGACAAGCAGGGCGACGAACGCCCGGACGCCGATGTTGGTCCATTTTCGTGCCTGCTTGCCGGTCGGCCGCCAACGGGTGAGCAGCCACGCCAGTACGGGGCCGGCGGCGACCCCCCAGAGCACCCACACCTGCATGTACGTCTTGAAGACGGTGTTCATCCGACCGATGTTCTCCCTGACGAAAATAAACTCGACCAGTAGAACCAGGCCCGCGCCGGCGAGAATCAGCACGGACTCGAAGCCGACGGGCCGGTCGCCGCCGTCAGCGAGCGCCGGGACCGCATCGACTGTTCTGTCAAGCGTCGGTGAGCGCGCGAACAGCCACGCGCCCAGCAGTAGAGGCCCGAGCAGGCCGACCGCCGCGATGTCGAGCGTCGCCGCCAGTGCCGCCGTGCCGACGGCCACGAGACCGACAATGCGGGCTGTACTCCGCCCGACGGCGCGCCCGGTCTGGGCGTACAGGTACAGCCAGAACGGAGCGACGAACAGGCCGTGGACGGCCAGCAACTCCAGCAGCGAGGTCCGGTCTGGCAGGACGGCGATCTCGCGCCCGCTCGCCGGGCCGAGCCAGAACGGTAGCGACCAGAGTAGTCCCAGCACCAGAACGACAGCAGCGACGCCCAGTCCCATTCCGATCCGGACACCCTCTTGGCCTAGGCCGTTCAGTCGGAGTCGCTGTTCGATGGCCTTTGGCAGGAGCGTCGTCGGGTCAGCCGGCGCGACGGTCACTGTCAGCAGTGCCAGCCCGCCCATCGATGGGAACGACCACGTGTTCGTTACGGCCATGATGCCCGCGACGGCCGGGAGCGCAGCGAAAAGTAGTCCGATCCGCCGCCGGCGTTCGGCGGCCGGCGTCTGGTAGTAGCTGAAACAGAGCGCAGCGGCGAGCAACAGGAAGCCCGTGCTCATCATGTGGGCGTGCATGTCGCCGTTGAGCCAGGAGAACAGCGGGAACTCATCGATGACTAGCGCCACACTGGGCTCGTATGTGCCGAAATCAGATGCCGTGTCTTCGATGACACGGCTCGCGTCCCAGTAGCTGAACGAGTCTGGCCCCGCTGCGAGCCCTTTCAATTCGTAACCGGCCCGTTCGGCGACGCTCTGGCCCAGCCCGCCGGGCAAGAGCCAGATGACGAACTTGGCAGGCGTCGATAGGTTACTGGCAAACCCGACACAGAACGCCGTGAGGCCGGCGGCCAGTCGCCGCGGGAGGCCGCGTTCGCTCGCGACAGCGCCCGCCAGTCCGTACGCCGCCGTGACCAGCGTGGCGTAAAACCCCGCTAGCGCGAGATTGTACGCGAACTGCCCTCCGGTCCCCGTTACCCTGGTCAGAATCGCTGCGATGAGATGCCCGCCGTAGTAGTACGCGACCGGCTCGCCGGCGAACCACATGTCCTCTAGCGGAAGGCTGTCGGCCCGCATGAGCGACTGCAATAGTCCGAAATCGAGGAACTTCTCGCCGCCGATGGGGACGATTGCAGGGTCGAACGCTCGAATGACGACGAGAAACAGAAACCCGACTGTGAATACGCCGGCCGTTTCGGCGTAGGTTCGGGGGTCGGGTGCGCTGTCGACCCGCCAGACAGCTACCGTACCCGTTGCGAGCACGACGACGCCGAGCCAGATGCCAAGCGTCAACGAGAGGCGACCGACGAAGTAGGTGACCAGCCATAGTATCGAGACGGCGACCGGGACGCCGAAGGCGAGTCCGCGGTCGGCAAAGCGGGGAAACAGCAGTCCAGCGACGGTTCCGCCAGCGTACAGTAACAGGAGGTAGAGGGCGAGCCAGATGGCGAGGAGCCCGTATTGCATCAGTGGAGGGACCGGTTCGCTGGCCTATACGCTTTTTCGTTGCTCCTGCGATTATCGACTGGTTAGGAACCGGTAGCTTCGAACTGTTTTTACTTCCGCCTGTCCGACTACTCGGCAATGTCGCGTTCCGTCGGGGTAGTTCTCCCCGCCTACCGTCCCGACACAGAGCAGCTCGGGACCTATATCGCCGCTATCGACGATGCCCTCGAACCGCAGACGATAGTCGTTGAACTCGATGCACCCCGGGACGGCGTTCCCGCACAGCTCCGCTCGCTCCCAGTCGAAGTCCACACCGTGCCCTATCGCCGCGGTAAAGGTGCAGCCATCACTGCCGGGTTCGAGCGGATGGAGACCGACGTGCTGGCCTTTGTCGACGCTGATGGATCGACACCGGTCGCCTCGCTCGAACGGATACTGGCCCCGGTCACCGAGGGCCGGACGGACCTCGCCGTTGGCTCCCGCCGCCACCCGGACGCTATCGTTGCCAGCCACCAGACGTTCGCCCGCCGATTCCTCGGCGACGGCTTCGCGTGGCTCGCCGGCCAGTTGCTCGATGTGCGGCTGTATGACTACCAGTGCGGTGCAAAAGCAATCGATGCGGCCGCCTGGGAGCGCGTCCGCGACCATCTGTACGAACCCGGCTTCGCGTGGGACGTTGAACTGATAGCCATCACCGCCGCACTGGACCTGTGTATCGAGGAGGTCCCTATCGAGTGGGAAGACAAGCCCGGCTCGACGGTCTCGCCGATACGAACGTCGATAGACCTGCTTGAGGCATTGCTAACCGCTCGCCATCGGTCGAAGCAACTGCGCGATGACCGTTTCCACGCGGCCTTGGCCGAGCATCTCGACGAACCAACTGCCCTTATCGAGAAAGATCGATGATCGACATCGAACAGCAGGTTCGCCGAATCGTTCCCGACCGGTTCGAGTCCCTTGTGTCGGGCGTTCGCTTCGGCCAGTTCGTCTCCGTCGGTGTCGTCGGCGCGATCAGCGACAACACGGTCCTCGCCGTGCTCGGCCTGGCGTTCGGCGTCAGCGACATGTGGGCCAAGGCTGCCGGCGTCGAAACGGCGATTCTCGTGATGTTTCTGGTCAACGAACACTGGACGTTCGCGGGCCAGGGTGAGACAGGTCGCCGTTCGTTCGCCAAGCGCCTCGGCAAGTCCCACCTGGTTCGGTCCGGCGGCGTCGCGGTCCAGCTCGCAGTTTACTGGCTACTTACGCAGTGGCTGATGATTGAACTCGTTATCGCCGGGACTGACCTGTGGTTCATCGCCGCGAGCCCGCTCGCCATTGGGGTCGCGATGCTGGTCAACTACGTCGCCGAGAGTGTCTTCACCTGGCAGGTCCATGCGGACGGGTGACCGTAGCGCGTTACTAACTCACGGACGGCCCTCGAATCACAACCCTTAATGAGGGGACCGAACTACGAGAAGGTAGCGGGATGGGATAGCCAGGAGATTCCGGCGGGCTCATAACCCGCAGATCGGTAGTTCAAATCTACCTCCCGCTATATTCTGTCGCTCACAAACCCGTGAGCGACTGTTATTACAGAGTAGATTTGAAGTAGAACACGAGCGACCAGCGGGAGCGACGTGGGCGTAGTTCAAATCTACTTCCCGCTATGCTCTCTCGCGCTGCAGACTGCCTTCAGCCTGTTCTCCGCTATTGCTCACTGCTGTACCCCTTTCTGGCCGCTGTGAGTGTTCGGTACAGCGTGGTGACCAACGCCGCAACGAGCAGCACGCCAAGGACCTGTGCAGCCGTGTTCTGCGTCTCGAATGCCCACGGGAGCGACAGCGCTACAAACCGGACAGAGACTATAAGCCCGGCAAGTGTCGTGACGGCGACCAACAGATACCGGGCGGCACGCTGAATTGAGCCGCCGCGATCCATCGTTTCGAGCCCGTGCCGCTGTACCATCGCCCCCTCCAGCGCCAGCCAGAGTGCCAGCAGTGCGGCCACGCTGAAGCCGATGGTGCCAAGCGCGTCCGGAACCGCGACTCCTATTAGCCCGGCGACAATTCTGCCTGCGACGACGAGTAGCCCGAGTGTCAGTGGCCCAAGCAAGACAAGTGAACTAAACAGTGCGGCGAAATCCTTTGTGAGGGACCGAATGGAGGGGGACACAACAGCCAGTGCCGGCACAGGTCTTTGTAAGCCTACTGGTACTACTGGCGGCTCGCCCTCGACTCGCTACAGAAACCGTATCAACAGCTGCTCTAGTCGTCGCCGTGCTCGTCGACGATAGTGACTTCACCGTCGATGACTTGGACGTTGATCAGCGTCTTGGCGTCGTAGCCCGCTTCGTCGAGCTTGTTCGTCCCGTCGGCCTTCTTGATGACACAGACGATGTCGCGGATGTCGGCGCCGATGTCTTCGAGCGCGCCCGTGAGCCCGGCCAGCGTCCCGCCGGTCGAAAGCACGTCGTCGAGTACGAGTACCTGGTCGCCCTCGTACACGTCGTTGACGTACATCTCGCTCTCGGAGTAGCCAGTTACCTGTGACAGTGATACTTCCCCATCAAGCCCGTACTGACGCTTGCGGACAACAACGAGCGGGATATCGGTCATCAGCGAGACGGCTGTCGAGATATGGATACCCATCGCCGCCGGTGTGACGATCTTGTCGACGTCGTCCAGTTCTGCCTTCCGGATGATCTTGATGACGATTTCGCGCAGAAGTTCCGGTCGAAGCATCGGGACCCCGTCGCTGATGGGGTGGACGAAGTAGTGGTAGCCTTCCTTCTCGATAATTGGCGCTTCGAGTAGGGACTTCTTGAGTCGGTCCATGCCGTCGGTACTACAAGCCCGTACTAAAATTCTCCGTCACCGACTCAGTAGAGCGTCAGCAGTTCACCGAGTGCTCGCATCATCGGCAGGAGGTGTGTATCACCCAGTGCGTAGTACTCGACGGTGGTTAGGAGTAGAAACACAGCCGCCACACCCGTTGCAGCACCGAGAAGCGCTGCACCGACCTGCCCGGCTCGGCCTCTTGAGCGACCGCACAGCGCCCAGATACTGAGTGGGACAGCGACCCCAAGCGCGAGCAGCGCGTGCAACTGGAACGCTTCACCGATACCGTTCACCGTCAGCGCAACGAACACCAGGGTCAGCTGCCCGCCGATCAGCACCGTTCCTGCAACTGCCCAGAGGAACATGCGCCAGTGATCTGCGAGAGTCTGGCGTACCGCTGGAAGCCGTACAAGCAGATACACGCCGAGTGGATAGAGCGGGAACAGATACCGGGCAGTCACCTGTGCGTGCAGTGGTAAGCGGTTGTTGTACAGCAGGACGACGCCGGCAAACGCCGCTATAACGAACGCGTCCACGACACGGTCGGCACTGAGTGTCCGGTCAGCCATCGACGACGGCAAACGCAATCGTCGGATGACTGGGAGTGTACTGACCATGGCAACGAGAACCGGCGCAGATTCGAGCAGTGAGAGATTGACGGACTCCTCGCCAGTCTTATCGAGCGCACCGCTCGCACTTCCTGACCGGACGAAGGCGTGATACACGTCGTCTGGTTGCTGTTGGAGCGCTTTGAATCCTGACACGAGTTCGCCGGCCAGCAACAGCAGTGGGCGCATTCCGCTCTCGATGGGCCCGAGCAGAGGTGCCAGCGGTGTAAGCAATCCACCAGAGCCACCACTGCCGCCGCTACCGCCGCCACCGCTTGCACTGCCCGCAGAGCTGTCGCCAAGGGAGCCACCGCGGGAAATCAATCGCGGGGGCTTGACCGGCGACCCGGAAATAGCGATATTTGTGATAATGAACGGCAGCAGGGAGAGGCCAAAGACGACGCCGATACGGACGAGCGTTCGTGGACTGTTGTCCGGTGCTGTCGGGATATCGACCAGTGCGAGGGCGACACAGAGCAGGAGTGCTTCCGGAGCATGCACCCACGCGTACAGTCCCACCAGCGCGTAGGCGAGTGCGCGGAAGGTCGTTTGCTGTGTGATGACTACCCCATCTGTTGGTTTTCGGCTCCGATAGAGGCAGTACGCGATGCAGACGACGACTGTCCCGGTGACGGCGTGGCGCTTCGGCACAGATGCCCAGAACGCGAGCGGTGTCCCTGCTGTCAGCATTACGATGCCCAGGAGCCCCAGCCGATGCGTGTGTATCTGGCTGAGGAGCCGATAGAGAACTACCGGCGTGAACGCCGCGATAAGGAGATGCGTCAGTTGCAGCGCGTACAGATGGATTCGACCGGCGTCGAGTGGCTGTGCCAGCGCGACATTCAGCCCGAACAGCCCCAGAACGGCGA
Organism: Haloarcula rubripromontorii; assembly: GCF_001280425.1. Lineage (NCBI taxonomy): Archaea > Methanobacteriati > Methanobacteriota > Halobacteria > Halobacteriales > Haloarculaceae > Haloarcula > Haloarcula rubripromontorii. Next base: position 109,385 of record NZ_LIUF01000001.1, on the reverse strand, counting down.
TGGTGCCGCCGTAGAGAACCCAGTCACCATCGGTGTAGTAACTGCACTGGACCACCAGCGCCAACAACGCGAGCGACCAGAGCGCGACCAGCGCAATGCGGAGTTCGACGATGGTGGTGAGCAGGTCAAGCACGAACACGAGCGGTAGCGAGAGGACAACGACGCCGTAGTTTCGCGCGTACCACTGGCCGCCGTACCTGTTCGCCCCCGGCGTCTCTAGCCCGGGGCCGTAGGCAGCTTCAGTCATCGCTAGCTGTCCGTTTGAGAGGCTGTACAGCCCATTCGCCAGCGTGTAGGAATCGTTTATCAGGAACGCCGTCCGCCACACCAGCCCGAACAGCACGACTGTCGCGAGAAACACGGTCAGGCCGAGCCGGTCGCCAAACAGTACAGCGTACGCCGTCTCGCGAGTGGTTGAAAGGGCGGGCGTCCGCTGTCGAAGACGCCCGACAAACTCCGTCTCCGTCATTCGACCACCGATATCGTGACGTTGCGCGTCGCCACCACGCCGTGGCCCGCCCCGTCGCGCTTGCTCACCGTCACTGTGCCATTGTACTTCTCGTGTTCTATCTCGCCACCGGTGAACGTGTCCGACGCCAGCGTCAGGTCGTACGTGTCACCGGTTGAGTCGTCCAGAAAGTGATTTGTCGTCCGCGTGTAGCCCAGTTCCTCGATTGTGAGTTCGTAGACGAGTGTGGGCCGTCCGGTCCGATTCGCGAACTGTATGCGGACCGGCGGCGCATCGAGATAGTAGCTTGCCGCGCCGTAGGACCCTTTCTCAATCGTTACTTTCTCGGGCATTTCGACCTCGGAAACCGTGACGTTGCCCGATTCGAGCGCCACTGGTTCTGGTTCCGTTGCTAGCGTGACGCCGGGGGCGAGCGGGCCGGAAAGGAGTGTGACGCTGAGTATAACGGCGATTACACTGATGGTAACGGCCCGCGTCTTTTCCATTGTTAGCAGTCACTAGATATCTGGTGATAAAAGTATCGTGGCGACTTCTCGTGTTTGATTCTAGGTCGGCGACTTTGACGCCAGAAGAAAGCCTCTGAGCTGGTTGCCCGATCTATTGGGCGGGACTGACAGGGCCGTCCTACGTTTGAGAAGATGTAAATACTACAGCACAACGGGAGTATAGTTAGTCACAGTACCCTATCGACTTAGGAGATTTCTAGTTGTTTAGATTTGCTGCAATCAGAAAACGATACAGCGCCGTCACTCAACGGCTGAAAAACGAAGAAATAGTGGACGGATTATGCGTCAGGACCGGTATCCTGTGCGAGCGTTGCGGACGTGTCACCTTCTGGCGGTTCGTAAACAACTCGGAGATCGTACGAATCAGAAGCGGCAATTACCATACTATTTCCAGCAGATACCTCACTCCCACTCGCTCCAAACGCATCAGAGTCGTCCCAAGATTCATCTCCATCCTCGAAGTCTATATCTGATGAATCCAACCCATTCGAGCCGGTAGCCTCTATTCCACTACCTCTAGTATAGAGGCTTCCTGCTTCAATGGTATCTCCGCCGTCGTGGGTTACCGATAGGTATCCGTATCCATCATCGGCTTTTGAGGCATCGTATTCCCATGAGAAGCTCGCCTGCGGCGTTGCCTGCTGTGCCTGATCTCCGAGACCGAGCACGAAGGAGGCGATTACTGCGGCCAGAATGACCGTGATTGCGACCATCAGGATGACCCCGATGACCGGCGACACTGCGTCGTCGTCGTGGATGAGTTGTTTGATATCCATGGTTTGTTCGACGCACACCGCGAGCGTGACCCGAGTAGGAGACCCCTATAGTTCGAAGGATTTCCTTACCGGCTCGCGGGGTGTGCTGCTTCAACCACATGAGAGGTACCCACTTATACACACAGCACGTTTTAGTCGTTCAACGTTGTCTTGAAACCCTTCAAGGCTGGCTGTACTGCCGAAATTGACATAGCCCCGTTTCAATAGTTCAGGAGTAAACGAGACAAACGAAAGCGGACAAGCTGTGAAACAAACTGCGTGATTCAGTCGTCGGACTCGGCTTCCTGTGCCACGTACTCGGTCAGTGTCATCTCACGACCGGCGTAGGTGTGATAGCCTGCGGAGACGCTGAGTACAATGGCGATCAGCGTGGCCCAGACAAGCGGCGGAATCACCGTGAACGGATAGACGCCGACCCAGAGAATCGTCACGATTGCCAGACTGACCGCGCCGAGCGAAAGGTAGTACTCGCGCCAGGGAAACTCGCTCCCCGGCACGATTTCAAGATAGACAGTGAGTTCCTCCGTGTGTGCCGTCTTGGAGATCGTCCCGTTCTCGTCGTCGTAATCGATGATGCCCGCCTCATGCATCCGCGGGAGATGGGACTGCTGTAACGTGGTGTAGACACGTTTCCGTTGTGCGCTCGTGACAGCCGTGTTCGGGCAGTCGTACTCCTGTGCCGCAACGTGTGACGCGAGGTCACCGAGCTGTATCGGCCCGTCGTGTTCCCGCAGATACTGAAGCGTGTACCGACGCCGCTCATTCTGCAGGACATCGAATATCTCGCCTTTTGAAAGGTCGTCATCCACAGCGGAGTCTGACCGTTCTACCTGCTTACTCATAGTATGGTCTCCAATTCCCACCACCCATAGCGGGGAATACAGCGAAAATCAGGGTGTTCATCAGTTATAAACTCACGGGTTTCGGTGCCGGAAAAAACGAGATGCCGCGGGATTATGCGTCCGGCCCGGATGCAGTGGCGAGTGTTGCGGAGTTGTCGCCGGTGGCTGACTCGTAGACGACGCTGAAGTCGTAGCTATCGCCAGAGACCATGACAGCGACTCTGTCACCGGCAACGACTTTGCTGTTACTGCTGGCGTTGGCACTCGGCCACTGCTCGTTATTGCTATCGATTTCATTAGTAGCAGCGCCGGATCCGAATCCGCTCCCTCTGAAGTAGAGGTTGCTTGCCTTGATCGAATCGCCACCGTCGTGAGTTACCGTAACTTCGCCCTTGTCTGAGTCGTAATCGGTACTGAAGCTAGCCTGTGGAGCCGTGTTGCTTACCTGATCGCCCAGACCGAGGACGAACGTTGCGATAACGGCCGCGAGGATGACCGTGATTGCGACCATCAGGATGACCCCGATGACCGGCGACACAGCATCGTCGTCGTTGAAGAATCGTTTGAGTTCCATTGTATTGTCCGCACGCATCAACAGGTACCCCTGTTATGCCGTGCTTATCGAATCGTGGCTGTGGAGATATATAAGTCTGCACCTGTATTATCAGAACCTGTAATTACCCTGTCTGGTAACAGCCATTTTTTGGGTGTTTGAAACGATATACGTCCAATATAGTACGCAATTATCACAGGATATGTTTTTGAACCATCATGAAAGGGCCAGCAGCGCTACTGTAACGAATACTGCAAGAATGAGGATGCTGAGTCCGATGCCGGCCCGCATTGGATGCACGAGACTATCGTCGTCACGGAGCCGCTGGATAACGTCGTCCGGGGAAGTCACCGCTCGTGTGACGATGCCCGTCGCACGGACCACCACACGGTCGACGGCGGCGTACAGTTCGGTCACGCCGACGACGAGCCCGCGAGAGCCATAGAAGACGGCGGGGTTGTACAGCGAATCGACATCCGGGACGCGGCCGAGCTTCGAGAGCGGCTTTTTCGTCACCGCGAAGCCAATAAGCCCGAGGACGGCGAGGACGACCCCCTCGATGAGGTGGGGGACGGTGTAGGTTTCGTAGACGTGGTCGACAACGGCGTCGCTCGTCACGTCGAACGGAAGGATGGTGAACAGCGCCGTGTCGTACACACCGTAGATGACACAGAGTGCGGCGACGGACACCATTGCGACGCTCTGCAGACGGTTCGCGTCCGGGACACTGCTGCCGTACTCGCCGTGGAAGAACGCGTAGTAGCCGAACTTGATGAACGACATGAACGTGCCGACGCCGCCCAGCAGCAGCATCCATTCGAGCGTATAGAACTCACCAAGCGGGAGCGGTCCCTTGCCGAAAGTATAGTGGCTCCCGGAGATGATGATCCCCTTACTGACGAACCCGTTGAACCCGGGGAAGCCGGCGATAGACAGTGCGGCGACCGAGAACGCGCCCGCGGTGATGGGCATCTCTCGCCAGAGACCGCCGAGCTTCTTCAGGCTCTCTGTGCCGGTCCGGTAGATGACAACACCGGCAGTCATGAACAGCAGGCCCTTGTAGAGGATGTGGTTGAACACGTGGGCGAACGCGCCGGCCTGAGCCAGTGGCGACCCGATACCGACGCCGGCGACCATGTACCCGACCTGTGACTGGATGTGATACGAGAGGAGCCGCCGCATGTCGTTCTGGAACAGCGCGAACAGTGCGCCGAAGATAGCCATTCCACCGCCCATGTACGCGATGGCCTCGTGGCCGTTGGGGAACGCGCGGTACATCCCGTAGACGCCGGTTTTTGTCGTGAACACACAGAGGAAGACGCTAGCGGCGATGTGCGGGCGCGGATAGGTGTCGGGGAGCCACGCGTGCAGGCCGATAAAGCCGACGTTGACGCCGATACCGATAGCGGCTAAGGCGGCAGCCAGCCCAGACGTGATTCCGGCCGTTTCCGGACCGCCCGGCACTGACGCGAACAGGAACGTCTCCACCGCGACGTAGTGTCGGAGAATCGCGGCCATCAACAGCGTGCCGCCCAGTCCGTGCAGCAGGGCGTACCGGAAGCCGGCCCGGACGGCCTTGCCCCCGTAGTGCCACACCAGCAGCGTGCTGGTGACGGCCATCAGCTCCCAGAAGAAGATGAGCGTCAGCCAGTCGCCGGCGAAGACGGCCCCGAAACTGGTCGCGACGTACGAGAGGGCGTACCCGGTCTGTGTCGTGTCCGCTTCGCTGGCGTAGGAGTAGAGGACAGCGACCGCAGCGATGAGCCCGAAGATGATACCCATCAGCCGCGAGAACGGATCGACGTTCAGCAGGACGGCCTCGAAGCCGAGGAACTGTGTCTGGAGGTGTGCGCCCTCGGGCACCATGACGGCCCACGGCACCGCGAGCGCAGGCACAAGCGCACCGACCGCGTGTCCGGCACGCCGCGGGAGCCGGGAGACGACGATTGCCAGCGCCAGTAGGACGACGACCGGCGGCACCATCGTCAGCATCGACATCAGGCCACCACCCCCGGGAGGTTACCGACGATGGTGTCGACGATTCGTAGGAATACAGCGGTGTACGGCACTGTCCCCAGCAGGAGCGACAGCGTGGCCGCGGTCAGTATCGGCCCGAGCATGAACCACGTGCTCTCGCCGCCGCGCCAGCCGCGGTCGTCCCAGCCGCCCGCGGGCGGGCCGCCGTGGTGTTCGTGCTCCTCGTCGTGTTTTCCGAGGTGGTCAACATGTTCCGGTCTCGGCACCTCTCCCTCGTCGATGTGACCGTCGGCAGCGTCTGATTCGTGGTCCTCACCGCCGTCGGCCCGAACCTCGTCTCGTCCGCCGAACGGTCCCCCGATGAGTGGCTTCTCGTCGTGGCTCTCCGGTGACTCGAAGTACGCCTGATAGACGATTGGCCAGAAGTACGCGATGTTGAGGACGCCCGAGACCAGCAGCGCGGCGGCAAATACGAGTCCACCGCTTTCGAGACTCAGCGCGCCGATGACGAGATACCACTTGCTGACGAAGCCAGCGACCAGCGGAATCCCGGCCATCCCGGCCGCGGCGACGGCGAAGGCGGCCATCGTTAGCGGCATCCGTCTCCCGATGCCAGCCATGTCGCTGATGTCATCAGTATGCGTTTCGACGTGGATCGCGCCGGCACAGAAGAACAGCGTGAGCTTCATGAACGCATGCGCGGGGATGTGAAGCAGTCCGCCGGTCAGCGCCTGCCCGTGGAGCAGACCCAGTCCCAGCACAATATACGAGAGCTGGCTAATCGTCGAGTACGCCAGCCGCCGCTTGAGGTTGTCCTGTCTGAGCGCGATGATACTCGCGGTCAGGAGCGTAAAGGCGGCAATCGCGGCGAGCGGGAGGCCGACGCCGAGTTGCTCCATCGTCCCGGTCCCGTACACGTCAAGGACGACCCGAGCGATGCCGAACACACCGCTCTTGACGACTGCGACGGCGTGCAGCAGGCCCGACACCGGCGTTGGCGCGACCATCGCATCGGGGAGCCAGGAGTGGGCCGGCATCAGTGCGGCCTTGACGCCGAAGCCGGCCGCCAGCAGGGCGAACGCGGCCCTCGCCAGCGTCGGGTCGGCCGTCGCGAGGCCTTCGAGCCCGCCGGGCGTGAACGCGGTCGTCCCGGCGAGCACGAACACCAGCACCGTCCCGCCCAGCACGGCAACGCCACCGCCGAATGTGTACGCGAGATACTTCCGGCCGGCAGCGCGGGCCTCGTCCGTCTCGTCGTGGGTAACGAGCGGGTACGTCGACACCGTCAGCAGTTCGTAACAGACGAACAGCGTCAGCAGGTTCGACGCGAACGCGACGCCGACCGCCGACGCGAGGCTGGCGGCGAAGGAGGCGAAGTAGCGCGTCTGGGCGTGCTCGTCCAGCCCGCGCATATAACCGATGCTGTAGAAGCTCGTGACGATCCACAGCAGGCTGGCGAGCAGGCCAAACAGCAGCCCGAGCGGGTCGACGGTGAACGCCAGTTCGATACCGGTGGCGAACTGTCCGACGACGAACTCGTACTCCGTTCCGCTCAGGACGCCGGGGACCATGCTCGCAATAATACCGAACTTTGCGAACGCGACGGCCAGAGTCACCCCCTCTCGCAGATTCGGCCGACGTTTGAGCGAGAGAATCACGGGGATAGCCACCGCCGAGACGAGGATTGCCAGGATTGGGCGTAGCGACTCAGTCATTGGTTTAGAAGGGGTGGAAGCGTTTCTTCGAGCACTCTCTGCAACTCCGGTACGGCTGCGGTCAGTGCGACCGCGAGGGCGGCCGCGACGACGACGACGGCGACCATGCCGAACGAGACTGCCTGTCCGCTCCCGTCTGTGACGGGTGCCTCGTCGGGTTCCGCGTGGATAGTCGGCTCGGCGAAGTAGAGCCGCTCGACGAGGCGGGCGAAGTACGCCAGCGTCAGCAGCGTACTCGCGAGCAACACAGCCACGACGGGCCAGTTCTCGGCGTTGACCGCGCCGAGGACGATGTACCACTTGCCGACGAAGCCGACTGCGGGCGGAACGCCGACCATCGCCAGCGAAAGCACGGCGAAGGCAAACGCCGAAACCGGGACGCGGCTCCCCATCCCAGCGTAGCCGTTCACCGTCGTCGCGCCCGTCTTGCGCTCGATAATGCCCGTCGCAGCGAACAGCCCACCTTTCATCACTGCATGGCCGAGCAGATGGACAGTCGCGCCGACGACGGCCAGCGGGGTGGCGATGGCGAACCCGGCAACGACGAGGCCGAACTGCGACACCGAGGAGTACGCCAGCATCCGCTGGACGCTGTCCTGCGAGACGGCGAGTGCGCTTCCGGCGATGATGCTCACGCAGGCCAGGCCGACCAGCGCCCAGCGAGCGGTGGGCACAGCCGCCAGGAACTCAACAGTGAACACGGAGAACAGCAGGCGGGCGAGCGCGTACGCCGAAACTGTCGAAACAAGCGCGGAAATGAACGCACTCACCGTATCCGGAGCGTTCGCGTATGCGTCGGGCTGCCAGGTGTGCAGGGGGAACAGGGCGACCTTCACCGTCAGTCCACCGACCATCAGTCCGAACCCAGTCAGGACGAGCGTCGAGTCGTAGGCCGCCATCGAACCGAGCTTCTCGGCGAGGTCGGCCATGTTGAGCGTGCCTGTCGCCGCAAGCAGGTAGCCGATGCCAAGCAGGTACAGTGAGGCCCCGACGGTCCCGATAATGAGGTATTTCAGCGCCGCGACGGCGGCACTGGCGTCCCGGCCACTCGCCACGAGGCCGTACGCCGCAAGCCCCGTGATTTCGAGGAACACGTAGAGATTGAACACGTCGCCAGTGACCGTCATGCCCGTCAGGCCGGCGACCAGAAGCAGGTACAGGCCATAGAAGGGGCCCGAATGTGGGCCGGCCTGCCGAGCGTACACGAGCACACCCAGCGACACGACGGCCACGAGCACGGCGACGGCCCCTGAGAGCCCGTCGACGACGAGTTCGATACCGTACGGGGCGGCGAAACCACCGACCGCGTAGGAAACGGTCCCGCTCGTGCTGACGGTCCACGCGAGCAGTCCGGCCAGGCCGGCCTGGACGACGAGCGTCAGCGTCGCAACTGGCCACCCTGCCCGCTCGCTGACCAGGCTGGCGACCAAGGGTATCGCGCCGCCGACGATGGGCAGGACCACCAGCAACACAGGGATCTGTTCAATCATAGTAGAGCTGTTTGAGTTTGTCTTCGTCCAGCGTACCGTACTCGGCGTAGATGCGGATAATGAGCGCAAGCGCCACCGCGGTCAGGCTCACCCCGACGACAATAGCGGTCAGAATGAGCACGTGCGGAAGCGGGCTGACGTAGGGGCCGCCACCATCCTTGATGATTGGCGGGTTCCCGCCGGCCCGGAACGCAAGCGTGATGAAAAACAGGAAAATGCCGGTCTGGAAGATGTTCATCCCGATGACCTTCTTCACGAGGTTTCGGGACTCGATGAGCATATACAGGCCGATACCAAGCAGCAGCATCACCGCGAAGTAGTTGTAATGCGAGTTCAGCAGTTCAAACATCAGCTCTCATCCTCCGGTGAATCGACGGCGTGGCCGAATCCCGCTGCGAGCAGGAAAAAGAGGCCGATGGCAACGCTGGCGACGATACCACCGATGGCCAGTTCGACAAGCTCGATGGCGTAGGCGACCACATGCGAGATGAACTGCTCGTACAGGTGGTACTCGAGGAAGTTCCCGCCCAGAACTATCGTTCCCAGCCCGATGGCTGCGAACGTGAGCACCCCACCGGACGCGAGCGCGGCAACGACGCGAACATCGAGCCACTCTCGGGCCGCGTCGATGCCGTAGGCGAACGCGAGCATCATCACGACTGAGCCGGCGATGACCCCGCCCTGGAAGCCGCCCCCGGGGGAGTTCGCCCCGTGGAACATCACGAACAGAGCGAAGGTGAGTACGAACGGCGCGACGACCCGCACCGTCGTCATGATGATGGTACTCTCGACGTAGAGCCCGGTGCGCTCGTCACTACTCATGCGAACACCTCCTGTCTGAGGACGGTCAGCGCCGCGACACCGGCCGAGAAGACCACCACGGCCTCGCCAAGCGTATCGAACCCACGGTAGGCCGCGAGTACAGCCGTCACACCGTTTTTCACTTCCGTGTCCGCGTAAGCGTTTTCGAGGTAGTACTGCGTCACCTCGCCGCTGACGACGGGGTTCGCTGCGCCATCCGCACCGACGGCAGGCAGCGACGGAACGGTCGCAATCATGACGGCGACGAACGCGCCGACCAGTACGACGGTCCGGACGCTGATCGACTCGAACAGGCCGTTCTCCTGTGGTCGAACGGTGTTTGCCAGCGCCAGGATGAACAGTATCGTCATGATACCCGCTCCGACAGCCGCTTCCGTCAGCCCCACATCGGGGGCCTCAAGCATCACCCAGATAATGGAAATCCCGAGGCTGTAGGCGGCAAACGCCATCAGTGACGCCAGCACGTCACGGAGGACGGCCGCACCGATAGCACAGCCAAGCACGAACACCAGCAACAACCCCTCGATGAGTGAGAGGGTCATGACTTGCCCTCCTCATCGCCGGTGGTCCACGGCTCGATACCCTGGTCCTGTGCCGCCCGGGCGATGGCGTGGGCGGCGGTGGGGTTCGTCAGAAACATAAACACCAGCAGGAAGACGGCCTTGATCGTCGCGAGGTCGGTCTGAATCGCGAACGCGGCGGCAGCGATACTGAGGACGGCCCCCAGCGTGTCGCTTTTCGATGCCGCGTGAGCGCGAGTGTATATGTCAGGGAGTCGAATGATACCGATTGAGGCGACGCCGCCGAAGAACGCCCCGACCAGCGCGAGCGCGATGATCGCCCACTCCGTCGGCGTCATAGCACACCTCCGTGCTCGACGTTGAACTTCGAGAACGCTATCGAGAGCAGGAAGTTCAGCAGGGCGTACACGAGCGCGATATCGAGGAACAACGGCTTATCGAGCGCACCGGAGACGAGCGCAATCGCAATGACGGTGTTCGTCCCCATCACGTTGACCGCGATGACTCTGTCGTGGTCTGTCGGTCCTGCGAACACACGGTACAGCGCCACGATAGCGAACAGGACGAACGCGCCGGCGATGGCCAGCAGTGCCGCTTCGAACTCAATCATCGTCGGCCACCTCCGGGTCGCCGATATCGCTCTCGACCGCGCCGTCGCCCCCCTGTCCTCGCTCGCGTGGCGAGGGAATCGCTGCCGCCTCCCGGCCGTAGAAAACGAACCGGACGGCTCGTTCGAGGCCGCCGTCGAACAGGTCCTCTCGCGAACTCCCGGTGAGCGAATGGATGTCGAACGCCTGCTCGGAGACGCTGACGGTGAGCGTTCCGGGCGTCAGCGTGATGCTGTTTGCAAGCGTCGTCACCGCTCCGTCACCCCAGATGGCGGCCTCCAACTCGACCATCTCCGGGTCGATCGGCAGTGATGGGTGCAAGACGACGTAGGCGATTTCGAGGTTGGCGACGGCGATTTCCTTGAGCAGGTACGGGACGTAAATAGCCAGCCGTGCGAGCTGTCTCGGAGCCCGTGTCAGCGATGGCTGACGGCTGAACGCGATCGGTGCAAGCAACGCAGTGACAATCGTCGCCGTTATCGCGCCAGTGAGGAAATCCAGCGGTTTGTACGAACTCAACAGCATATAGAACAGATACGACGCTGCGAAAATGGTGAGATACTTCGGGAGCGTCGCGGCGCGAGCGAGCGCGGTCGACCGTGCTGGCCGCTCGACGGGCGCGGTCTCGACCTCGATATCGCCCCGGACGAGTTCGACTTCGAGCGGCCGAAGCATCGGCGTCGTGCCGCCCGGATTGAACTCCGGATCGAGGACGACCCGTTCGATGCTGTGTTCGTCGGCGTAGGCCAGAATTGCGTCGGCGTAATCACCGGGGCTAAACAGGTAACGGTCGGCACCGATGACGCCCAGCTCAACGTCGAGATTCGACGGCGGGGCAGTACCGAGGTCTTCGTCGAGCCAGACCTCGATTCGGTCGAGCAGGTCCTTTGCCTGGCCGAGTTCCGTCTGAGCGTCGGGGTCGACGGCGCGCGTGCTTGCGACGGCGACGAGGTGCAGCGATATCTGTTGCTGTCCCTCTCTGGCCGCCGATTCGGCTTGTTCAACGGCATAGGCGACGGTGTTACGGACCGTCACCGAATCAGCTACTGGCACGAGCAGGCGACGGGGTGGTGGTACAGTCACAGTCTCTGTTTAGAAACTCCGAATAGGCGGTTCGTCGGGCAGTACTGTCGTTATCGGACCGGAGCAACGGAACACGCAAAACTATTTCGTAATCGGTTACGCTCTCAGTCACGACTGGACAGATGGTCACCGAGTTCGTCGGCGACACGGGCTCCCAGCCCCTGCTTGTCCCCGACGTACTCCGTGGCCGAGTCTCCGTCGACAAGTATGGCACGCGTCTCGTCGCCGCCCATCACGCTCGCGTCGTTAGCGACCACGAAGGCCAGCCCGGCCCGCTCGCGTATCTCGCGGGCGCGCTCGATTAGCGTCTCGTCGTCGCCCTCTGTTTCGACTTTGAACCCGACGATGGGGAGATCCGGGCTATCTGCCCGAACGGTGTCGATGAGCTTCGGCGTCGGTTCGAGCGTCAGCGTCAGTTCCGCCTGCCCGCTCTTGATTTTCTCAGGGGCCTGCTCAACCGTGTAATCCGAGATAGCCGCCGCCGACACCAGCGCGTCGGCCGAGTCGGCGACCCGACGGGTTGCCGCCGTCATCTCCGCGGCGGACTCGACCCGCTCGACGGTCGCGTATGGAACGTCCCCCCCGTCGTGAACGAGCGTCACGTCGGCCCCGCGGACGTAACAGGCCCGCGCGACGGCTCGCCCGGTCCGCCCCGAAGAACGGTTCGAGAGCGTCCGAACCGGGTCGACGGACTCCGTGGTCGCACCTGCAGTCACGACGACGTGTTCACCTGCAAGCGGTCGGTCGCCCGCTGCCCGGGCGGTCGCCGTGACGATGGCCTCCTCGGTCGCGATCTTGGCCTTTCCCTCCTCGATTCGCGGGTCAACGAACTCGACGCCCCAGGACTCGACGCGGTCGATAGCATCCAGCACGCCGGGGTGGTCGTACATCGGCTCGTGCATTGCCGGTGCGACGACAACCGGCACGTCCGCGCCGAGGGCGGTCGTCACACACGTCGTCACGGGCGTGTCGTCGATTGCCGCGGCGACCTTGCCGACGGTGTTTGCCGTTGCGGGCGCAAGCAAGAGTACATCGCCCCAGCCCGAGCGCCCGCAGAGGTCGACGTGTTCGACGTCGCCCGTGATTTCGGTAATCACCTGATTGTCCGTCGCGAACGACAGCGCCCACGGATGGATGATACCTGTCGCGCTGTCGGTCATCACCGCCCGGACGGACGCCCCCTGCCGTCGGAGTTCGTGTGCGAGTTCCACCGTCTTGACGGCCGCGATAGACCCCGACACCCCAAGAACGACGTTGACTCCGGTCAGCATACCTGCCGGTTCGCGGTGCGTGGGTAAAAGCCCCTGTCTCTCCGGCGGCACTAGTCACTGTCGCCGGCAGTCTGCTCACTCCGATTGCTGCTCCCGTCACTGCTGGTACGCGGTCTTCCGTCGTGCGCGTTCAGTGCGAGGGTGAACGCGGCTATCGCCAGCAGAACCAGCCCGAGTGCGACTACAGAACTGAACGAGAGTCCGGCCGACGGAGTCGGAACCGCGACCGGGATGAGTACGTAGCGAACGAGCAGCACGAGGAGAATGGCCCCGGCGAGGACGGCCGCGGTTCCGGTGACGTGGACGAACTGGCTGTCGGTCGTGTCGGCGTCTCGGCCCAGTTGCTGCCCGATACTGCTGGCGTGCGCGCCGGTGTCCCAGACCAGCAGCGCCGCTGCGCTCCCGACGAGGACGAGTATGGGTGTGAGTCCGCGCTCAGCACCGAGCAACGTCATGACGAACAGGAGCCCGCTTCCAGCGGCGAACCCTGCTGTCTGCCGGGATAGCAACTCCGAATCGACTAGCTCAGACAGTAGTGTGACGAGTCCACGGAGGACGACGATCGAGATCAAGACGCCAAGGAGCAACACAGTAGCCGAGCCATAGTGGCCGCCCCCGGCATACGTGGGTGCTACTCGCCGGGTCACGCCAGCGGTCGTAAGGACCAGCGCGCCCAGCAGCAGTATCACGGGGAGTACGATACTGCCGGTCTGCCGCGCCAGCAACCGTCCGGGGTTGTCCCCCAGCCACTGTCGCAGCCACTGTCGGAGCCGTTCGACGACAAGAATACACAGTAGCGCTAGAAGCCCGACCGCAAGGGGGAGATGGAGCGGACCACTGAAGGCGACCCGTAGAGCCGGCCCGAGCACCGGGAGAGTATCGAGGAAACGGTCAAACAGTCCCTGTGCTGTCGGCATAAACGCCACGAGCAACTGCAGGCCCACGGCGGCTTTGAGGGAGGAGTCAATGTCCCACCAGCTTCGCCCTAGCAGGTCTAGCCGCCCGAGCGCTCGGTCGGTCGTCGCCGTGGGTGCCGGAATCCACGACTCCAGCGTCTCCGTCGCCCGGTCCAGCAACAACAGGGCGGTCAGGACCCCAGCCTGTAGCGTCACAAAGCCCACGAGCGGATGGAGAGAGAGGCCGGTGACGACACGGACGAGCACCCAGGGCAGCCTGACGGCAGCCGCGACGGCACAGACGATTGTAATAAGAATGCCGGCCACCAGCACTACGAAACTCTCGTCGAGCATTGTCGAGAGTTCGTCCGACGCGTCGGCCGGCGGCACCAACCCGCTACTCGCGTCGATAACGACGAGCGTGGCGGCCAGCGGGAACCCGAGCGCCGCAACGAGCGACCAGTAGTCAGCCGCCAGCAGCGCGGTCCCACAGAACACGCCCGCACCGATGACGATGGCGACGCTGCCGGAGGCGATACGCTCGTGGGCATCGCTGCGGAGCGCCCAGACCCCGGCCGCGATACAGAGCCCGCCGAGGAAGCCGGCCAGCACCGGTATCGGGTCCACGACAGCGAGGCCGAGGCCGAGCGAAACGAGCATCGCGACCGTCCCGGCCAGCGCCGCACTCGATGCCGCCGGTCGACTGTCGAGTTCCGTCATGCCCACCGCTCCGTCGCGCGAATGAGGGCTTTAGCGAGCGGGTCCGTGGGCGTCCAGTCGACGACTCGAACTGTGCCTCGAAGCGTATCGAGGCGGGCTGTTCGGTCGATTTGCTCGACAGTCGTTCCCGGGCTGTCACCCGTTGTCATCTCCGGACTGACAACTGTGACCGCGTGTCCGTACGCGGCGAGCCGTTTCGCCGCATCGGCCGCCCGGTCGTCGAGCAGGGGTGTACAGAATACGACCTGTGATTCACTCGGTATCGAGCGGTCGAGCGTCGCCACCGCGTCCCCGCCGTCAGTGATACCGTACCGGTCTGCTGTCTCGGTCGGCGATTGCATTCGCCGGGTTCGGGTGTCGGTGTCGCGTAGCCACGAATTACGGTTCCCTGACGACCTGGCGGCCGACCCGCTCACAACCGCTTCCAGAAACGCCTCTAATCGCTGCTCCTGTGCCCGATTAGCCGACGGCTGCAGCGTCTCGCAACTGTCGTAGACGGCGGCCCCGACGCGGTTATCCATCGCCAGAAGCGCCGCGCCGACCTGCTGGGCCGCGTAGACGCAGAACTGCACGGCCGTGGGTGCGCCTGCGGTACCCGCAACGGGATGTCTCGAATCTACCAGCGTGACGACGGTGGCCGCTCGTGTCTCCTTGAACTCGACTGTCGCTAGCTCGTTCGTCTTCGCGAAACGGTTCCAGTCGACGCGGCTCATCGGGTCCGAGGACTGGTGTTCGCGGATCGCGTAGAACGCGAGCCCGTTCCCACCGGCGTCCGTCGGCACACGCCCGGACTGTGCCAGCGTCTGGCCCGAAAGCGGCACGGTGTCCACACTGGCACTGCACGAGAGCGTCGTCTCGACGGTGACCTGCTCGGCGAATTCGACGGTCCCGGTCAGGTTCCGGCAGGCGATCGCCACGTCGGTGAACGCGTGGTCGCCGCGCCGGGCTTCGACGGCGTAGGTGACCGAATCCGACGCACCGGCTTCGAGGTGAGTCCCGAATCGCGGTGAGCCGTCGATGACTTCGAGCCGCTCCGGGACGCCGTCGAGGACGCGAACATCGGGCAGCGTCGCGCCCCCGTCGTTCGTGAGTGTCAGCGTCACTGTCACCTCTGACCCGGGGAGCGGGTCGGTCGGTTCGACGTGACGCTCGACCGTGAGTGCTGGTTCGGGGTCACCGATAGCCGCCTGATAGGCCGCATACACCAGCGCCACCGCCGCGACCATGAAAACCGCCGGGTTCCCGGTGACGATGCCGGCTCCGCCGGCAACCAGTGCGGCCGAGACGCCGACGTTGCGCTGTGTGGTCTCGCGCGTGCTCACGACTGCTCACCCCGCTGGAGCTGTCGTATCTCGGCCGCCGCAGCCTCAACCTTCCGGTCGAACCCCGAACCGCTGGCCCAGTCCCGTAGCTGCATCTCGATGGGCGGATCGGGTGCGTCCGGACCCCCGAGGAAGGCTAGTGCCCGGCGGTCGTCCGTCCACGACCCGGCTCGAACTTCTCGGGCTGCTGCCTCTGCCGACAGCTCCGTCGTTTCGACCAGCACCTGTCGCGCGGCCTCGCGGAGCCTGTTCCTGATTTCCGACGCATAGCTCGCTTCGAGGCCGTTATAGGGGTCGACACGCCCGTCGATTTTTGCAAGCAACTCGTCGATGTCGTCGCCGACCAGCGCGCCGGAGTCTGCCTGTGTCGCTTTCGGTTCCAGTAGTTCATCGAGCAGTTCCGTTGGCTCGTCACCCGAATCGTCGTGATACGGCTCACGCGGTTGTCTCCCTCGTACCGGTGGCAGCGTCGATTCCTGTGTCCGAACAACGGTGTACAGGCCGAAAAGGCCGACAGCAGCGGCGCTGACGCTTGCGACAAGCTGTAGTTGCCTGGTTGTCCCGCTCCCGACGTTCGGAAGCACCGATGGGAAGGTGACGACGAACACAGCGCCAGCAAGTGCAGCGAGTCCCAGCAGGGTGTACCGGACGAACCGACGCCCCGGTGCCGGGCGGTCGACGCTGACATCGATGGTCGCCCGAGCGGTTCCCCCTTGCCCGTCCCGCGATTCCGTGTCACTCATCAGTCGTCACCTCGGCTCCGGAGGTCTCTGAGGGCGGTCCGAGCCGATTCTGTTCGCTCTCCGGTCGCCGACCGCCCGCCGTATTCAACCTCCCGAAAGATGGTTGTTAGCTGGCGCACGGGCGCTTCCGGAAGCCCGCTGTCGATAGCTCGGCGAGCGTACTCCCCGGGCGTTGCCGTCTCGGGGTCCGGCACTGACACGCGGTCAGCCAGCAGTGCCCAGGCTTCCTGCACTGACAGCGAATCGATGTCCGGCCCGTCGTCCGCCTCTGCCGTCGATTCGGCGGCCGCTGACCGCCCGGACGCTGTATCCGATGAGCCAAACAGCGACGGGCTGTCGACGCCACTCCGAACTGAGGCAAGGAAGCCGCCGGATCCGCCGAAGCCGCGCAGCGCTCTGAACGGCGCGACTGAGAGCGACCCGAGCGCACTCGGCAGCCCGGCGATCCCCCGCAGTGACATCGTGCCGACCGACCCGAACCCTGTCGCCAGTCCGGACAGGATACCGCCGGAGACGGCAGCGATACCGGCCCCGACTCGTGCGAGCGCCGACGATCCCGAGAGTAGCGCGGCGGTCGTTACCTTCGGAATCCGGCCGAGAGTCCGCCCCACCGCGCCGTCCGAAACTGCTGAGACCACTGTCCCGACGAGTGTATCCAGAATCGGATGCAGGTGGAGTCCAGCCGCTGTCGGCCCGTCACCCTTGGCGTTCGATGCGGCCCGAATGACACTGACTGCAACGACGCCGAACCCGCCGATCAGCACCAGCCCGAACAGTTTCACCAGCACTGAGGACCCACCGTCGTTGCCACCGCTGGCTCCCGGCGTTTCTGTCGCTGTCTCCGTCGGTGCTGGCGTCGCTGTCGCCGCTGGATCATCGCTCGTCGCTCGTGGCGTCGTCTCTGCTCCATCACTGGTCGCTACCGGTGTCGGCCCACCGTCGACTTCGCCGGGCGCTGTCCCCGTGGGTGTGGTCGGCTCGCTCGCTCGGCTGTCGAGGGGGCCGTTCGACTCGAATTCGACACCGAGAGCGCCGGGAAACAGCGCCGTGCCGAACAGGACAGCAACCGCACAGAGGAGGGCGAGGGCGGCACGTACCAGCTTTGTTGACACTACGGCACCGTTTCCAGCGGCAGAGTAAATACTTTCCCTCACTGCTGGACTGGGTGAGCAGAAAACCTTTCATCCGCTGTGGGTATAGCAGAACTAACCTATGCGGACACTGACCCGCCGGATGCTGTGGACTCTCCTGCTCCTCCTCGCCGTCGACATCGCTGTGGTCGCTACCGCGGCAGTGCTTCTAACGCCCTGGCTTGCCCCGGTACGGGATACCGTTGCCACCGCCCTCCCGTTCGGTGGCGCGTCGGCGCGGATCGCCTGGTGGGTAGCGATCCTCGTTCCGGCGCTCGTGGCGTTCGTCTGGGCACAGCTCCGATACACCAGCGCCCAGACGATGGCCGAGGTCGACGCGCGTCTCGTCGGCCCCGAGGAGTACCCCGACCTCCACGAGCGAGTACAGCGGCTCGCGCAACTGGCCGACCTCACGCCGCCACGGATTGCCGTCACAGACGCCGAGGTACCGAACAGTTTCGCTATCGGGACGCTCGGTGGCGCGACGGTGGTCGTCAGCGAGGGACTCCTCTCGGCGCTCGACGGCGACGAACTCGACGCCGTGCTGGCCCACGAACTCATGCACGTCGCCAACCGCGACGCAACTGTCATGACGCTGGCCAGCTTCCTCCCGTCGCTGACAAACGGCGAGTACGACCCGATTGCCGACCTGTTCCCGGGCGGAAGCCGTTACGCGCTTGGATTGCTCGCGCTCGGCCTCGCATATGTGTTCAGCGCCCGGGTGCTTGAGGCCCCCTTCGGAAGCCTCTCGTTCACGCTTGGGTTCCTGTTCCTGTTCGCGGTGACAGTCCTGTTCGGCGGCGTCGCGCTGGGTGTGTTCACTGCCCCCGTTGTCGTCCTCGGGCGGTCGCTGTCGCGCGCTCGGGAGTTCGCCGCCGACCGGAGCGCGGCCCAGTTGACCGGCGACCCCGCCGCGCTCGTCGGGGCGTTAGAGACGCTTGACGGCGGCGACCGCCCCGGGACCGACAAGCGCTCGGCGTACGCGGGCGTCCGCGGGTTGTGCTTCCTGCCATACGGGTTCGATACGGAGGCGTCGAGCGATTCGCTGGCCATCGAAACACGGTCACACCCGCCGACGGCCGAGCGAATCGAGCGACTGCAGTCCGTCGCCCGCTCGCTCGAACTGGGTCAGTCCGAATCCTGATCGACGCTCGGGTGCATCGTCGGTTCACCGGGCATCGGCTCCTCGAAGTACCGCCGCATGACCTCCAGTGACTCCTGTTCGCGTTGCTTGCGTTCTGCCTCGTCGATTTCTTCACAGCCCGGCGGAACCGGGCGGTCGCGGTCGGTGAAATATCCCTCCGGGGCGGTCCAGTCGTGATAAAAGTCGATGTCCGAATCCTCTATCAGTGTGAGCCCGACTTGCGCGCCGTGGCCCGCGGCGACGATGGTCTGGTGATGCTGCTCGGCCAGCCGGCCGGCCGCGTACAGCCCCTCGATATCGGTCCGACCCTGCTCGTCGGTCGAGATGAACTGCTTCGACCCGCGGTCGATGAGCGAGAGATCCAGTCCGTCCAGATACGACGGGTCCGACCAGGACGCGGCGACGAGGTACGTCGAGTCGTATGATTCGCCATCGGCACAGGTCACCTCGAAGCCGCCCTCGGTTCGCTCGACCGTCTCGGCTTCGCCGTCGATGAACCAGGCCCCGGCTCGCCGCGCCTGCGCCCGCATCAGTTCCAGCAGGAGCCGGGGATTGATTCCCGCCGGGAATCCGGGGTAGTTTTCCAGGTGTGCGTTGCGGTTCAGTATCGACTCGCCGGTCGAGATGATGCGTGTCGACAGGTCGGCGCGAGCGGTGTAGATCGCCGCCGACAGTCCGGCGACGCCTCCGCCCACGATGATGACTTCTTCGCGGTCGGTTGGCATGGGCAGATGTTTCCAGTGGGGGCAAAGAAACGTGCCGGTTTGATACCTATAGACGGAGAGCGGCCAGTAACAGGCCACTCAGGGCACACGCCGGGCGATACAGTTTCTGAGCCTACCCGAAGCCTCATAACGATACACCTACTAAAGGCGTCGTAATGACCGACACCGTCGACGAAGTCGATATGCCGTACGACGATGACGCGTCTCAGCAACAGAAGATCGAGGCGCTGCAGGAGCGGCTGGAGGTGCTCGAATCCCAGAACGAGGAGATGCGCGACAAGCTGCTGGACGCGAACGCGGAGAACAACAAGTACCAGCAGAAGCTCGAACGGCTCACTCACGAGAACAAGAAGCTCAAGCAGTCACCGCTGTTTGTCGCGACCGTGCAGGAACTCTCCAGCGATGGCGTGATTATCAAACAGCACGGCAACAACCAGGAGGCCCTGACGGAGGTCACCGACGAGATGCGCGAGGACCTCGAACCCGACGACCGCGTCGCCGTCAACAACTCCCTGTCTATCGTCAAGCAACTCGACGACGAGACTGACGTTCGCGCCCGCGTGATGCAGGTCGACCAGTCGCCGGACGTGACCTTCGCCGACATCGGCGGCATCGAAGAGCAGATGGAAGAGGTCCGCGAGACCGTCGAGATGCCCCTGAAGAGCCCCGAGATGTTCGAGGACGTGGGCATCGACCCGCCAAGCGGTGTCCTGCTGCACGGCCCGCCCGGCACGGGGAAGACGATGCTGGCGAAAGCCGTTGCCAACGAGACCGACGCGACGTTCATCAAGATGGCTGGCTCCGAGCTGGTCCACAAGTTCATCGGCGAGGGCGCAAAACTCGTCCGCGACCTGTTCGAACTGGCTCGTCAGGAAGAGCCTGCCGTCGTCTTCATCGACGAGATAGACGCCATCGCGGCCAAGCGGACCGAGTCGAAGACCTCCGGTGACGCCGAGGTCCAGCGGACGATGATGCAACTGCTCTCGGAGATGGACGGCTTCGACGACCGCGGCGACATCCGAATTATCGCGGCGACCAACCGCTTCGATATGCTCGACCGCGCCATCCTCCGCCCCGGCCGCTTCGACCGCCTCATCGAAGTCCCGAACCCCGACCTCGAAGGTCGCAAGCAGATCTTCCAGATCCACACCCGCAGCATGAACGTCTCCGACGACGTGGACTTCGAGGCACTGGCCGAAGAGATAACGGACGCCTCCGGTGCTGACGTGAAAGCCATCTGTACCGAGGCCGGGATGTTCGCCATCCGCGACGACCGGACCGAGGTCACGATGGCCGACTTCCACGACGCCTGGGAGAAGATTCAGCAGGAAGAGACCGACGACGAGGACGTTTCCCGGACCTTCGCCTGATTTCGGCGACGCTTTCTCTACTGTGTGCCGAGCCAGTAGCCGCCCGGCCGGCAATCGCGGTGCCGTTCTCGCCCGTTTCAGAACACAGTTACCACTCCGGGCCTGAACTGCGTGTATGGCCGTCGCAGACACTCTCCAGTCGCGTGCCCGCGCTCGCCCGCGGCTCGTCACCGCTGTCGTCTCGGTCGTTGGCTACGCGCTCGTGTTCGGCGCGTTCGGCGGTGTGTTGCCGCTCCCCGAGTTCTCGCGGGACGTTGTCATCCTGCTGGGTGACGCAATTGCCGTCGTCAACAGCATCGCCCTGCTCGCAATCATCGCGGGCGTCTACTTCATCAAGAACAACCAGGTCAAGAAACACCGCGCAGCGATGTTGACCGCGTTCACGCTCATCATGGTGTTTCTGGCGCTGTATATTCTCAAGGTCGGCGGCGGCTTCGAGAAGGAGATCGTCGCCGAGGGGGCCGTCTGGACAGCGTACATCGTGATGCTCGCCGTCCACATCCTGCTGTCCGCGGTGTCCGTGCCGGTCGTCGTCCACGCCGTCGTCCTCGGGCTGACCCACTCTCCCGCCGAACTCCGGGAGACAATTCACGCTCGTGTGGGCCGTATTGCCGTTTCAGCCTGGGGGCTGAGCCTCTTTCTCGGCCTCGTGACGTACGTGATGTTGAACCACATCTACGGCTGGGTTCCCCGGTAGCTCTGATTCCGGCGCGTGCGGTGGCGAACGATTTTGCCGGCCGCCGCCGTAGGCCCGGGCGATGACCACAATCAAGGACAGCGTCCACGACCACATCGAGGTCCAGGGCGTCGCGGCGGCGCTGCTCGACACGCCGCCGGTCCAGCGGCTCCGACACATCTCACAGCTCGGCACCGTGACGCTCGTCTACCCCTCGGCGAACCACACCAGATTCGAGCACTCGCTCGGCGTCTACCACCTCGCCGACCGGGCGCTGTCCCACCTCGGCATCGAGGGCCAGCAGGCCGAACGGGTCCGCGCCGCGGCACTACTCCACGACGTGGGGCACTCGCCGTACAGCCACAACGTCGAGGCGCTCATCCACCGCCGGACGGGCAAGTACCACGACGACGTGGACGAACTGCTCGGCGACGGTCCCGTCGCACGCGTGCTCACCGAACACGGGCTCAATCCCGACCGGGTGGCCGGCCTTGTCGCGGGCGAGGGCGAACTGGGCCAGCTCGTCTCCGGCGAGCTGGATGTCGACCGAATGGACTATCTCGTCCGTGACGCCCACCACACCGGCGTCCCCTACGGGACTATCGACCACGAGCGGCTGGTCCGGGAACTGAGCTTCGTCGACGGGGAACTCGTCTTGGACGAGGGGAACGTCCAGACGGCCGAGTCGCTCCTGCTCGCGCGGGCGCTGATGAACCCGACCGTCTACCAGCACCACGTCGCCCGCATCGCCAAGTCGATGCTGCGCCGCGGGACCGAGGAACTGCTCGCCGCGACCGACACGACCGCCGAGACGCTGCGCCGGTGGGACGACAACGACCTGCTCGTAGCGCTCAGACAGTGCGAGCCGACTGCGGCGTACGCGCGGCGGCTGACTCAGCGGGACCTGTACAAGCGCGCCGTCTGGGCGGAGTGGGGGGCCGTGCCCGAGGAGGTGCTGACGGCCGGCCACGAGGCCGTTGGGGCGATGGAGCGGGCTATCGCCGACGAGGCGAACGTCGACAGCGACGCCGTCATCCTCGATGTGCCGCCCGAGCCGTCCATGACCGAGTCGAGCAGCCGCGTCCTCGTCAACGGCGAAGTTCGTCGGCTCGGCGAGCAGTCGACGCTCGTCAACGCCATCCGCGCCGCCCAGCGCGACCAGTGGCGGCTCGGCGTCTACGCGCCAGAGGGCGAAAGCGAGCGGGTCGGCGCGGCGGCCATCCGCGAGCTCGGACTGGACCTCGACGGGGCCAGAGTCCGGGACGTGCGGCCCGGCCTCCACGCGACCCTCGATGAGTTTAACTGAGAGAGCGGGCGAACAGGGAACATGATTGTTGAAGGGACGATTCTCACGGGACGGTCGTTCGAGGCCGTCGAGGGCCGCGTCGTCGTCGAGGACGGGGAGATAGCCGCCATCGAGGAGACGGCGGTCGACAGTGACGACATCGTGGTGCCGTCGTTCGTCAACGCCCATACCCACATCGGTGATTCAATCGCCAAGGAGGCCGGCGAGGGGCTCTCGCTTTCGGAACTGGTCGCGCCGCCGGACGGCCTGAAACATCGGCTGCTCCGGGACGCCGACCGGGACGAACTGATTTCAGCGATGGCGCGGTCGCTGTCGTTCATGGAGCGGGCCGGGACCGGCGCGTTCATCGAGTTCCGTGAGGGCGGCGTCGAGGGTGTCGAGGCGATACGCGACGCGCTCTCGGACGCGTCGCTTGAGAGCGTGATTCTCGGCCGCGAGACGACCGACGCGATGGAACTGGCCGACGGGTTCGGCGCGAGCGGGGCCAACGACAGCGAGTTCGGGGTGGAGCGCCGCGCGACCCGACAGGCCGGCAAACTGTTCGGCATCCACGCCGGCGAGGTTGACAGTTCCGATATCAACCCCGCGCTTGATCTTGACCCGGACTTTCTCGTCCACATGGTCCACGCCGAGCCGCTGCACCTCCAGCGGGTCGCCGACAGCGAAATCCCGGTCGTCGTCTGCCCGCGGTCGAACATCGTCACCGACGTGGGCCGCCCACCGGTCGAGGAACTGGCCGGGCGGACGACCGTCGCGCTCGGGACGGACAACGTCATGCTCAACAGTCCCTCGATGTTCCGCGAGATGGAGTTCACCGCGAAACTGTACGACCTCTCGGCCCGCGAGGTGCTGCGGATGGCGACGGTAAACGGGGCCGAAATCGCTGGTCTCGGCGGCGGGCTTGTCGAGCCCGGCCACCCGGCACGCCTGCTCGTCCTCGACGGCGACTCCGACAACCTCTCCGGGGCGCGAAACCCCGTTCGGGCCGTCGTCCGCCGGGCAGGGACGGCTGACGTCCGGCACGTCGTCCACCCCGGGGCGGAATAATTCTTATCACTGCGGAAATGGTATCTCCGAGCAATGCCCTCCCCCACTGACCGCGCCCTGAGTACACCACTGAAGCTACTCCTGTACGGCCTGTTAGGGCTGGTCTCGTTCCTTGTTGTTATCGCAGCTGTGAGGTTTGTGTTCGGGCTGTTCTTCGGTCTCATCGGTCTCATTATGGGACTGCTCTCGCTGGCCGCCACCATCGGGTTTCTGGCGGCCATCGGCTATGCTGTCTACTGGGTCGCGTCGACCGTCTTCAGTCAGGACGAGTCGACGGCGTCGACGACTAGCGCGGCACAAACGCAGGCCGAGCACGCAACAGGTGTGGCAAGTGCTAGCGAGACGGACTCCGTCGAACGACTCTCTGAGCGCTACGCCAAGGGGGAGATAACCGAAGCCGAACTCGAACGACGGCTCGAACAGGCTCTCGACGAGCCGTCTCTGGACGGCTCCGGGGCAACAGAGGCCGAGCGGAACCGAGAGTTGAACTGAGCCAGCGCCCGCTTGATTGTTGTGTGTCGCCTGTTACCAAACTATATCTGTTCAGCCAGTCAACAGTACAGCATGTACGACAGGATACTGGTGCCAACGGACGGGTCGCCGGGGACACGGGCGGTGCTCACACACGCTAAAACGCTTGCAACAACCCACGACAGCGAGATTCACGCGCTGTACGTCGTTGATACCGGCCGGTTTTCGACGCTCCCGCACGAACCGACGTGGGAGAGTGTCACCGACTCGCTCCACCGCGAGGGCGAGATGGCGCTGGACATGGTGGAGCGTCTCGTTGCCGACGATCTGACTGTCACGCGGGCCACGGCCGAGGGAAGCCCGAGCCGGGAAATCATCGATTACGCGGACCAGCACAGCTGTGACCTCATCGTGATGGGGACCCACGGACGCGGCGGCATCGACCGCCTGCTGCTGGGGAGCGTCGCCGAACGGGTCGTCCGGTCAGCCCACGTCCCAGTTGTCACCGTTCCGGTAGAGACGACGACACAAGATGTCTCGGAGGACGAGCAGCCTGCCGGCGTCACACAGTGACGCGTCCTCTGTCGTCGCGCTCACTCAGTAATCGGGCGGAGGTGCTCACAATCGCCCGCGGACACGATTTCTGTCCCTGATTCTGTCTCGATGACGAGCGCACCCGGAAACTGGATGTCCACGGCTTCGCCTTCGATAGTCCCCCCCGGCGTCTCGACGCGGACCCGCTGTCCCAGCGTGGTCGCGTACTCCCGCCACGCCTCGACGACGTCCGCCGGGTCCTGTCTGAGCGCGTCGAACTCTTCCAGCAACCGCTGGGTGAACAGCCGTCTGTCGACCGGCTCGCCGCGCTCGGCTGAGAGACTCGTCGGGTCCGCCTCATCAGGTAAGTCCGCTGGGTCGACGTTCGCGTTGACGCCGATGCCCACGACGACCCACGAGACGCGGTCGGCCTCACCCTCCATCTCGGTGAGGATGCCGACCAGTTTGCGCTCCCCGTCGCCGTGGCGGACCAGCACGTCGTTGGGCCACTTGATGCTGGCCTCGACACCAGCCTCGCGTGCCGCCCGTGTCACCGCGACAGCGGCCGCGAGCGTGAACACCGGCGCGTGCGCCATCGGCACGTCGGGCCGGAACAGCACGGACAGCCAGACGCCGCCGCTGGGCGAGGACCAGTCCCGGTCGAGCCGGCCCCGGCCGCCGGTCTGTTCGTCGGCCAGAACGACGGTGCCTGATGCCCCATCTGCCGCAAGATCACGAGCGCGTGCGTTCGTGCTCGGGATGCTGTCGTGGTACTCGACGGAAAACGGCGCGTCCAGCCCGTACTCGACCGCGCTCGCCCCGAACTCGGGCACCGAATCGAGGGCGTAGCCCGCGTCGCCGCTCCCGATTTCGAACCCCTCCTCGCGGAGGGCCTCGACGTGCTTCCAGACCGCAGAGCGGGAGATGTCCAGTTCGTCGGCCAACTCCGGCCCCGAGACGGGGCCGTCCGCCAGTGCGTCGAGTACCCGGTGGCGCGTCTCGTTCATACGCGGGGGTTCGGCGGGCCGGAATAAAAGACGTCTGCAGACGGCGAGACGGTGCGGTCGCTAGGAGTATGGTGGCGAGATTCAAGCATACCGCTCGCCGCGGCGAGCGGTTTCACGCCGAGCGCGCTCGGAGAGCGCGACTCGGCGGTCGTTTTTGTACTAAATTTTTGCGAGTGAGGGTGCCCGCAGGCCGCGTAGCGGCCGAGAACACCCTCCGAAGTAAAAATTTAGCCGATCACGAATAGCAGGTCGCCCATGTCGACTGATTCGCCCTCGCTGACAGCCACGTCGTTGACAGTGCCGCCGCGTTCGGCGACGATGTCGTTTTCCATCTTCATGGCTTCGAGTACGCAGAGGACGTCGCCGGCCTCGACCTCGTCGCCCTCGTCGACGTTGACCTCCAGAATCGTCCCCTGCATCTCTGCGGCGACTTCCTGACCCTCGGCGGTAGAGGCACTGCCGCCGCCGCTGTCGGAACTACTGCCGCCCCGTGGCCGCTGTGGCTGATTGCCGCCGTCGGCATCCACGTCGCCGACGTTGATTGGCGGTGCGCCACGCTCTTCGAGGTCGACCTGGAAGCGCTTGCCGTTGACCTCGACGGTGAACTCCCGCTCGACGACTTCCTCGTCCTCGTCGCCGTCGGACTCGGTGACAGTGCCCCACTGCTCCTGGGCCTCCTCAATGCGCGTCCGGTCGAGCTGCTCGTCGAGGTACTTCGTGGTGTGCGTGCCGCCGACGAACTTCTCGTCGGTCAGCATCAGGCGGTGGAACGGGATGACGGTCGGAATCCCCTCGATATCGAAGTCCTTGAGCGCCCGCTTCCCGCGCTCGATACACTCCGCGCGGTCCCCGCCGTAGGTGATGAGCTTCGCGATCATCGAGTCGTAGTCGGTGACGAGGTCGTCGCCCTGCCGGAGCGCGTCGTCGAGGCGGACGCCGATACCGCCCGGCGGGTCGTAGGTGTCGAGGCTGCCGCCTGTCGCGGGCGCGAAGTCGTCGGCGGCGTTCTCGGCGTTGATGCGGAACTCCATCGCGTGCCCCTCGATCTCCACGTCGTCCTGATCGAAGGTGATCTCTTCGTCCATCGCCACCCGCAGTTGCCACTTGACGATGTCGATGCCGGTTATCTCCTCGGTGACGCAGTGCTCGACCTGGATGCGGGTGTTGACTTCGAGGAAGTAGAAGTTCGCGTCTTCTCCGAGCAGTTCGCCCGGTTCACGGTCGGTGTCCTCCTCGACGAGGAACTCGACGGTCCCGGCGTTGTAGTAGTCGGACTCGCGGACGCCGCGGCGGGCGGCGTTGCCGATTTTCTCGCGGAGAGCGTCGTTCAGGGCCGGCGAGGGGCCTTCCTCGATGACCTTCTGGTGACGGCGCTGGAGCGAGCAGTCACGTTCGCCCAGATGCCGGACGTTGCCGTGGTGGTCGGCGATGATCTGGACCTCGATGTGGCGGGGGTTCTCCAGATACCGTTCAAGATAGACAGAGTCGTTCGAGAAGTACGCCTCGCCCTCCCGCTTTGCGCTTTCGAGTTGCTCCTCGGCTTCCTCGGGGTCGTGGACGATTTTCATCCCACGGCCGCCGCCGCCCCCTTCGGCCTTGATGGCGACCGGGAAGCCGTTCTCCTCGCCGAACTCGACGACTTCTTCGGGGTCCTTGACGGGGTCGGTCGTCCCGGGGACGATGGGCACGTCGGCTGACTGCATGATTTTGCGCGCCTTCGTTTTCTCACCGAGGGCCTCCATCGACTCGCTCTCCGGGCCGACCCAGGTGATTCCCTCCGTCTCCTGGACGCGCTCGGCGAAGTCGGCGTTCTCCGCGAGGAAGCCGTATCCCGGGTGGATGGCGTCGGCGTCGGCCTGCTTGGCCGCGTCGATAATCGCTTCTTGATCGAGATAGGAGTCGGCGGCACGGGCCGGGCCGACGTTGTACGCCTCGTCCGCGTACCGGACGTGCCCGGCGTGCTTGTCGGCGTCAGAGTAGACGGCCACTGTGCCGATGCCCAACTCCTCGCATGCGCGCATCACGCGCACCGCTATCTCCCCGCGATTAGCGACGAGCACCTTATCGAACATACGCCCTCATACTGAGAGTCGGCCCATAAAACTATGCGCAGATAGCGGCCAATCTTACATATATAATCATGTTAGTATGGAACATGGCCACAAACCCGCTCAAGGCGTCGCCGAATAACTGACAGAAGAACTGTCCGCGATTAGAACCGTTGGGCGCGGCCGGCGGCACTCCAGGGGTCAGTCGGCGCGCCCGAGCGGACCCGCACGGACCGTTTCTGCGTGGCTTCCACGCGTCCGGAGAACGACCACTGCTTGCCGTCCCAGCCGTCACCGTCGTCTGCCGCCGCGGCGGCCGCGGCCGCTGCCGCCGCGCGCTGGCGGTCGGTGAGGTGTGCGCCGATAGCAACGGCGATGGCGGCCGCCTCGTCCGTCGAGGCGTCGTCGAGCTGAGCAGCGATTTCCGCGACCAGTTCGGCGTCGACCGCCGAGTCGGTGTCGGCTGCCATCGTCATAGTGGGATGTTACCGTGCTTGCGGTCTGGCTGGTCCTTGCGTTTCCCTCGAAGGAGGTCGAGGTCGTCGATGAGCCGCGGGCGGGTCTCCTGGGGTTCGATGACGTCGTCGACGAAGCCGCGCTCGGCCGCCGTGTAGGGGTTGGCGAAGGCGTCGCGGTACTCGTCGATGAGCTGTTGGCGGCGGGCCTCCACGTCGTCGGCGTCCTCCAGTTCGTCGTCGTAGAGGACGTTGACCGCGCCCTGTGGCCCCATCACGGCGATTTCGGCGGTTGGCCAGGCGTAGTTCATATCCGCGCCGATGTGCTTCGAGGCCATCACGTCGTAGGCCCCGCCGTAGGCTTTCCGCGTGATGACGGTCACCAGCGGCACGGTCGCCTCGGAGTAGGCGTACAGGAGCTTCGCGCCGTGGTTGATGATGGCGTTCGTTTCCTGGTCCTTGCCGGGCATGAAGCCGGGCACGTCGACGAACGTCAGGATGGGGATATTGAACGCGTCACAGAAGCGGACGAAGCGAGCGCCCTTCCGCGAGGCGTTGATGTCGAGGGTCCCGGCGTTGACCCGGGGCTGATTGCCGACGACGCCGACGCTGTGGCCGTCCATGCGGGCGAACCCGATGACGATATTGCGCGCAAAGTCCTCGGCGACCTCGAAGAAGGAGTCCTCGTCGACGATGCGTCCGACGACGTCCGTCATGTCGTAGGGCTTCTGTGGGGCGTCGGGCACAGCCGTCTTCAGTGCCTCGTCCCGGCGCTCGGGGTCGTCCCAGGGTTCGACCCGCGGCGGGTCCTCGATGTTGTTCTGGGGAAGATACGACAGCAGGTAGCGGATGTCGTCCATCGCTTCCTTCTCGTCGGCGGCCGTGAAGTGGGCCACCCCGGACTCGGAGGCGTGGGTCTTCGCGCCGCCGAGTTCGTCGAAGCCGACCTCCTCACCGGTCACCGTCTCGATGACGTCCGGCCCGGTGATGAACATGTGGCTGGTCTCCTCGACCATGTAGACGAAGTCCGTGATGGAGGGGGAGTACACCGCGCCGCCGGCACACGGCCCCATGATGGCCGAAATCTGCGGGACGACGCCGCTAGCCTGCTGGTTTCGGTGGAAGATGTCGGCATAGCCCGCAAGCGAGTCGATGCCCTCCTGGATGCGTGCGCCGGCGGAGTCGTTCAGGCCGATGATGGGTGCGCCGGTCTCGATGGCCTTGTCCATCACCTTACAGACCTTCTGGGCGAAGGCCTCGCCCAGCGACCCGCCGAAGACGGTGAAGTCGTGGGCGAAGACGTACACTCGGCGGCCGTCGACCTTGCCGTAGCCGACAACGACGCCGTCGCCGGGTACTTTCTTGTCGGCCATGTCGAAGTTCGTCGAGCGGTGTTCACGGAGCGAGTCGATCTCGACGAAGGTGCCGTCGTCGAGGAAGTAGTCGATGCGCTCACGCGCGGTGAGCTTCCCGCGGTCGTGTTGCGCCTCGATCCGTTCCTCGCCACCGCCCCGCTTGGCCTCGGCTTTTCGTTCTCGAAGGTCCTCGACACGGTCGTCGTGGCTCACGCCACATCACTTCTCCCGGACCGGAACATATCCGACTCCTTGCGGGCATCCGAGAAAAGCGTTATCAAACTTAACCATTATTTCCCGTATTCGGTGGCCGAAACCGGCGGAGTTTTGAGCGGCGGCCTGTTGCTATCGCGCGTGAAGAACGTCACGGCCCGCCAGCACAACCCCTTCGGCTTCGACGCCCCGTGTGAGCCGTTTGTGCCGGGGTACGGCGATGCCAATGCCCACTTCCACGTCATCGGCGACCACCCCGGCGTCCACGGTGGCGAAACGTCAGGCATCCCGTTTACCGATAATCCCGCGGGCGAACGCCTCCAGCGGACGCTCGTCGAGGCCGGACTGCTCGCCGAAGCCGGCACTCCGCCGACCGTCGAGAAGACGTACCTGTCATATCTGTATATGTGCGGCGGCGACCCGCCGACAGACGCCGACTACGAGGCCCAGGAACCGCTGTTCGACACGGAACTCCGGGCCATCACGGCCCACGTCCTCCTGCCCGTCGGCGAGCGCGCCACGCGACACGTGTTCGCGAACACAACGGCCGAGCCGACCGACTCGATCGACATGGACGCGCTGCACGGGACCGAGGTACTCGGCAGCGGCTGGCTCGTCTACCCCATCAAGGAGCCTGCGGAGTGGACCGATGACGATGAGGACGCCCTCGTCAACGCGCTGACTGCGCTGCTGAAGACCGACTACCGCCGCGAGGCGGACCTCGGGCGGTTCCTGCCGAACGACGACCCGTATCTGGTCCGGTAGCGGTTCGATTGCTTATTACAGCGACCACTCCTCCGAGAGCGGCTCGGCCGAGTCCCAGTACGTGTCGAACGTCTCGATTGCCCACTCGCGGACGGCCGGTGCGGTCGTATCGACCGACGCCTGTAGCACGCCGTTGTCGTCCCGCAACAGCAGATGCACAACGTCGTCGGCGATCATCACCGCGAGTGGCACACCGTCGTTTCGGACCCTGACCGACGCGTTCGGTTCGGAACGCAGCGATTCGAGCCGACTCCTGAGCCGGTCGTCTGCTGCCAGTGCGTCTATCGCGCCGGGCGAGAACACGCCCGAGAACCGCTGTTCGTCGGCGGTGACCCGCTCCTGAACGACCCGAATTGCCTGGTCGTTGAACGCATGTGAGAACGTCCGGACCTCCTCAGCGTCCCGCAGCAGGTCAAGGAGTCGCTGGACCGGCGCGTTCGGGCGCGTCTGGCTCGGGACAGTTATCGTCGCGTCGGCCAGATGTTGCAGGTCGAAGTCCATCGCATCGGTGGGCAGATACTGGACGATGTCGCGAAGTCGCTGCTCGGTTTCGAGGCTGTCGAGCAGGTCGATGAACCCGTCAGCGACGATGCGGCCTGTCGCCGTCGCGACGTACTCGCCCCCAGTTCGGCGGATCCACGACCGCTCTTCGAAGTCAGCGATGATACGCCCGAGCGTCGCCTGTGACGCACCGGTTTCGGCTGCGAGGTCCCCGCGTGAGTGAGGCCCTGCTGCCAGAAGCCGTAACACCCCGACCCGGTTCGACGAGAGCGCGAGGAACTCGATCTCTTCGAGCGCCGATTCCATATCGTCACGTTATGGGGTCCGTGCTAAAGCGCTTTCGCACTATGAAATAATTTCACACCGTGAATATCCGCCACGGGTATTCAGCTGTTTCGCGTTATGTAAGATTTTCTAAACGGAACTATACGTCCGGATATCATACTATAGAGTACGATGAGTCAGGTTTCTCCACGTGTTCTCTCTGTCGGCTGTGCAGTTGTTTCAGGAAACATATACGAGGTGGTGGCATGATTTCGCGCCGAGCGTTCGCCCTCGCTGCCGTTGCCAGTGTCCTGCTTGGCGGGACCTTCGTCGGTGCGAAGGCCGGGTTGTCGTATCTCCCGCCGCTTCTGTTCGTCGCCCTGCGGTTCGATATCGCCGCTGTCGTACTCCTCGGTTACGTCGCCGTGACGCGGTCCCGGGACGAACTGCTCCCACGGACTCGCGGCGACGTGCTGGGGATTCTTTCGACGGGTCTGTTCGCGCTCGGTCTCACGAACGCGCTGATATTCGTGGGCCAGCAGTCCGCCACCAGCGCGGTTGCCGCTATCGTGTTCAGTCTCAATCCGATACTGACACCGGTGTTCGCCGCGCTCCTGCTTTCCGACGAGCGACTTTCGGCCCGCGGTGGTCTCGGCATGGTTATCGGCCTGCTCGGCGTCGGCCTCGTCGTCAGCCCCGACCCGGCGATGCTCTTGAGCGGGGGCATCGGCAAGCTCGTCCTGTTCGCTGGCGCGACCAGCGCGGCGCTGGGCAGTGTCCTCATCCGCTGGTCCGGCGGCGGCCTGTCGAGTACGGTCCGAACCGCGTGGGCGCTCCCCGTCGCCGCTGCGTTCTGTCACGCGCTGAGCATCGGTATGGGCGAATCAGCAGCCACGGCGGTCTGGTCGCCGACCGCGATTGCGGCCCTGCTGTACGTCGGTATCTTTGCCGGGGCAATCGCCTACATCGCCTACTTCGGCCTGCTCGATGTCACCGGGGCAATCCAGGCCAACCTCATCTTCTACGTGGTCCCCGTCGTGTCGACGCTCGGCGGGTGGGCCCTGCTTGGCGAGGCGATCACCCCGACCGCAGTGGCGGGCTTCCTGACGATCTTCACGGGCTTCGTGGTACTTGGCAGCGAGTCGGTCGACATCCGGGCACTGCTCCCGGGTACTACTGACGAGACTGACACCGTGTCGGAAAGTCTGGGGATTGCGGACGAGCCGCGCGGATTCGAGTCCGACTGAGACAGACGTTAGGGGGCCATATGCCTGCTGGCAACCGCCTAGACGATGCGTGAGAGAGACGCAACATCCCGCGAAACGATGTCTGGCCTTCTGTCGCTATTTCTTGTGACGACCGCACATTCTGGGCGGTCACTACGAACGACCGAGAAGAAGGCGGCGGGAAACCGATGCCGTACGTCGGTTATATCGGCGGGATGATCGCGGGGTCCTCAGCGAGGAGGAGTGTCTGTAGTCCGAGGCCCAGCGTCAGGATGACACCGAGGATGACTACTGTCCGGACCATCCAGAGCCAAGCCGGGCCGAACGCCCGGAGTCCACCCGTTCCCTGTCGGAGTTCAGCAACCGCGTTCGAGGAGAGCACCCAGCCGACGAACACGAGGATGAGCAGCACCGACAGCGGGAGGAACAGCTTGTACGCGAGCGTGTCGAACCAGCCGAACCACGCCAGGTCCCAGGCCGACGGGAAGCCGAGCACGAACAGCACAGCCCCGAGCATCGCTGACAGCGACACCCGCGAGTACGACGTGTTGTCGACGCCGTAGGAGACTGCAACTTCGAGCAGGCTAATGGCAGAGGAGATTGCGGCGATGAGGACGACACCGAAGAACACGACGCCGAGGAGTCGTCCCCCCGGTAGCTGTGGGAACGCCGATGCCATCGCGACGAAGATGGCCGACGGGCCGCTGGTGTCGGGACTGATGCCGATGGCGAAGAGAATCGGGAACACGACGAGCCCGGCCAGCACACCGACGAGTGTGTTCGTCACGACGATGATGCCGCCATCGACCGGGAGGCTCTCGTCGTCACCGATGTACGAGGAGTAAGTAATCATGGCTGCCATCCCCAGCGAGAGGGTGAAAAACGCCTGGCCCACTGCGAACGGAATCAGGTCGCCAGCGTTCGCCGCCAGCGTGGAGAAGTCCGGGGAGAGGAAGTAGCTGTAGCCAGCCCCCGCTCCCTCGAGCGTGGTGACCCAGGCCGCCATCCCAAGCATGAGGAGAACGATGCTGGGGACCATCACCTTCGTCGCCTTCTCGATACCGTCCTCGACACCCACTGCGACGATGCCGACACAGATGAGCAGGAACAGCGCTTGTCCGACGACGGCTTCCGGGCCACTGGAGATGGCTCCGAAGTACTCCGCGGAGTTTCCGAAGTATGCGCCCGTTGCGCTACCGAGGATATACCGCATGACCCATCCACCGACGACGTTGTAATACGAGAGAATCCAGAACCCCGTAAAGACGCCGAGGCCAC
The DNA here is from genome assembly GCF_001280425.1 of Haloarcula rubripromontorii. Classification (NCBI taxonomy): domain Archaea; kingdom Methanobacteriati; phylum Methanobacteriota; class Halobacteria; order Halobacteriales; family Haloarculaceae; genus Haloarcula; species Haloarcula rubripromontorii. Next base: position 75,556 of record NZ_LIUF01000001.1, on the reverse strand, counting down.
CGACGACCCGCCACTGCTTGAATCCGAGTTCAGCGAACGCGTCGACGGCATTACGGTTCGTTCGCCGTCCGATGATGAACTCTGCTAACATTGCCGGGAAGCCGATGAGCAACACGGCGACGAGGTAGAAGACGAGGAACACTGCGCCACCGTTTGTCGCGGTCTTGAACGGGAACTGCCAGATGTTTCCGAGACCGACTGCGCTACCGATCGCTGCGAGAAGGAACCCGAGCCGTGAGGCCCACGTTTCTCTGTCACTCATTGTGATGCGGCATATTATGTTGGGGTATAAAAACCACCGTGATTCCAGTTGACGATACGGGCCGATAGTGTCTGGATTGAAACACGCTTCCAGAAACTGAGTGGCAGCACCTGAGCGAGCCGTGTTATTGAATTTTTGACTGTTTTCGGGTGTGTGACTGTGCGATATGCAGGGCTGGCCCGAACCGGTTGCGGGTCAGACCTCGCCGTACACCGGAACCGCTGCGCCGCTCGTCACGGTTGCGGCCTCCGAACAGAGAAACAGTATCACCGCTGCGATGTCTCTCGGGTCGACCCACGACTCGGTGTCGGCGTCGGGCATCATCTCGCGGTTCATCGGGGTATCGATGACGCTCGGCATGACAGCGTTAGCCCGGACGGATCCGAGGTTCTCCTCCGCGATTGTCTCGGTCAGGAGTCGGACGCCGGCCTTCGTCGCCCGGTAGATGCCGTCGCCCTCACCACCCTCCAGTGACGTTCGCGCAGACACGGAGACAATCGCGCCCTCCGTGTCCCGCAGGTGCGGAATCGCGTGTTTCGACGCCAGGAACATCGTTTTGAGGTTCACGTCGAACAGGAAATCGAACGTGTCCACGTCCGTCTCGTCGATTGGTGTGCCCCCGCGCCAGGTGCCGGCGATGTTCAACAGGTAGTCAAGCCGTCCGTGGTCCGCAATCACGGTGTCGATGACTTCGGCCACATCGTCCTCGTCGCTGAAATCTCCCTGGTAGAAGTCGACTCGCTCGGGCTCAGACAACAGGAAATCCTCAGTGTTCGGTTCGATGATGTCGCTGCCACAGACGGTCGCATCGGCTTTGAGGAAGGCGTCCGCGACCGCGCTCCCCAGTGCCCCACCAATGCCCGTGATCAGTGCTACCTCGCCGTCGAAATTAAACTCTGCTGACATACCTGTGACAACGAGTAGCAGGAAAATAAAGGTCCGTCCGCTACCCCCTGTTGGCGCTCGGCTACGGCGTGACGACGAGCTTGCCGAGGAAGCTGTCGTTCAGCACGTCGTCGTGAGCGGTCGGGACGTCTTCGAGGTCGTAGCGGCGGGCGACGACCGGCGCCAGTTCGTCCTCGGCCATGAGCGTCGCGAGCCGGGCAAGCACCGCGCTGAACTCGGGCGTGTTGAACATCGAGACGTGGTGGACACTGAGGGCTTTCGCCCGACAGCGCGGGACGTTCTCGAACGTCGCCGCGGGGTCGGTGTTCCCGATAGCGGCGATCCGCGCGCCCTGCGCGGCCACCTCGGCGTCGAACGCGAGATAGTCGTCGAGCCGGTGGTCGAGAATCACGTCCGGTGCGCCGGCCTTGACTACCGCGTCGGCGAGGTCTCCTCGGCTGTAGTCGAACACGTCGTCCGCGCCGAGGTCGACCAGTTGGTCGTGGTAGTTCGGTGATGCTGTCGTCGTGACTTGCGCCCCGTTCGCCGCAGCCAACTGGACCGCGATATGGCCGACGCCGCCGCTCCCGCCGTGAATCAGCGCTCGCTCGGCCGGCTCCAGCGAGCACGCCGTGACGAGCGTCTGCCAGGCGGTGACACCGACGAGCGCGACGGCCGCGCCTGCCTCCGCGGACACCGCTTCAGGGAGCTGCGCCAGATGTGATTCGGGAACAGTGACGTACTCTGCGCAGGTCCCCTGGAGCCAGTTGCCCAGTCCGGTCGCGAACGCTCGGTCGCCTTCGGTGACAGAAGCCACGCGCTCGCCAGTCGCGGCGACGGTCCCAGCACAGTCCGACCCCGGTATCCAGGGCAGTTCGCCCGGCTCGTAGTCGCCGGTCCGGAAGTACGTATCGACCGGATTAACCGCCGCTGCCTCTACTTCGAGCAGGACCTCCTCCGGGCCCGGTGTAGGTCGTTCGATGTCGTCGACACGAAGTACGTCTGTCCCGCCGTATTCGTGGAATCGTACAGCACGCATTGGCGTATGCCTCTGGTGGTATCGGGAAAACCTTTCCCCACAGGCCGGGCGGACTCGAATGCGGGTCTCTGCATATCGCCGTCCACGAAGCGGCATCGCTGACAGCAGCGGGTCAGTGCTCAGCCCGGCAACTGTAGTGTACGTCATCCGAGCGCCAGATCTTACACTGTTAGCCGTTGCGAGGCGAGGGATTTCCGCTGTTGGCCATGTCGTTTATCAACGGTGAAAATTGCGCACCAACCCTTTATTAGGATGTTTGCATAGAAATGGATGATGGAACCAGATAGGGATTCGCCACTCCCGAGTTTTATTGCTGGCAGTTACGCTGCCAGACTCGGGCTGGCACTTTCATTTGCGATAATTGTCATTATCGCTGTTGGGGTCCTGACAAGCGTGCAGGCGTCCGCCACCCTTGAGGAAGATGTGGCAGACGACATTACGGCGCTGTCAGAGACGCAAGCCGAACAATTGGATGAATGGGTGACAACATCGCGCCGGAACGTCCGGTCGGTGTCGCGACTTCCCGTGTTTACTGACGGAACAGCAGCGGAGAAACAGCAACGACTGGCGGAGCTACGGTCCAACGAGGAACTGCCACCCGGTGTCGTTGCAGTGCACTACTTCGACACCGAGACAAACGAGATTCGCGCCAGTTCGAATCAGGACTTCGTCGGGGTCAACGCTGCCGAGCAGGGGGCCCCGTTCGCAACGGACCCGCCACAGTTCGACGACGCCGACGACACGCATGTGACAGAGCCGTTCTCTGTCTCGGTCGTTGACCACCCGATAGTTGCCGTCGTTTCGCCGGTCCCCGGAGACGAAGACAGAGCGCTCGTGTACATGATCGACCTCCGAGAGAAGGCCGATCAGATATCGAACCAGCGCGATGGGTCATTTACCACGGTCGTCAACACTGAGGGCGAGTTCGTTTCCCACCCCAACGTCTCGATGATAGGGTCGACGGCACCGATTTCGCGGATGGAGTCGGACCCACTGGGCACGCTCGAACCCGGCGAGAGCGCGTTCCACGAGACTGACAGCATGCTGATGGGGCTGAGCGCCCTTGAGTCGAAAGACTGGGTCGTCATGGTTCACTCCGACCCGGAGGTCGCCTACGCGCTGAGCGACCAGATCAACTCCGACCTCATCGCGCTCATCCTGCTCGCCGTCGTCAACCTCGGACTCATCGGGGTCACGATCGGTGGCAACACGATTGCGTCGCTACGGCGGCTTTCGGTGAAGGCCGAATCGATGGCCGATGGTGAGCTTGACGTTGACCTCGATACGTCCCGCGAAGACGAGTTTGGAACGCTCTATGCGGCCTTCGACAACATGCGGACGAACCTCCGAACGCAGATTTCCGAGGCCGAAACTGCCCGGCAGGAAGCCGAGGAGGCCAAAGAGCAGGCACAGGCGGCCCGCGAGGATGTCGAATCCGAACGCAACGAGATGGAGGCGCTGACCGGCCACCTCGAACTCAAGGCCCAGCAGTACAGCGACGCGCTGGAGGCCGCCGCCGCCGGCGACCTCACCGCGCGGGTGGAGACGGACAGTATGAACGACGCGATGGCGGAGGTCGGCGAGGACATCAACACGACGCTGGACGCACTCGAAGACACCATTGCGGACATGAAGGCGTTCGCGGCCAACGTCATCCAGTCTAGCGACCGTGTTAACTCGAACGCGGAACGAGTCGATCAGGCCAGCAAGCAGGTGTCGAAGTCGATAAACGAGATTTTCGAGGGCACGACCGAGCAAAACGAAGGCCTCGAATCGGCGGCTGCCGAGATGCAGAATCTCTCGGCGACCGCACAGCAAGTCGCCTCCTCCGCCCAGCAGGTCGCCGACACGTCCCAGTCGGCCGCCGAGGTCGGCGAGGACGGCCGCGAGGCCGCACAGGAGGCCATCGCGGAGATGAGCGCAATCGAGGACGAGACCGGCGAGACCGTCGCGGAGATCAACGCGCTCGACGAGGAACTCGACGAGATCGGTGAAATCGTCGGCGTCATCACGAGCATCGTTGAGCAGACGAACATGCTCGCTCTGAACGCTTCCATCGAGGCCGCGCACGCGGACGGCGACGGCGAGGGCTTCGCCGTCGTCGCCGACGAAATCAAGGGTCTCGCGGAGGAGACCAAGGAGGCCGCCGCCGATATCGAACAGCGCATCGAAGGCATTCAGGAACAGGCCGGCGACACCGTCGAGACGATGGAGTCGACCAGTGCACGGATCACCGAAGGCGTCTCGACGGTCGAGGAGACCGTCGACGCGCTGGAGACCATCGTCGAGTACACGGAGGAGGTCGACACCGGTATTCAGGAAATCGACCGGGCGACCGAGGAGCAGGCCCGGACCGCACAGGACGTGATGGGGACCATCGACGACCTGACGACCATCAGCCAGCAGACGGCGACGGAGGCCGACACCGTGGCCGGCGCGGCACAGGACCAGTCCGCGTCCATCGACGAAGTGTCGGACTCCGCGACGGAGCTCCGACAGCGGGCTGACGACCTCGAATCGCTACTGGACCGCTTTACCGTCGAAAGCTCCGCCGGGACGGGCTCCGACAGCACGGCCGCGGTGGGGGACGACTAACAATGGCAACGATAACGACCTGGTTCACGCTGGGACTACTGGGTGAACTGCTCGGGACGGCGGTGCTGGCGTACGGCTACACGCTCGTCCCAGAAGAGACACGGAAGCGGTACCTGCTGTTGATCGCAATCCCGGGTATCGCCATCGTCGCCTACGCGCTGATGGCGCTTGGCTTCGGGTCGATACAGAGCGGCGGCCACACAGTGTACGTCATCCGTTACGCTGACTGGCTGTTGACGACGCCGCTCAACGTCTGGTTCCTGGCACTGCTCGCTGGCGCGGGCCGGCGGGACACGGTGAAGCTTGTCGTGTTGCAGGCGTTAACTATCGTCTTCGGCTTTGCCGGTGCCATCACTGCGTCGCCAGTGAGTTACCTGCTGTTTGCAGTCGGTGCGGCGCTGTTCGGCGGCGTCATCTTTCTGCTCTACCGGAACATCGCGGTGGCTGCGAAGTCGACCCTGTCCGACGTAGAGATCAGCCTGTACCGCACGCTCCGGAACTTTGTCGTCGTTCTCTGGCTGGTGTACCCAGCCGTGTGGCTGCTCGGTGCGGCGGGACTGGGACTAATGGACGTCGAGACAGCGACACTCGTGATTGTTTACCTCGACGTGGTGACCAAAGTCGGCTTCGGCGTCATTGCCTTGCTGGCGATGATTGACCTCGGCTCAGCCGGTGAGACTGCCGAGGAGCCGACGGCGGTTGCGGGAGACTAGCGAGGGACGCGAACGGAGTGAGCGGCCCTCGAAAATGCGAGCGGTCCTAATTCTGCGAGAGAGTCACTGCACGTCGTTGTAGCGTCTCAGGGAGGGAGCCAGTCAGGATTGCTCCTCACCGACGGTTCCGGTTGTCTCTGTGTCGTCAGTCGTGCCGGCTGCCTCGGTCTCGTCGACAGTAGCAAGTGCGTCTGGAAGCTGGTCTTGGATCAGCCAGAACGTCAGCCGGTAGACGCCGTACCCGAGCAGGACGAACAGCACGAGGTCGATAAGATACAACTCGACGAATTCGAGGAGCGAAATATCGCTGAGCGCGAGGTTGCCGGACAGGATGAGAAACTCAAGCGTCGCGAGGACAAACAGCGCGGGTGCAAAGAGGATCACCAGTCCGATGACGAGGAGTGCGATCCGCTTCTGTGAGGGGGAAACAGGCATACCGACAGTTCGCTGCCCAGACAGATAGCTCTACACGTTCCTTGCTACCAGTCCTGTACCGACTGCCTGCACCGTGCCACAGCTGGCAGGACCGTACGTGAACAGCGGACAGCGAGACCACCGATGAACAGAGCGCGGCCAGTCAGTGGATGCCCATCGCTTCAATCTGCTCCTGATAGCGGTTCCGGATGGTGACCTCTGTCACCTGGGCCACGTCGGCGACCTCGCGCTGGGTCTTCTTCTCGTTACAGAGCAGCGAGGCGGCGTAGATAGCCGCGGCAGCGTAGCCGGTGGGTGATTTTCCGGAGAGCAGGCCCTGCTCGGCAGTCGTGTCGATGATTTCGTTGGCCTTTGACTGGACCTCCTCTGAGAGTTCCAGCTCGGACGCAAACCGCGGGACGTACTGCTTGGGGTCGACCGGCTCCATCTTCAGTTCGAGTTCCTGGGCGACGTACCGATACGTCCGCCCGATCTCCTTCTGCTCGACCCGGGAAACGTCCGATACCTCCTCCAAGCTGCGTGGGATGCCTTCCTGACGGCAGGCCGCGTACAGGCAGGCGGTGGCGACGCCCTCGATGGAGCGCCCGCGGATGAGGTCCTCGTTGAGCGCACGCCGGTAGATAACCGAGGCGACCTCACGAACTGAGCGGGGCACGCCCAGCGCGCTGGCCATGCGGTCGATCTCCGACAGTGCGAACTGCAGGTTCCGTTCGCCGGCGTCTTTGGTTCGGATGCGCTCCTGCCACTTTCGCAGCCGGTGCATCTGGCTCCGCTTCTCCGAGGATAGCGACCGACCGTAGGCGTCCTTGTCCTTCCAGTCGATCTGTGTTGTCAGCCCCTTGTCGTGCATCGTCTGGGTCGTGGGGGCTCCGACGCGTGACTTGGACTGGCGTTCGGAGTGATTGAACGCCCGCCACTCCGGCCCGCGGTCGATGTTCTCGTCTTCGATGACCAGGCCACAGTCCTCGCAGACGAGCTCTCCACCGCCGTCGCTAGATATGGACTCCGACTCACACTCTGGGCAGGTCTGCTGGCCCGTGCTCTCGGACTCCTCCTCGCGTTCCTCCTGTTCAGAATCCCGCTGGCGCGTCGGCCGTTCCATGTGTTCTTTTACGGAGAAAAGCCAATCACGTATAAATGTTTGGGCGGGCTTGATACTTTTGCCTGATTTGGACGCCGATTGCGAATGCTAGGTAGAATAATTATGTTAAATTTACCTAGAACTGTCTACGTTTCGAGTCACCACAGCGTGTAACCGGTTAGGGCACCCGTCTCACACCCCCGGACAACGATGAAGCGCGGACGGACCGGCACTGTTCGTCCGGCACATCGCGCTCTTTTAGTCCGGGACTCTCCCATCTTGAGATATGAGCAAAGTCAATATCGGGCTTCGGGGCTGGCGTTTCGACGAGGACGTGCTCGGGTCGGACGGACGGGTCCGGCCGCTCAAGACGATGGAACCGGAGACCCGCCAACGGTTGCTGGTGCTCGCAGAACGGGTTGTCGACCCCTGTGACGCCTGCTGGCTGATTCACGGCGACGAAGACATCGAGCAGTGCAACGTCGCCGACGCGATTTACGGCGAGCCGATGGGCGAGGTTGTTGTCTGCTCGGATCACGAGACAGACTTCATCTACTGGTTCCGTGAGGAAGGCGGTGAGGCCTACGCTGGCGATACTGACCTGGCCTCGGCCTTCCACGAGTGGTTCCTCGACGGGAATCGCGCCCCGGAGGGGTACGTCGGCCTCGAACACGTCGATGAGGAGCCGACAGCGCTACCGGAGGCCCCCGACAGGGACGAAGCGATTCCGGGGCTCGAAGCGGAGGTCGAGCAAATGGACGAAGCGGACCTCGATACAATCGACATGGACCTCAGCGATCTGGACGTATGATATCTGTCGCTGTCGTCGATGCGGAGACGCCGGGCAACGTCGGCACCATCGCCCGCTCGATGAAGAACTTCGGCCTCTCGGAGCTGCTGCTCGTTGATCCGCCGGAGTTGGACCCGGACGGCGAGGCGTACGGCTTTGCCGGGCAAGCTCGTGACGACATCCTGCCGAACGCCCGGACGGTGACGTTTGACGACATCGTCGAGAACTACCACACTGTCGCCTGCACGGCGACGACGAACGAGGACCCGGCCAACCACGTCCGGTATCCGGCGACGACGCCGGCCGACCTGGCTGACTCGCTCCGGGATGTCGAGGGTGACATCTGCGTCGTCTTCGGTCGCGAGCGGGTCGGACTCTCCAACGACGAACTCGCACAGCTGGATGTTATCTGCTCTATCCCGGCCAGCGCGTCGTATCCGGTGTTGAATCTCGGACAGGCGGCCACTATCGTGCTCTACGAACTCCGCGAACTGACCGTCGACGCGACCCAGCATCCCGATGAATTGCATACTCTCGCCGAGACGCCGGCTGTCGAGGGACTACACGAGGAGTTTGACCGGTTCCTGCGGGCCATCGGCCACCCCAAAGAGAAACAGCACAAGGCCCGGCGGCTGTTCCGTCGGGTACTCGGGCGTGCGCAACCGACCGGTCGGGAGACGAAGACGCTCCGCGGCCTGTTCCGGCAGGCCCGGCAGCGAATCGAGCGTGCCGAAGACGACTAGCGTTTAGTCGAGTGTCTCGGGTCCGGTTCCGTAGTCAAACAGCGCCCCGATGACGGCGTCGTGGGCCTTCCGCAACCGGTAGTGCAGGGTCGGCGCGGAGATATCGAGTGTCTCGGCCAGTTCCTCCGCGGCGCTCCCTCGCGGCCAGTCGTAGTAGCCGCGTGCGTAGGCAGTCTTGAGCGCGGCAGCCTGTTTCGGCGTCAGCCGGTCGCGTATCCGTGTCCGGAAATCCGTCACCGTCGAGACCGGCTGGTCGACGTACTGCTTGCTCCGCAGTTCCGTCCCGGGCGTTACCTCTTGGACCGCTTCAACGACAGCGCGGACGTTGATATCCGGTGCCATCTCCGCTGTGAACCGCAGGTCGCCGTCAGCCGCCACGGCTCGCCGCACGGCCCCGCCGTAATCTATGAGCGTGTCAAGCGGCGATGCGGATATCTCGTTGAGCGTGACTTCGAGCAGGGGCGCTCGGTTCTCCGCCGCAGTCTCGACGACAGCACAGGATTCGACCGACGGCATCCCAGCAAGCGCCTGACACACTTGGGCAGTGTCTACGCCGCTGACGCGAACGTAGTGGAGGCTGCTACCGGAACTGGTCGGGACGCGCCGTTCGAGTGTGAACGAACAGTCAAGCTTCGCGGAGAGGGTGGCGAAGATGTCGTCGGAATCTGGCGTCAGGAACTCTAGCTCAACGGTCGTCGCCGCCTGCAGTGATTGCTGACTGTGGACGCGCTGGATAGACAGTGCGATAAGCCGCCCCAGATCGGCAAGGATGTCCGACTCACGACAGCCAATCGTGGTGTTGGTCGATGCGTACACCATCAGGACGCCGTACGTGGTCTGGCCAGTTGTCAGGGGAACTGCCGCGACGGAGCAATGGGCTGCGATTAGCGGGCGGTCCATCTCGGTGTTCGACTGAGTCGACACGTCGGCGATGTCCGCAACGACCTGTACCTCCCCGGTCTCGATGGCGTCTATGGCAAGACCGTGCTCACCCGGCGAAATCTGCTCCGGCGACGCCGTGGCAATCCCAGCGGCGGCACCCAGTGTTATCTGGGTTGCACTCCCGCGGCTTCCGGCCCACACGGCCCGGTACAGGTCCGATTCAGTGAGGTGCGCACACACTGCCGATTCGATCTCCTCGCGCGTCTGTGTGTCCTGTAGCGCCTTCGCAATTTCTCGACCAAGCACGTTGAGCCGCTGTGCCTGTCTGAGCTCGTCCCGCTGGCGTTCGAGTTCGGCCTCGCGGTCTTTGTGAGCGGTGATGTCCCGAGCGACGACGATGACAGTATCGAGGTCGTACGCGCGACTTTTCAGCGGTGCGACCCGCGCTTCGAACCATCGCTGGCAACCGGGAGTCTGCAGTCTGTACTCCACGGACTGAAACGATCCGCTCCGCAGGGCTGCACGAACAGTCCCCAGTAGCGAGTCAGCGGTGTCGCGGGGGAGAAACTCGTGCAGCGTCTGGCCAACAAGTGTGTCCGTCTCGTCTACCTTCAGCATCGTCTCGGGGTCGGTCAGACAGTCGAGAAATCGCCCTTCCGCGTCGATAATGAAACTGGGGTCCGGCAGGGCAGTGTTCAATGCATCGCGCTGCTCCGTGCGGCGCTCTCGTTCGAGTTCGTAGCCCGCCCAGTCGGAGAGCAACCGGACGAACGTCAGGTCCCACTGCGTGTACGCCGCCGCGCGCGGTTCCAGTCCGTAGAAGCAGAACGTCCCGTACACGGCCCCGTCCACGACCACGGGCGCGCCGATGTAGTTCGCAATGCCCCACTCCGAGTCAGCGAGTTCCGGGGCGTCCGCTGCAACATCGCTGACCGCGAGCGGTTCACGGTGTTCGACAACGTGTCTGCAGTTCGGGAGAGTTTCGATACTGGTTGTTCTGCCCCCCTCAAGGTCAGCAGACGGCGGTGCAGTGACTGCCTCGAACACGTACTCGTCACCGTGGACGCGGGAGAGAGTCCCGAACGGCGAACCGAGCGTCTCACAGCCGAGTTCTAACAGCGCGTCGAGCTGTTCAGTGAACGTCCTGTCCGCGTCGGTACAGATCTCGTAGGCCGATTCGAGGGCCAACTCCCGCTGTTTCCGGGCTGTGATGTCGATATGTGCGATGGACGCAAACGTCGCCCCGTCGATGGTAAACGGGGCGACGTACAACCGGAACCACCGTTTCGCCGACTCAGTGTGACACGGGTATTCAAGTTCGAAGGAGGCTTGCTCGCCAGCAAGGACGGCCCTGATTCCGTCGGCCGCCTGTTGCCCGGTCGTGTCGTCAGCCGTGTCAGCAGCATCGAGATAGTTCTTGCCGAGTGTACCCGGCGTCAGCCCTGTTCCGTTTGCCTGGCCGAACTCGTGCCACGTCTCGTTCGTCGAGAGAATCACCCCGGATGCATCTACAATCGCAAACATGAGCGGCAGTGTATCGATGGCTGGCCCATACAGGGCAGGGATATCGTGGCCATCCACGACACTTGGAACCATGCGTCAAGTGTGGCGGCGAGCTACTTAACGCCCGGTGTCTAGTTAGATTGTTAATATTTCTTCTGAACACATGCACGTGATGAATACCATCTCGAATAGCGGTCTATTGGGCTATGAAGGAGCCGTAACCGAATGACGACCTGACAGAGAAAGGACCACATATCCACATACTAACTAATCATCGACTGGCCCGGATATATCAGCCATGGTTCCGGTTTGCTCCGATTTATTCTAGGGACCTAGAGAGAGTACTTAGGACAGTTACCGCTGTAGCGACCCACAGGATACGCACCACCTCACTATGGATTCCACTGCCAATCCTGTTCGGGTCGAACTGTTCGTCCGGTCCCTGTGTCCGGGAGACGCAAGACAACATCAGCACTACGTGCTCGACCGGTTACAGGCTCTCGAAGACGCTGGCCGTATCGAGGACCTGTCGATACTGATCTGGGGACGCCGGATCGAACCGCGACTCGCACAGCGGACTGCGGAGGGCCGACACCTGCTGGAGCGCCTTTCGATGTTCGAACAGTGGGAACGCGATTCCGATGCCTCGCTTGACGCCTTCGACTGGCAGCACCCGGTGACGAACATGGTTTCCGACGAGTCGGTCACCGTCATCACGCTGCCGACGCTTGCCCTCGCTGAGTATGTTGACGGGGACCTCCAGCACGTCGCGCCCTGTACGCGGGATGGAACAGTCCACCGCGTCGTCGACCGAGTCAACGCCCTCGGGGATACCGCAGACGTTGCCGAGGAACGTGAGCACGAGCGTACCGTGGTCCAATAGCACTCGAACCGCCCCGAATCTGACACGATATCTGTCCCCATACAACATGAATACGAAACAAACCGAGATCCCCGACTCGCTTCCGCTGGACGACCGACTGTCGCTCCTGTCGTCGCACTATCGGCGGTACCTCCTGTACGGGCTTTCACAGTACACGACACCGGTTTCACTGGCTGTGCTCGCGGACACGGTGACCGAGTTCGAACACGGGACACCGGCTGAACAGCACCGCGACGAGCGGCTCACGATTTACACGGCCCTCTATCACAACCACCTTCCGCGGCTGGTCGATGCCGGTGTCGTCCAGTACAACCAGTCGGAAGATATGGTCGACATCGGGCCGAACGCGCCGGCCCTCGTCCCGCTGCTCGAATCGACGCTCGAGCACGATCTGTCGGCGAGCGGTAACGGACTGACCTCGAACGCCGTCGATATCGACTCCTTGCAGCCCGAGCGAAGCAATTAAGCCCGCTTCTGGATCTCCGAGCGCAACACGTCACTGACCGTATCGCCGTCGGCCTTGCCACGGAGCGCGCCCATGCACTCGCCCATCAGCGCCGAGAACGCGCCCATCCCTTCCTCGGCGACCTGGTCCTCGTGGCGCTCGACGACCTCGACGACGGCGTCCCTGACCTCCGACTCGTCGACGCCGCCGAGGTCCTCCTGTTCGACGGCGGCCTCGGCCGAGAGCGACGGGTCCTCGGCGAGCGCCGTCAGCAGGTCCTCGATGCCCTCCCGGGGCACGTCGCCGCCGTCGACCAGCAGTATCGCCCCGCGGAGGTGCTCGTCGGTGAGGTTCTCGACGGGGACATCGTCGCGCCGGAGTTCCGTCAGCGTCGACTCTAGCGTGCCAGCGGCCAGCGTCGGGTCGACGCCCTCGCCCTCGACCAGCGCCTCGAACAGCGGCCACCGCTGGCCGTAGGCGACCTGCTCGGCGAGGCCGGAGCCGAGGCCGAACTCGCTCTCGTACCGGTCGACTTTCTCGGTGAGCAGTTCCGGCGTCTCGACTTCGGTCACGTCCGGTTCGACCGGCGGCACGTCCGTCTCGGGGTACATCCGCGCCGCGCCGGGGAGCGGGCGGAGGTACCGCGACGTGGCGTCCTCGTTAGCGTCCCGGGTCTCCTCCGGGACGCCCTCAAGCGCCGTCTCGGCCCGCTCGGCAACGGCGTCGATGGCGAGTTCGGCCGTCTCCGGGTCGTCGGCGACGATGGCGACGGCGTCCTCGGGGCCGGCCCCCACAGCGTCCCGCAGCGCCTCGACTTCCGCCTCGGTGACGCCGTAGGCCGGCAGTTCGTCGGTGTGGAAGATGCCGCCCGCGCCGTGGCGCTTGGCGTGGTCGGACAGTTCCGTGCCGAGCCGGCGGTCGGGCTGAATCTCGCGGCCGACGAGGCCGTCGAAGCCTTCCAGCAGAACCGCCTGAACGTCGCCGCCCGACGAGAGCGCGCCCTCGATGACTCCCGAGTCCGTGTCCGCGAACACGTCGGTCACGTCCTGTGGCTCGCCGACCGAGGCCTCGCGCTCGGCGAGTTCGTCGGCGATGTCCAGCAGTTCGACCTGCCGGCGGACCTCGTTGCGGACCAGGTCGTCGATGTCGTCGAGGCTCTGGACGCCCTTCAGTTCGATGCGTGCGCCCTCGGCGATGGAGACGTTCACGTCCTGGCGGATGGTCCCGAGGCCGCGCTTTACTTTCCCCGTCGAACGAAGCAGCATCCCGATGCGCTCGGCGGCCTCGCGGGCCTGCTCGGGTGAACTGATGTCCGGCTTCGTGCCGATTTCGACCAGCGGAATGCCGAGGCGGTCCAGCGAAAAGCGGACGCCGTCGTCGGTCTCCTCGACGCGCTGGCAGGACTCCTCCTCCAGCAGCATGTCCTCGATGCCGACCGGGCCGTCGCTCGTCTCGATGGCCCCGTCGTTGGCGACCAGCATCGAGCGCTGGAATCCAGTCGTGTTCGAGCCGTCGACGACGATTTTCCGCATGACGTTCACCTGGTCGACGACGGCCATGTCAAGTAGCTGGGCGATTTCCAGCGTCGTCTCCATCGCCTCGCGGTCGACGCGGTGGGGCGGTTCGTCGTCCTCCTCGACGAGGCAGGTGGTGTCGTACGAGAGGTACTCGAACTCTCGGTCGACCATGCTCTCTTCTAGCGCCGCCTCGTCTATCTCCCCGAGTTCGCTCTTGGTCGGGTGCAGATAGCGGGTAAACGAGCGGTCGCTCTCCTCCGGTTCACGGACCGTCGTCGGACAGTCACAGAACAGTTTCGTCGCAGTATCGAGTTGCTGGTGGATCTCTAAGCCGGCGACGAGCCCCAGCTCCTCGTAGTCGTACTCAGTCATTGTCGAGGTGTCCGGGACCGGGGGCCAAAAAACGCACCCTTCCCGCGCTCGGCGCCGCGCTTTTGCCCGTGTCTCCCTCACTGTCAGTATGCGCTGGCTGTCGACAGCTGCGGTGACCGTCCTTCTGCTGACAGCCGGCTGTAACGCCTTCGCCGATACTGACAACACCGACCGGCCCACTGTCACGCCGGCCCCGGTCCCGACAGCAGCGGAGTCGGACACGGTAACGAGGCTGGACCCGCCGCCCGGCGTGACCACCGACCGGCTCGAAAACATTGCCCTCTTGGCGGCGGCTCATCGGCAGGCGGTCAACGGCACTACATACACGCTGAACGAACGCTACAGCGAATTCAGGATCGGGAACGACAGTAGTTCCGTCCGGCGCGCCGAAACCGTTACCGTCGAATCGCCGACGCGGTACCGCGACGAACTGGTCAGAATAACGACCGACTCGAATGCGACCGTCGAGCGGTACGAACAGTCGACCTACGCCGACGGCACCAACTGGTACGAACGCCGTGACAACGGGACTGTCGAACGCCAGCGCGGCGAGGTCCAGTTCAGCCGCGACAAGTACGCCTACCGGACGGCATTCTACCTGAATCGTTACGCGGTGGTCAACCAGAGCACCACGACCGTCGTCACGCGGGACGGCAGCCGAGCCTACCGGATTCGCGGGTCCGGCGGCGAGATTCCGGCGACCGAACAGTTGAGGGAGTTTCGTGTCGAACTGCTGGTCGAGCCTGCTGGCCTCGTCCGCCGATTCAGCGTCTGGTACCGGACTGAAGACCGCATCGTCGAATACAGCTTCTGGTACGAGGATATCGGCGAGACGACAGTGCAGCGGCCGACGTGGCTCAACGAATCGACGCCAGCGAACTGAGTGCGGACAGCACGCGGCACCGCAGCCCGGCGGCTACAGACGGTCTGTCTCGGTTCGAACTTCGTCGGTTCCGGACGTGCTCCCGGCCCGGTCGTCGTAGTACTTCCGGCCGATGAAGTCGTCGTCCAGATTCCCGACCAGAGAGTTGTACAGCCCCTCTGGGGACTGGTACGTGGCCTCGCTGGTCCGGGCCAATACCTCACCCATTTCGACCGAGTCGCCGTTCTGGGCGACCAGCTCGACGTCACCGAGTTGCTGAACGACAGTGGCGTGGTCAGCGGGGAACTCACAGGCCTGGTCGAACAGCTGCAACGTTTCGGAGTAACGCATCTGTACCACAGCTCGGGATTCCTAATCAAAAAATATTATGAATTCTGCGTGTCTGGTACTCGGTTTCGCCGACCATACCCAGTCGGTGAGGGAAGACCTGCTATTTCGCTCCACTTGACGCGGGAAAACATTTCACAGATTATGACATACGTTTTCATGTGACAATGAGGCTGGCAACTCCGGACGATGTACCGGCCATCAGTCAGGTCGCGACGGCGGCCTGGGAGACGGATTACCCGGATATCCTCACCCGCGAGACGGCCGAGGACGGCGTTCGAGACTGGTATTCGACCGAACAGATCGAATCGGAACTGGCCGAATCGCAAACCATCCTGCTGGTCGCAGAGCGGGGAGAGCGTGTCGTCGGATTCGCACACGCGACGTGGCATGAAACCGACCGTGAGGGGTATATTCTCCGGCTGTACGTCCATCCCGACTACAGGCGCGAGGGAATCGGCCGCTCGCTGCTAGAACGGACCTGCGAGGAGCTATTCGAGTACGACATCGAGCGGATCAACGCGATGATGCTCACGGCGAACGAGCCGGGAGCCGAGTTCTACGAGGGCTTCGGGTTCGAGTTCGTCGACGAAAGCGAAACCGAAATCGGCGGCGAGCGCTACCCCGAGAGCCGCTACGTCCTCGACGACGAGTCACTGATCTGAGAGCGGAGACGGCCGTAGCCACTATCGGGGCCGTCTGGTCCGAGTGCGTCGCCGTCCCAGCAGAGGGACATGCCGAGTTTGGTGGCGCGACCGCCGGGCTACGTGACGTTCGCGCCGCCCGCATTTCCGAGGGCTGCTCACTCCGTTCGCGCCCTCGCGAGTCGCTACCGCTTCCCGCTCGCTTATCCGGATGGTTCGCTTCGCTCAGCCGTCCTACTCGTCGCCGAGGATGCCACGCTTCGTCATCTTCTCGGGGTCAAGTACATCGTCGACTTCGTCCTCATCGAGATAGCCCTCTTCGAGGACCACCTCGCGGATGGTCTTCTCCTCGGCGAGTGCTTTCTTCGCGACCTTGCTGGCCTTGTCGTAGCCGATGGCTGGGTTGAGCGCCGTCGCCAGCGCCATGCTCTGCTCGACGCGTTCGGCGCAGTGGTCGGCGTCAGCTTCGAGTTTGGCGACGAACTTCTCGCCGAACACCGCGCTGCTGTTGGCGATGAGCTGTGCCGACTGCAGGAAGTTCGAGGCCAGCACGGGCTTGTAGAGGTTCAGGTCTATCTGGCCCTCGGCCGCGCCGGCCGAGACGGCGGCGTCGTTGCCGACGACCTGTTTGTGGACCTGATTGACCGCCTCGGCGACGACGGGGTTGATTTTCCCGGGCATGATCGAGGAGCCGGGCTGATTCTCCGGCTGGTCGATCTCGCCGAGGCCGTTGCGCGGGCCGGAGGCGAGCAGCCGCAGGTCGTTGGCGATCTTGTTCAGCGAGCCGGCGACGGTCCGGAGCGCGCCGTGGGCCTCGGACATCGCGTCGTGAGCGGCCTGGGCCTCGAAGTGGTTGTCGGCCTCGCGGAAACTCAGGTCCGTCTCTTCGCTGATGTACTCGGCTGCCTTCGCCGGGAACTCGGGATGCGTGTTCAGGCCAGTCCCGACCGCGGTCCCACCGAGCGCGAGTTCGGAGAGGCGACCGTGAACGTCTTGCACGCGGGAGATGCCCTTCTCGACCTGCGTTCGGTAGCCTGAGAACTCCTGACCGAGCGTCACCGGGGTCGCATCCTGCAGGTGCGTTCGACCGGTCTTGACGACGTTCTCGAACTCGTCTTCCTTGGCGTCGAGTTCGTCGCGTAGCGTCTTCAGGCCGGGAATGACGTCCTTCTCGACCGCTTCGAGGGCCGCGACGTGCATCGCCGTCGGAATCACGTCGTTACTGGACTGACCGAAGTTGACGTGGTCGTTCGGGTGAATCTCACGGGTCCCGATGTCGCCGCCGTACAGCTCCGTGGCGCGGTTCGAGATGACCTCGTTCGCGTTCATGTTCGAGGACGTGCCCGAGCCGGTCTGGAACACGTCGACGGGGAACTGGTCGTCGTGCTCGCCGGCGATGACCTCGTCGGCGGCCTCGACGATACAGTCCGCCTTGTCCTCCGGAACCGTTCCGAGGTCGCGGTTCGCCTGCGCGGCCGCCTTCTTGACGACGCCGAGGGCGCGGATGAACCGCCGCCCGAAGGTTACGTCGCTGATCGGGAAGTTCTCGACGGCGCGTTGCGTCTGTGCGCCCCAGTACGCGTCGGCTGGCACCTGCATCTCACCGAGGCTATCCTGCTCTGTCCGGTACTCGTCGGTCATACGTCCGGGGGGTGGTCCGCCCGGTCGTAAAACCCACCGGTACGAGTCGGGACAGCACTCGGCACAGCCCTGTAACCGCCGGGACAATCACTCACGGGCTGTACCGAGTCCCTAGTCGGCCAGCATAGACCGTGGGGTTCAGAACTCAGGACTTGAATAAACGTGTATTATCATTCGGAAATATTAAGTAGAATCTCTCTCCACTTACCATGAGTTCGACGCCACAGAGACGTTCATGACTGATGCCCTACGATATCCGGTGACTGCAGTGTGTTGCTGCCGTCGTCGGCTGTTGGGGCCAATGGGACACCGACGGACGTGACCCTCGTGATCGCTCGCAGCCGGTGTACCCGCCGCGTTGCAACCGCTCGCCCGCTCGGCACGACGACGGGATGGCACACCCGTCACACGGCGTACCCATGTCGGCCGCCAGCCTGTGTTGGTGCGACAGGCTGTGCGGGTCGCGTGGTTTCCGCGCGTGCTAGCTGGCGAGCCTATGTGACTGACGACACATCCGTCGGGACGATGGACGGCGAACTCACGTCGGCGAACCACTGACAAACCATGCGCGAGATACTCAGTAGACTCCTCGCCACCGGGGGTCGGCTCCGGTCGGCGGTATCGAGAGACGAATCGGACGGCGACCAACTGGCAACAGACGGCGGAGCGACGGTGAAAACGACCCGGAGAGACTCGCTCCGGAACTCACTGCCGGTCGAGTGGGAACTCATCGAATCCGCCCCGTTCTGGCTGCCGCCAGTCCTGTTTGCGGGCTTTTTTGTCTACGGCGCTATCGCCTGGAACTTCCTCCTGTCGCTAACTGACTACAACGGCCTGGGCGGTGCGCAGTACGAGACTTTCGATCTCAGCATGTACAGCCGTTTGCTGAGCGACGGGGCGTTCTGGCAGGCGGCACAGAATACGGTGGTGTTACTTGTCGTGTTCACTGTCCTCTGTCTGGCGCTTGGCCTGTTCGTGGCCATCCTTATCGATCAGCAGATACGCTTCGAGAATACGTTCCGGACCATCTACCTGCTCCCGATGAGCCTCTCGTTCGTCGTCACGGCGACGATGTGGGCGTGGGTGTACAACGCCCGCAACGGCGTGCTCAATCAGTTCCTCCGGCTGTTCAACCTCGAAGGAGCCATCGTGGGACTGCTCCGCCCGGCCGGAGTCAACGCCGAGGTTATTCAGTGGCTCTCCTGGAACACGACCGCGTTGGCGGCGGTCATCTTTGCGCTCATCTGGCAGTTCAGCGGTTACGCGATGGTCGTCTTCCTCGCCGGCCTCCGGGCGATTCCAACCGAACACTACGAGGCTGCGCGGGTCGACGGCGCGTCCACGGTTCGGCTGTACGCACGGGTAATCATCCCGCAACTCCGAGCCTCCGCCGTGTCTGCGTCAGTGGTGCTGATGGTGTTTGCGCTGAAAGCGTTCGACTTCATCTACGCGCTCCGTGGCTCACAGCCGGGGGCGAACATGGACATTCTGGCGACGATGATGTATCGGGTCGCGTTCGACAGCCTGCAGTGGGCGTACGGGTCCGCCGTCGCTATCGTGCTGTTTGCGCTCGCACTGCTGGTCATCGGACCGTACCTCTACAGCGAATACCGACGGGGTGAACTATGAGCATTAGAGATGGGGGTTTCATCGACGAACTTCGCAGTACAGAGAACAGCCGTCTCGGCCTGTATGCCCTCCTGCTGGCGGGTATCGTCTTCTACCTCTTCCCGGTGGAGACGGCCGTGATGACGATGTTCAAGACCGAGAGCGCGTTCGCCCGAACGCTCCCGTTCGCGCCGCCGGGCGGTGACGGCTTCACACTCGATGCGCTCGCCACTGCCTGGAACACGCTTCGGCCGGGACTGCTGAACTCGCTGCTGATGGCGATTCCCGCGACAATTGTGTCGGCGCTGCTGGGCAGTATGACCGCGTACGGACTGACGACGATTAGCTGGCGCGGCCAGGTCGGCGTGGTCGTCCTCATCATCGCAGGCATCTTCATCCCATACCAGGCTGTGCTGGTCCCGCTGGCACAGTTCTGGTTCCAGGTGCTTCCGGGGCTGCTCAACGGCTTCGTCAACACCGTCTTTGGCTTCATCACGGGCGGTAACTGGCAGTATCCGAGCCGTAACGGGTACGTACAGCTGCTGCAGCTGTCGATCACCCACGCGGCGTACGGGATTCCGATCTGTACGCTGCTGTTCCGGTCGTACTATCAGAGCATCTCCGACGAGATGATCGAGGCCGCTCGCCTCGACGGCGCGAGCGCGTTCAGCATCTACCGCAACATCATCCTTCCGCTGTCGCTGCCGATGTTCGCGGTGACGCTCATTTACCAGTTCACGCAGGTGTACAACGACCTGTTGTTCGCGCTCGTACTCGTCAACGAACCGGCTTCGCAGGTGGCGACCCAGCGCCTCGCGGCGCTCACTGGCGGGGTCGTCCAGTCGTTCAACACCACGATGGCAGGGGCCATCGTCGCAGCACTTCCGACGCTGCTCGTCTACATCATGTTCGGCGAACAGTTCGCGAAAGGCGTCGCTGGAGAATAATCACGGAGGCATTCACAATGGCACAACTCACACTGGACGAGGTAACGAAGACGTTCCAAGACGACGACGGCGAAATCATCGCGGTCGACGAGGTATCGGTCGACATCGAGGACGGCGAGTTCCTCTGTGTCGTCGGTCCATCCGGCTGTGGCAAGTCGACGACGCTGCGGATGATTGCCGGGCTCGAAGACATCACGCGCGGGGAGATCCGGCTGGACGGCCAGATTATCAACGATCAGCCGCCGGCCCGCCGGAACGTGGCGATGGTGTTCCAGTCATACGCGCTGTACCCGCATATGACCGTGCGGGAGAACATGGCCTTCGGGCTGGAGGAGTCGACGGATATGCCCGACGACGAAATCAACGAGCGCGTCGAGCAGGCGTGTAAGGACATGGGCATCTTCGAGCTCATCGACCGCAAGCCCGGCGAACTCTCGGGCGGCCAGCAACAGCGCGTGGCGCTGGGCCGCGCGATTGTCCGGGACCCCGAAGTGTTCCTGATGGACGAGCCGCTGGCGAACCTAGACGCGAAGCTCAAAGCCGAGATGCGGACCGAACTGCAGGAACTCCAGCATGACCTCGACGTGACGACGGTGTACGTCACCCACGACCAGACGGAGGCGATGACGATGAGCGACCGCATCGCCATCCTCAACGACGGCGTCCTCCAGCAGTGTGCGACGCCGCTCGAGTGTTACCACGAGCCGAACAATCTCTTTGTCGCCGGCTTCATCGGCGAGCCGTCGATGAACTTCTTCCCGATGACGCTGGAGGGGTCGACGCTCAAAGGCGAGTGGTTCGAGTACGAACTCAGCGACGAGACGGTTGCCGCCGTCGAGGGGACGAGCGACATCACGCTGGGCATCAGACCCGAAGACATCGAGTTCGTCCAGAGCGACACCAGTCCGAACGTGTTCGATTCGACGGTCCACGTCGTCGAGCCACGCGGAAACGAGAACACGGCCCACCTGCAGTTCGATGAGTCGATGGACGACCAGTTCATCGCGACAGTCGGTGGGATGAAACAGCTCAAGGCCGGCCAGCGCGTCAAAGTCCGGTTCCCCGAGAACGCGATTCACCTCTTCGACACGGAGAGCGGCCAGGCGATCCGGAACCGCACGCTCGACGAGATCGAAACGGTCGAATCCGTCGTCTGAGCCGCAACTGCCGCGCTTTTACTGTACTGTCGGACAGCCGGAGGCCTTCGCCCTCAGGACCAGCGGTCGAGCCCGGTCTGGACGACCGAGTCGTCGATGCGCTCGAACCCGCGAGCGACTTCGTCGGCGTCGACCTCCCACTGCTCCGTGACGAACGCCCTAGCGGCATCGATGTCCGGCTCGATGCTGTCCGGGATCTCGTAGTCGTCGGTGGCTGCGGGGTCGAGAAACAGGGTCCGAATACGGTCGGCGTGGTCGATGTGTTCTCCGCGGGCCTCAAGCACCGCGTAGAGGTCGCCGTACTCGTGGAGTTCCTTGACGGCTGTCTTTGGCCCGATACCGGAAATCCCCTCGTTGAAGTCTGTACCCATCAGAATCGCCGCGTCGACCAGCTGCTCCCAGGTGAGGTCGTGCTGCGCAAGCGTGGCCTCGAAGTCCATCAGCTCGGGGTCACCCTTCGACGTAATCTGCCGGAGCGTCATCGGCGCACCGAACAGGAGCGCGTCGTAGTCTTCGGTCCCGACGTAGTCCACGTCTCCCCGCCGGGCCATCACTGACGCCTGCCCCTCGCCTTCTGCCGGGGCGTCGACGATAGGGACGTCGAGTAGCGCAAGCAGGTCCCGCGTCGTGTCGACGATAGTGTCGGTCAGTCGCTGGGTTCGAGAGTCGAGCTTGGCGACACGGGTGCTGTCACCCGCCTCGCGGGCCGCTTCGAGTTCGGACTCGTACTTCGCTCGCTGTTCGCGGCGTTTCTCGACCTCGTCGTCTTTGAGGTCGGTGACCGCACCGTCGAAGACGAACACCGGCGTCATGTCGTGTTCGAAGAACTTCGGCAGGCCCTGAACGACGCCGATGAGGTTTGCCACCTCCTCGCCGTCACTGGTGGTGTATTTCGACTCACTGGTGAACTTCACCGTCGTTGTCAGATAGCGATAGAGCCAGTTGTGGGCGTCAACGGCGACGACACTCCCACCGAGGTCGCCGAACGACACGTCCGACAGCGCCGCAAGCGACCGTAAATCAGCGTTTCCCATTGGCAGGCCTTTGGCCGACAGCCGCTTGAATCCCTCGGAGACGAGGTACTACTCCGCTCCAAGACGAGACAGGTCGACAACGGCGAGCGACTCAGTCGGTCCGTGCGGCTGGCCGGTCGTCCCAGTCGCCGAGAATAGACGGCGGGTCAGCGTCGGCTTTTGCCGTGAGGAACGACTCCTCTTCCGGTGAGAGGTCGCGCTCGCGAAACAGGTCAAGCCCGGCCTGATACCGCTCGGTACTGCGGTCGCCTGGCCAGATGAGGTCGAGTTCGGCCATCCCCGACTCCGCGCCGCTGAAGCAGAACCCGGCCCGGTAGGCGGCCTGATACGAAAAGGGGTTGTTGACGCCGATGGACACACGCTCGAAACCCCGGTCCGTGGCCCGCTCTCGGACGAACCGGAGGAGACGGGCACCGAGTCGGTCCCCCTGCCGGTCCTGCCGAACGGTGATGTACCGGACACAGAGGGTGTCGGGGTCCGTCCGGTCGGCATCGAACGCAGCCGCGGCCACCACCCCATCGTCGCCGACGACGGCCTTTCCGGTCGAGGTCATCACGAACTTCCCCGCGTACGCGAACTGCTCGTGGTCCAGTCGGAGTCGGTGTCCGTCCTCGGGCCAGCCAAGCAGCGTGAACTCCATTGTCCAACTGAACGGGCCGCCCACTGTAATCAGTACTGGTCCCTGTTCCAAGGTTCCAGCCGCCGTCGTCGAATCCGGGAGAGCGAAGTGTCCGGAGCCGGAACGGCCTGTATGAGCGTCTCGACGGTGGGGAACGGTCGTATCGAACTGTCCACTCGGACGGCACTGCTCGCTGTCGGCGACCTGCTGGCGATTGCCGTGTTCGTCGGCGTCGGCGAGGTGACCCACGGCATCAATCCGATACTCAATCCGGGTCGGTTCGCCGGGACGCTGACGCCTTTTTATATCGGCTGGCTCCTCGTCGCGGGATTTGGGGGACTGTACACCGCCGCCGCAACCGCGACGGTTCGAACGGCTCTCGGCCGTACTATCGTGGGGTGGGCGCTGGCAGTTGGAATCGCACAGGGACTCCGGTCAACGGCGCTGTTCCCCGGTAATGCGGCGCTGACGTTCGCACTCGTGTCCATGCTCGTCGGTGGTATGCTGCTGTTGCTCTGGCGGGGCGCGATTGCAATCGCAAAATAGGGGGCTCGCAGCGGAGATGCAGTGTCGGTGACGGACTATCGCAGGTCGGCGACTTCAAGCGACTCTGTCGACTGGATCCATGCTTGGTGGTTCTCTCGGTCGTAAATTACGAACTCCTCGTCCCCGATGTTCAGTTCGGCGTATCGTCGTTCTTCGTCGTCGGTCGCGGCGTCCGTCGTGTTGTCCGTTGCGTTCGTGCTCATTGTCTCGTTTGGAATCGGTGTTCCGTTTTTCTCCGATTTAACGTATCCTGGCGTACCTAATAAGCACACGGACCCAGTTATCATCGGAGAAAATAGTCGGCGTTACCGCATCACTAATCCGCTAATCTAGTTCTCAAATTCTGAAAAAGGGCGTGTCAGTGGCCCCTTTCCCGAGAAACAGATAGCTGCTACAACGGCTACCGTATACCGGTTTGTCGTCACTTAGTTTCGTTTTTGTGTGAGGATACCACCGGCAGACTGTGGCCGTGGGCTAGCGATAGCTGTCCGCTTCGTCCTTATATTGTGAACTGTCCACAGGAATTGTACTAGATAAATCTTTTCCCATTATCCCACTCATAACTTATGAGATTGTTACCCGGCGGGTACTGAGTAAATTTGCAGGGGCCATTGCGTGCATTGTTCCGTATTTTAGGGAAACATTCATATACTACGCTATCATAGAATACATTATACTTATGACGGGTTATTACGACATCATTCTCGGACTCATCCCGCTCGCCATGGCCGGCATCACCGCCTCGCTGCTCGTTGCCGGCTTCGAACTGACGACGGCGATTCCGATGGCATCTGTCGTAACAGTTGGCCTCATCGGCCACGCGATGTTCGTCCGTGCCCCCGTCGACCCGGTCCCGAACGACGCGTCGACCCAGCAGGGTGCGCAGTCAGACCCGCTACAGACCGCGGATTAGACGGCTACCCGTCCATCACCTCTCCTGTTTTCGTTAGATATCCGCTGACCGTGTCCCCGCTCGAACAGATTGGTCACCGCCGGACAGTATAAGAGTCGGTCGCCCAAACGACGGAGTATGACAACAGATGCGACGGCGCTGTTCCTGCAGAGTGACGAGGTTGCCGACCTCGCTGAACCCGCCGAGTACGTCGATGTCGTCCGGGAGGGGTACCGCCAGCGTGGCGACGGTGCCCCGGCGACTCCCAGAACAACGCTGTTCGCGGACGAGCCCGCCGGTATGTTGACGGGCTATCTCGCGATTCTCCCAGATACCGGCGCGATGGGTGGGTACACATACGCGGCCGGCTTCAGCGGGCGGGATGCACACTTTACGCTCCCGATCTTCGACGCCGACAGCGGCGACCCGCTCGCTGTCCTCGACGGTGCGAGCATGAACCCCCACAAGACTGGCGCGGCCGGGGCCGTCGGTGTCGACGCACTGGCCCGCCGCGACGCCAGCGACCTCGCGGTCATCGGCAGCGGTGCGCAGGCCCGCGGTCAGGTCCGTGCGACGGCGACGGTCCGCGACTTCGACCGCATCGAGGTGTACTCGCCGACGGCCAGTAACCGGGAGTCCTTCGCCGCGGAGATGAACGACGCGCTGGACCCCACAGTGGCGGCCGTCGCGTCTCCGGCGGCAGCAATCGAAGGGGCCGATGTCGTCATCACGGCGACCAACGCGAGCGAACCAGTGTTCGACGGCGACCTGCTCGAACCGGGGACCCACGTGACTGCGATGGGCCAGTACCACCCCGAAAAGAACGAACTGGACGCGACGACAATCGAACGCGCCACGTACGTTCCAGACTTGCGCGAACGGGTGACACAGGACGCCGGGTCGTTCATCAACGCCCTCGACGCGGGGGTCGTCGACGAGGACCACGTCCATGCTGAACTCGGTGATATCGTCGCCGGAAACGCACCTGGGCGGCAGTCTCCAGAGGAAATTACAGTCTTCGATTCCGGCGGTACAGCCATCGAAACCGTCGCTGCTGGCCATCTGCTGTACGAGCGGGCGAAGGCAGAAGGCCGAGGCGAGGAGATCGACTTCGCACCCGCGAGCAAAGCCCTGACCGGTCGGTAGCAGTCGCAGGAATTAGAGGTACGGCCCGAGTCCGAGAGCGTCGACGATACTGATGCCGGCGGCGAGCGCACCGATGATGTAGCCGGCGATAGTTCCACCGTTCAACAGCGGGAGTCCTGCATGTGCGCGCCCCTTCAGCACCATCCACAGCAGTATCGTCAGGCCGACGTAGGACCCGACCATCGCGGTCAGCGCCGGTAGCGGGATGCCAAGTACCGTCAGTACGTCCGACGAGGCGAAGAACGCGGCGCTGGCGACGAGTATCGACGGGATGATGGCGTCACCGAGACCGATAAACAGCGCGTCGCGCTCCAGCGGGTCGGCGTGACTGTCGACACCGTCGTCTGCTTCGTCGGTGTCCGTCGCTTCGGCAGGACGGTCGGCCGCCTGGCTCCCGTCCGCAACTGCTGGACTATCTCCGTCGGCCCCGGATTCCGTGGTTGCCGGCCCCTCGGCCGCGTCGTCCGCCGCTGGGGAATCGTCACTCGTCTCGTCTCCTGCCATCGGGTCCGGCGTCGTCGCGTCGAGATACGAGTACGACAGCGTCATCGGGATCACGAGGACGACGGGGACCTTGAGGTCCATCACGCCCGAGGCCAGCGTGAGCATGTGTTCGGTCCCGTAGACGCTAATCGCATCATACACCGCGAGCACGGTTAGCAAGACCAGCGACGGTAGAATCCCGAAACTGATACCGAACAGACCCGCGGCGGCAGCCCCCATCACCGCACCGGCACCGTCGATGACGTACCACTCGGGATAGACCAGCAGGGCCGTCCCCAGGCCCAGCGCTAACAGGCCGGCAACGACGTTGATGCCGCCGAAGGTCAACACCGGCGGCACCAGCACCTGAAACACGTACAGCGAGAGCCAGGCTGCCGAGAAGACGATAAGCCCGCGGATGAGCTGGTCAACGTCGTAGCGGAAGGCAAGCAACATAACGGCCGTCGCGACCAGAATCGCCCCGATGTACATGAGACTATTCGTGGGGTCAGATGGGTCTTCGACGGCCTGGTAACCGGCCGATTCGAAGGGCTGGACCAGCGCCAGCGCGCCGAGCTGGACGAACAGGAAGATACCAGCGATAAGACCACAGCCGCCGAGGATTCGCCACCGTCGCTCCATGCACACACGTCCTGCAGGAACCGATTTGAGCGTTACGAAGCAGGTGTAGACAGGCGTCGGCGGTTCGGAGGGCCGTTACCGCGCGTACAGGACCTTCCCGACCAGCGCTGGAAGATGCACGCTGTCGTTCGGCGAGACTGCAAGGTACGGCCGCTCGACCGGGCCGAACACATCGACGACGGAGCCAACAGTCTGGAGTTCCTCGTCGACTACGTCAGTTCCCACGGACGCGTACTCGTCGTCAGGCGCTCGGACCACTGCGAGTCCCTGTGCGACCCGTGAAACAGTGCCGATACGTTTCATTCACGGAGCGCCTGCATGTAGGCTGCCACGGCCCCGAGCAGGTCGCTTTTCGTCGCATCGTCCGCGTCCTTGACGACGACTCGCCCGCGGGCCTCGTACTCTCGTGGATACGTCTTGTCTCGCTCGATGACCGCGTCGTACCCGACCTGCTGGACCGCTTTCGCGATCTCGTCGACAGTCGGCTTCTCGACGGCCAAATCCAGTGCCACACGACGCCCGTCGCTTCGCGAACGGTTGGCGTCGAGCGCTGCCGGCCAGATAACGTTCTCGACCATACCGGCAGTGGCCGCCCGTGGCATATATGGGTTATCGTCACCGCCGACAGTGGAAAGGTGATTATTGAATGATATATGTGAAGAATCAAGCTTACATACCTCTGTAATCTACCCGTGGCATATGGTAAAGAAAGGGTTACTCGCTATTGCCGCCGTGGTGCTCCTTGTGGCTCTAGGGACAGGAGTTCTTATCGGAGCACAGTTTGCGGGCGGGACAGCGGAGACACCGACACAGACAGCCGATTCACAGAGCAATAACGACGGCGGGAATGGCGGTAGTTCAACGGCGACGGCGACAGCCGGTAATAGCACGACACCGACACCGACGCCGGAATCAAACGGAACACTGACCGAGACAGCGACCCCACAGCAGGAGTCGATCCCCGCACGGGAGTTCAACGAACAGAACGTCTCGAGCTACATCCGGAAGTTCCTCAACGAGGAACGCGAGGCCGCAGGTGTCCCACCGTTCGAATCTGGGCTTCGGACCGAAAAAGACCTCAATGAGATGGCAAAGAACCACAGCAAGCAAATGGCCATCGAAGGGAAGGCAATCCACAAGGTCGACGGTGTCTCCAGTAAAGACCGATACGAAAATACCGGCCTCTATGACCGGTGTACGTTCGACTCTGCAGAGGGCGAGTACATAGAGCAACCGGATCGGAACCGGTTCGAGGCAGTTGAGAAGACAGTCGCCGGCCAAACGTACGAAGAAAACGGCGAGGAGGAGTTCCACGCCACCGACAAGGAAGTCGCAAGGCAGATTGTCGATGACTGGATGGCGTGGCCGGACTACCGTGAACGACTCACACTCCGCAACGCCAATCTCGTCGGCATCGGTGTGGAGATAACCGACACCGGCAACGTGTACGCGACCGCCAACATCTGCGGTTAACGGCTGAACGGGCGAATCGGCTCACTGATCACCGGGTCATCTGTGAGCGCTGTCTTGCCGCCACTGCCCCACATCTCTGTTTCAATGCTACACCTCTACGCATGCGAGCAGTGGTATCGGTATCTCGCCATTCTCTGTGATGACCCGTCCCCCCGAACCGAAGGCGATAATGGCGCAGAGCAAAACCGCCACTGAAACCGGGGCAGCGCCCTCGGTGGTGTCGACACTAGAATGGTGTCGATAGTCGACGCTCGTTGAATACTACGTGTTGGCGGGCGCTCGGGTGCCACTGCCCCAGTAGCCACACACTATGATACGGAGTTTTCAATTCACCCAGGAGATCAGTCCAGCGCAACCGGACACGGACGCTGATACCTGTACCGTTGTGTTATCTGCCGACGGCAAGCAAGCATTCAGTGAAACGCTCAACAGCCACCAAAGCGTGGACCCGATAGTGGATTTGGACGCCGAAGTAACTGACAGATGGATCGTCCGATAATGGACTAGGCGGCAGCGTCGACTCTCTTGTGGTACTTTGAATTGGTCTGACTCCCATTCTCCGTACAGAACTGTATAGTCTGCTGGATGAGCGTCCCAGTTCGTAGTCGTCTCTTCTCGAAACAAAAAAGCCGCTCAGTTACCGCGTTACTCGCTGCTGCCTTCGGAGTCGCCGCCGCTCTTTTGCTCTGCCAGCCAGTCCTCGTACTCGTCCTGTGGGACGACCTCAACGGTCCCGAGCATCTGTGAGTGACCCGAGCCGCAGTACTCAGCACAGTAGAGCTGGTACGTGCCGGTATTACTCGCGCTGGTTCGAAGACGGTTGTACTGGCCGGGGAACGCGTCGGATTTCAGTCCGAGTCCGGGAACGTGGAACGCGTGTAGCCAGTCAGCCGACGTAACCCGCAAAGATACGTCCTGATTGGCCGGTATCTTCAGGTCCGTCCTAGTGGTCACTTCTGCCTCGCCGTCCCAGCTCGATTCGTTGTAGTAGAACGTCCAGCCGTACCGCTGGGCCTCGACGGTAATGAGTTCAGTGTCCTGCTCCTGCAGTGCAGCCTGATCGCCGGCCTCGGCGGTGACGTACGGGCTCGCCATCACCTGATAGGAAGCGACGCCGACGAACAGGAGAATGATCGCCGTCGCGATAGTCCAGGTCACTTCGAGTCGGCGGTTCTCCTGCGTGGGAAGCGCCTCCTCCTGATTACGGAACCGCCAGACGGTGTAGATCAGAATCCCTTCGACGAGGACCGTAATCGGGATAGCGACGTACAGGAGATTCATGTTCAGCCCCCAAATGAGGCTATCCGTTGTCGAGTCCTGAATCTGTGCGGCGGCGGCCGGCTCGGCGGCGAGTGCGAGCAACGCAGCACCGAACAGAGCGACCAGACCGGCGCGTTTCCGGGTCATGGGTGCGGCTTAGGATTTCGGAGATAAATAACTGCTGTCTTCGCCGCAGCCCCTCGATTTGCAGCAATAGGGTAGCAGCACCGCTCCGGATAGAGACAGCGGAATCGCGAGGTCTAAGTGGCCAGCATCGAAGGATACAATAATGGCAGAGAGCCGGACCTTCACCGGGCTGCTCGCCGCGACTGCTGTCGGTGTGTACTTGCTAGTCCTCGCCGGCGCGACTACAACGCTCACAGACGCGGCAGCAGCCTGTACGACCTGGCCGCTGTGTGACGGACCGGTCGACGTGACAAACACGGCCCTGCTGGTCGCCTGGGGCCACCGACTCGTTGCGGCCGCCGTCGGCCTCCTTGTGGTGGCCGTCGCCGCTATCGGCCTTCGCTCTGACTGTCGCGGCCGCGTCAGGGCAGCGATCCTCCTCGGCACTGCGCTATATCCGGTCCAGATTGCGCTGGGGGCTGTCGTCGCGACGAGCACCGAGACAGCACTCCCCGGGGCACACCTTGCGCTGGGGATGGGCATCTTCGGCTCGTTCGTGCTGGCTCTGGCGTGGCACCTCGAAGCTGAGACGGGCAGTGACGACGAGACTCCGGTGAAGAACCCGACACCTGCGCCGGAACCGACCGGAGACGAAGCCGCCGGCCGGCCCACGACACTCTCCCTCCGCGAACGCCTCGTCGGGACCGCGTCTGCGTACTTCCGCCTGATGAAGCCTCGGCTGATGTGGCTTCTGTGCTTGGTCGCCGCAGCCGGAATGGCGCTTGCGGCGGGCCAGACGCTCACCGTTCGAACGGTGTTGCTCACGCTCGGGGGCGGCGTCCTCTCTATCGGTGCGTCGGGGACGTTCAACCACGTTCTCGAACGCGATATCGACAAGCGGATGGACCGGACCTCGGACCGCCCCATCGCGACCCACCAGATTCCGGTCCGGAACGCGTTAGCCTTCGGCCTGCTCCTGTCGCTCGCCTCGCTGTGGCTGTTCTGGCAGGTGAACACGCTCGTGGCCCTGCTCGGACTGACCGCGATTGTGTTCTACAGCGTTATTTACACGCTCGTGCTGAAGCCCAACACCGTCCAGAACACTGTTCTTGGCGGGGCCGCCGGTGCACTGCCGGCGCTCATCGGCTGGGTCGCCGCCGACGGGTCGGTCGGCCTGCCGGGTGTCGTCCTCGCCGGGGTCATTTTCCTCTGGACGCCAGCGCATTTCTACAATCTCGCGCTCGCGTACAAAGACGACTACGAGGCGGGCGGCTTCCCGATGATGCCGGTCGTCCGCGGCGAGACGGAGACGCGCAAGCACATCGTCTACTATCTTGGAGCGACACTCATCGCAGCAGGTGTTCTGGGCGTTCTCACGCCGCTTGGCTGGCTGTATGCCGTCACGTCGGTGTTGCTGGGTGCGGTGTTCCTCTGGACCGTCATCTTGCTCCACCGTGAGCAGACCGAAGCGGCGGCGTTCCGGGCGTTCCACGCGTCGAACGCCTACCTCGGGGCGGTCCTGATCGCCATCGTCGTCGATGCACTGGCCCTATGAGCACCACGACAGCGACCCTCCGGGACGCGATACCGGACACGCGCTCGCTGGTCATCTTGGCGGCCGTCTTGAACGCGGAGGTCATCCTCATTCTGGGCTATATCGTCAACACGGCCCAACCGGCGACGGACCCGTTTCTGCTGGTGTTCCCGTTTATCTGGCTCAACATCGCCGGCCTCGTGTTCCTGCGAGTGCGTCCGGCACTGCCCGGCCGCCGTCGGACGGTCGGCAGTGCTGTGGTCGCGATAGGCTATCTGTTCGTGCTGGGGTACGTCGGCGGCGTGTACGGAACGGGCGGTCAGGGAACCGGCCTCCGACTTGTCACGCAAGCCCCGCCCGGATTCTCGCCGACGGTGGTGTTCAGCGGCGCGACCCTTAGCGTGGTACTCATCCCGTGGAAGGTCGCCGGCTACCTGACGCTCTCGTATCTGGTATTCGTGACTGCCGTCGACGCGAGCGGCGGTACGGTGGGCGGCATCGTCGGTCTCTTTTCCTGTGTCTCCTGTGTCCTCCCGATTATCGCGTCGATACTGGGCGGGTTCGTGGGTGTTGGCGCAACGCTGTCGCAGGCGGCCCTGTCTCAGT
This sequence comes from Haloarcula rubripromontorii, assembly GCF_001280425.1. Classification (NCBI taxonomy): domain Archaea; kingdom Methanobacteriati; phylum Methanobacteriota; class Halobacteria; order Halobacteriales; family Haloarculaceae; genus Haloarcula; species Haloarcula rubripromontorii. Next base: position 43,843 of record NZ_LIUF01000001.1, on the reverse strand, counting down.
CGTATGGCCTCTCGACGGTGGTGTTCGTCACCTCGGTCGGATTGCTGTACGGCGTCCATCGGTTCGACATGACGCTGGTTGGTCGACTCAGAACACTGATCGGCCGACGATAGAGCTTTCAGGCCGACAGGCGTGAAAGCCAGTATGAGTACTGTCGAAATCGAATACTGCGTTCCCTGTGGCTTCCGTGAGCGGGCAGTACGTGCCCAGCAGGCCATCCTCTCGGGACTTGAGCGCGAACTCGACAGCGTCCGACTGGTCATGGGTGACCACGGCGTGTTCAGAATCAGTGTCGACGACGAGACGGTCTACGACAAGGCCGAGGCCGGCGACGAGTTCGACGTGGACGCTATCGTGCGTGAGATACGGTCGTACGTCATGTAGCAGGCCACAGTAACACTGTTCGTGAAACACTGTAGCGAAGCCACTAGCTGTTTGTGGCGGTATGCCACACAACAAGCTATTTATTGTTCTGCTGTGACACTTCCGACATATGGCGACGAAAACCGAATTCTGTGACCACTGTGAAACCACCAGACCAGTCGTCACGGACAAGCCGTGGCTCCCCGCTGTCTGTCTGGAATGTGGCCGCAACGTGTAGCCACTGTCGCACGAGAACGGAACTGCTTTCGGCCACCCGACCGGACGAGGGCGCATGGACGAGGTACTGGTCGCGTCGGATGTCGGGCGGCGCTACGGCGATACGGTCGCACTCGACGGCGTGTCGCTGACGGCGACTGCTGGAGAGGTGCTCGCGCTGGTCGGTCCCAACGGGGCTGGCAAGACCACCCTAGTACGGGCGTTGACCGGAACGACGGACGCGACTGGCGACGTCCGGCTGTTCGGCCAGTCGCCCAGAACGGTCGCTCGTGACCGAATCGGCCTGTTACCGCAGTCGTTTTCACCCCACGAGCGGCTGACGGCGCGGGAATTGCTGGAATACTACGCTGGCCTGTACGACGCGACCCGCGACGTTGCGGCCGTACTCGATGATGTGGGGCTGGCCGACACCGCCAGCACGACCTACGAGAACCTCTCAGGTGGGCAGCAGCGCCGGACCTGCGTCGCGACGGCGCTGATAAACGACCCGGACCTTCTCGTACTGGACGAACCCACCACCGGTATCGACCCGGCAGGTCGTCGTGACCTCTGGCGACTGCTCGAAGGTCTGGCCGACCGCGGCGTGACGATACTCGTGACGACACACTACATGGAGGAGGCCCAGCGCCTGGCGGACCGCGTCGGCCTGCTCGCCGACGGGACACTTGTCGCTCTCGACTCACCGGACCGGCTCGTGGCCGAACACGGCGGCGACAGCCAGCTCATCGTCGATGGGTCCTTCGACGAGGCCGCCGTCTCAGCCATCGACTACCCGGCGGAGACAGCGACCCGGAACGGTCGGCTGGTCGTCTACGGCATCCGTCCAGAGTCTATCGGCAACATCACGGAGCAACTCGGAGAGGCGGGCATCGAGTACGACAGCCTCACCTGGAAACAGCCTGACCTAGAGGACGTGTACCTCGAACTCACCGGGACGGCCGTCGGCCAGCGCGGTGAACCACAGCAGACGGGGCCGGTCGCGGGTGGTGCCCAATGAGCCGACTGGGGCGACTCACAGCGGAGACACGTGCGGCGTCGCTGGCCTTCCTCCGGCGACGGACGGCTGTCTTCTTCACGTTCTTCTTCCCGGTCATCATCGTCGTCATCTTCGGCGTGCTGGTCCAGACCCAGCCCGGTGGCGGCGGGCTGTTCACCGAGCCGCCGAGCTTCTACGCGCCGGGGTATCTGGCTGTCGTCGTCCTGTTTACGCCGCTCTCCCGCGTCGGCAGCGAGGTGGCCCGCCACCGGGACGGGAACCGCTTCGAGAAACTGGCGACGACGCCGCTGACCCGGACCGAGTGGCTGCTGGCGCAGACGCTCGTCAACGTCGTCATCATCGGCATCGCCGGCCTCCTGATTCTGGGCCTGATGGTGTGGCTCACCGGCGCAACAATCCGCCTCTCGGGGCTGTTGCTCCCCTTCGTTGGCCTTGGTGTCGCGCTGTTCTGTGCCGTCGGCGCGATGCTGGGCAGTCTCGCGGACTCACAGGACGGCGTCATCGCGGCGAGCAACGGTATCGCCCTCCCGCTGCTCTTTCTCTCGGAGACATTCGTCCCGCAGACGCTCCTGCCCGCGTGGTTGCCGACGTGGCTCTCGCCGCTGACGTACTTCTCGCGTGGCGTCCGTGCGGCAACGACCGGCACTGGCGATGCACTCGGCCCGCTGGCTGTTCTCACGGTCTGTGCCGTGGTCGGCTTTGCGGTCGGTGCGCGCCTCCTCCCGCAGACAGACTGAGCTCCGTCGCTCCCCACTACAGGCGTGCGACTGATGACAGCAGATCGGACAGTTCTGCTTCAGTCGCGTTCCCCGATTTGATAGCATCTCTGGGGTCGCGGCCCATCTCCTGAGCGGTCTCAATGGCGCGGTCGGGGCCGTAGTCGTAATGGTACACCAGCCAGGCGGCGAGTACCTGGCCGGTGCGGCCGATACCGGCCAGGCAATGAACGACGACCCGCTCCTCTGTCTCACAGGCGTCAACCAGGAACGGCAAGATATCGTCGTGGAGGCGGTCTTGAGGAATAAGTCGGTGGTCGGGAACCGGTACGTGGCGGACTGATGACGCTCCGAAAGCCTCTCGATAGCGCTGGATATTGGCCCCAGCGTCGTCGAGCTGTCGCCCGGGAAGCAGACAGCAGACCCGCTCGATGTCGTGTGCCTGCATGTGTGCGACCCACTCATCGAGAGCGTCCTGATGCGCGGCGGCCGTATGCCAGCCCGGCGCACAGGAGCCGTAGACGTACTCTTCGTTGGAGGCTGCAGGCGCGAAGCGGTGTGGATTCACGATGGGCATAGCACCCGTTACCCTGCCTATCTTACCGACCCTCTTGATTCTACCCACCCAGTTCTCAGCTGTGATTCTCTGAATAGAAGGGCGTTCCTGGAAGGTCGCTTCACAGCCCCGACCAGCGTCAGTGACCACGTTTATACTGTCAGTTCCCCCTACGTCGAGACATGGTGACGTTTCTCGCCGGTGGGACGGGAACGCCGAAGCTCCTCGCCGGTGCCGACGACGTGTTTTCCGCGGCGGCGACGACTGTCGTCGCCAACACCGGCGACGATATCGAACTGGGAGGCCACCTCGTGTGCCCGGACCTCGATACTGTCCTGTTCCTAGACGGTGGCGTCCTCGACCGGGAGACGTGGTGGGGCATCGACGGCGACACCACCGAGACACACACTGAACTGACGCGACTCGCTGACGCCGCCGGGCTTGACGGCGGGCCGCGATACCTTCCCGACGACGCACAGACAGCGGGGCGTGACATCGCTCGCTGGCGGCGCTTCTCCGGCGTTGCGGAGTTCATGCACATCGGCGACCGGGACCGCGCGGTCCACGTCACGCGCACCTCGCTCCTCGATGAGGGCCGATCACTGACTGAGGTGACGCGCACGCTCGCCGACGCCTTCGGACTGGAGCGGTCGCTGTTGCCGATGAGCGACGACCCCGTCGCGTCCATCGTCCACACGCCCGACGGCCCGATGCACTTCCAGGAGTGGTGGGTCGGTCACGGCGGGGAACCGCCGGTCGAGGACGTGGAGTTTCGTGGCTCTGCGGCGGCCAGCGCGACCGACGCCGTTCTGACCGCGCTCGACGATACTGTTGTCATCGGTCCGTCGAACCCTGTGACTTCGCTCGGACCGATGCTCGCCATCGATGAGATTGAACAGGCACTCCACGAAACAACGGTCGTCGCCGTCTCCCCATTCATCGAAGACACGGTGTTCTCGGGGCCGGCGGCGGACCTGATGGCCGGCGTCGGACGTGAGCCAAGTACCGCCGGCGTGGCCGAGGCGTACCCCTTCGCCGACGCGTTCGTACTGGACGATGACGATTCGACGACACTCGATGTCCCCGTCGTCCGAACCGACACGACCCTCGACGACGCGGCCGACGCCGAGCGGGTGAGCCGCGCCGTCGAGACGGCGCTCTCGGAGGTGACCTGATGTTCGAGCCGCGAGTCGCTCTGGCGAGTCTGAGCGGCGAGGCCGACGCATCGTGGGCCCGCGCGGTCGAGTCCCACATCGGGTGTGCGTTCCTCGGCGGTATCGCACTTGACGACCAGACCCGCGAGGCCGCCCGAGCGATGAGGGACCGCGACCGCTCCGAGTTCCTGCCCGACGACCCGGTCGCGTTCGTCGACGACCAGCTCGGCACGCTCGAAGACGCTCCGCTACGCCCGGCGTTCAACGTCCGGAGCGCGACGACAGCGCCCGTAGCGCGGACCGCCGCCGTCTGTCAGCGCCACGGCGCAATCCTCGAAATTAACGCCCACTGCCGGCAAGACGAGATGTGTGCCGCCGGTGCTGGCGAGTCACTACTCCGTGAGCCGGACCGACTGGCGACGCTCGTGGAAGCAGCAGCGGCGACAGGGGCGACGGTTTCGGTGAAAGGTCGTGCCGAACTCGACGGCGTCTCGCTCCCCGCCGTCGCTCGGACTATCGAAGCGGCCGGCGGGGACATGTTCCACGTCGACGCGATGGACTCGGAGCCGGTCGTCGCCGACGTGGCCGACGCCGCCGACCTGTTCATCGTTGCGAACAACGGGGTCCGAGGGACCGAAACCGCGCGTGAGTACCTCTCGTATGGCGCGGACGCCGTCAGCGTCGGTCGCGCGAGCGACCGGCCCGCAGTCCTCGACGAGGTGCGGGCGACGACCGCGTCGTGGTTCGCGTCGGAGGTGTCACCGTGAGCGAGCGGTCGGTCGGGCAGAACGCCCAGCTAGCGCTGCTGCTGGAAGTCTCCGGGACGCCGAAGCCCGGCAACGTCGACCGAGAGCGGGAGTACGACGACCTCCGATTCGAGCACTTCCTGGCCGGCGCTGTCGGAGCACGACCCGGGCTTGACCGCGCAGCCGCGGGCGACCCCCTCGGTCCAGCGTTCGAGGCTGCGGTCGAGGGGATGGCCGGCCAGTCGGGTGGGAACACCCAGTTCGGGGCTTTGCTGGTGCTCACGCCGCTAGTCGCCGCGGCCGCTGACGAGCGGCTGTCACCGTCCGGCGTGGACACTGTGGTCCGTGAGTCGACCGTCGAGGATGCGGCGGCGTTCTACCGTGCTTTCGAGCACGTTGACGTGGCCGTCGACGACCCGCCGGACGGGCTGGAGCCGCTCGACGTTCGCCGCGGAAGCGACGCCGTCCCGGAACTCCGGGCGCGTGAGCTGACGCTGTTCGACGTGATGGAGTCGAGCGCCGACGTCGACGGCGTGGCCGCGGAGTGGGTTTCCGGCTTCGAACGTGTGTTCGAGGCCAGCGAGTGGCTACTGGAGGGGTCCGGGTCGGTCGCCGACCGCGCCTCCGATGTCTTCCTCGAACTGCTCGCGGCGGACCCGGACACCTTCGTCGTCACCCGGCAAGACCGCGAGACGGCAGAGGAGGTCCAGACGCGGGCACAGGCCGTTCTCGACGGCGACGAAGACGCAACCGACCTCGCCGAGGAGTTCGTCGAGCGGGACATCAACCCTGGAACGACTGCGGATATCGTTGCCGGTGCGCTGTTCGTCGCGCTGGAGCGGGGGCTGGAAGTGTGACAGCGGATTCCTCGGCAGGCGGCGGGCGGGACTCCGAGACGGCGTGGCCCGTCGCGCTCGCCGGCGTCACCGAGACTGTCGTCACCACGCTGGGGCCGAACGAGCGCTGGAACGTCGCTGCCCTCGGCGTCCACGCGCCCGACGGCGACGGACCAGCCACGGCGACGACGTGGGGCCGGACCCGGACCTGGCGGAACTTTCGGGAGCGCGGCGGCGGCTACGTCCAGTTCACGCGTGACCCGGTGGACTTCGCCGAGGCGGCGCTATCGGTCCGCGAGGAAGACGACCCCGTCCTCGACAGCGCGGACGCGTGGGTCGAAGTAAACGTTAAGCGGCGAGACGCCGGTACAGAGGGAGACACCCAGTGGGTCGAGTGGGCGCTACAGCCAGTGGACAGCGCCGTTGAACGGCGGGTCGTGCCGACGACCAACCGCGGCCACGCCGCCGTCGTCGAGGCGACCGTCGCGGCCTCGCGGCTGGACGTGCCGAGCTACGACCGCGAGGCGCTGCTGGACCGACTTGCGTACTTCGAGTCAGTGGTCGAGACCGCTGGGAGCGAGCGCGAACGGGCGGCATTCGAGCGCGTTCGCGACCTGGTCGACGCAGAGTGGTAGGCGGGGCGGACAGGCGACACAGTCGGCCCGTGGCAGGCTGTGTCGCACTCCCGCGGGACCTGCCACGGCGACGGTCAGCGCACGGTCACGGGTCGCCCCGCCCCTCCTGATAAACGTTCGCGTGCGTGGTCCGTTCCGAACCCTTTTTGAGTGCGACCAAGCAAGTAGCGCGCATGGCAATCAAACCCGCCTACGTCAAGAAGACCGGGACGCTCCTCATGGAGCGATACCCCGACGCCTTCGGTGCCGACTTCGAACACAACAAAGATGTCGTCGAGGAACTGACAAACATCGAATCCAAGGGTGTCCGCAACCGCATCGCCGGCTACGTCACCCGGAAGATGAACAACCCAGTCGAAGCGTAACTCGGTTCTTTCTCTCTGTCTCCCGCGGCATCTGAGCGGCTGCTCTCCTCAGTCACTGCCCGCTACTGTTCTGGCTGCGCACGCTTGTTGTCACTCTGGCGTTTCCGGTGGATGATGCCCTGCATATTCGCCGTGCGGGCGGCGATATCGCGGAACGACTCGCCGACCTCGCTGTCCTCGTCGAGCACGAGTGGCTCCCCGGTCGCGCCCCCCTCCCTGACTTCGGGGTCGAGCGGAATCTCGCCGAGGAACGGCATCTCCGTCTCGTCGGCGAACTCGCGGCCGCCGCCGCTACCGAAGATGTCGTGCGTGCCGCCACAGTCCGGGCAGACGAACGACGACATGTTCTCGACGATGCCCAGGACAGGGGTCTCGTGGCGACCGAACATCCGCAGCCCCTTCCGGGCGTCGTCGAGGGCGACCTCCTCGGGCGTGGTGACGATGACGGCTCCGGAGACGGGCACCTGCTGGAGCATCGTCAGTTGCGTGTCACCGGTCCCCGGCGGCAGGTCAACGACCATGTAGTCGAGTTCGCCCCAGAGCACGTCGTCCCACAGTTGCGTGAGGACGTTGTCGACCATCGGGCCGCGGAAGATGACGGGGTCGTCCTTGCCGACGAGGAAGTCCATGCTCATCAGTTTCATCCCGTGTTTCTCGACGGGAATTATCTCCTCGTCTTCGGTCGCGCGGGGCTGTTCGTCGGCGTCGAGCATCCGCGGGACGTTCGGCCCGTATACGTCGGCGTCGAACAGGCCGACGCGGGCACCGAGCCGCGAGAGGCCGGCGGCGAGGTTGACCGCGACGGTGGACTTGCCGACGCCGCCCTTGCCCGAGGCGACCGCGATGACGTTCTTGACCTTCGGGAGCGGGTCCTCCGCCTCCGGAACACCGCGGTCGACGCTCGCCGAGAGATCTATTTCGCGGTCAGTGTCGCCAAGTGCCTCGCGGACCTCGTTCGCGATGCTCGTCTCCGTCGGCGAGTACGGCGCACCGAGCGCCAGGTCGATGCTGACCTCGTCGTCGGTCACGTCGATGCTGTTTATCAGCCCGAGCGAGACAATATCGTCCCCAAGGTCCGGGTCCTCGACCGCTCGCAGGCGCTCGCGTACGTCGTCTGTATTCATGCACAGGGGTAGGTCCCGGAGGTGCGATAAGGATTGTGACACTGCCGGACACGCCAGCAATCGAACGACGCCAGCGGTATTGGGGTTCTGGTCAGTACCAAGGCGCACAGATCGGAGCTACCGTGGGTACAGCGGCCCAGTTGGACTCAGGGGCGTCGAAACACGTAGACGCCGCCGTCGTCAAGTTCTGCGCGTAACTCGCCGCTGTCGTGGTCGAACACGAGTCGCTCCGGCGTCCCATCGAACGAGTGCAGCGGCATGCCGGTGTCTACCGCACCGTCGGGAGCCACCGCGACGTGTGTGCGGCCACTGAACTCAGCCCGGAGCGTTCCGTCGTCCGCCTCGGTAACGGCGTCGGCCCCCGCGAACCGTTCGAGGTGGTCACGGACTGCCGCTCGGTCGGTCGGATCAACGCTGCTGCCGCCATCAGTGACGCGCCGGGGCATGTGTGGACCCATGCAGCCCCTGGGGGAATACTTTAGCCCGCCGTCCACATGGTGGGGCTTGGTATTACATGTCTCAGTGGCCATGTCGAACACTCACGCGGCAGACCACCTTCGTTGCGTTTAAATACAACCCCGGAATAGAATCGGATAGACTCGTGTAGGGGGACCGGCCCCCGAGTCCGCGTGCCGCGGGCGCGAGTGTCATAGAACGCGTGTCGTGGTAGCCAAGCCTGGCCCAAGGCGCAGGGTTGCTAACTCTGTGGCGTACAGCCTCCGGGGTTCGAATCCCCGCCACGACGCTCACCCATCAGTACCTACATATGAGTGCAGAAGACCCCAACGCGGGCGAGGACGCGGATGCCGAAGAGGAGGAGGACATCCGCTATTTCGTCCGTATCGGACAGACAGACCTCGACGGGACGAAATCCGTCGAGCGAGCACTGACAGAACTGAACGGTATCGGCCATCGGGCCGCCCGAATCATCGCCCAGAAAGCGGATGTCGACCGGCGCGCTGTCTTCGGCAAGCTCGACGACGACGTCATCGAGCGCGTCGTCGACCACGTCGAGAACTTCGCCGACGAGGTGCCCGAGTGGATGGCCAACCACCAGAAGGATTACTTCACTGGTGAGACCACCCACGAGACCGGCAACGACCTCCAGCTCACCCGCCGGCAGGACATCAACCGCATGAAGATGATCGACTCCTACCGCGGTATCCGCCACAAGCGTGGCCAGAAGGTTCGTGGACAGCGTACCAAGTCCACCGGCCGGACGGAGGGGACCATCGGCGTCAACGTCGAGGCGATCAAAGAAGAGCAGGCCGAAGATGCCGCCGCGGAGGATGACGAATAATGGCACTTGGCTCAAACACGAAGTTCTACGAGACGCCGAACCACCCCTTCCAGGGCGAGCGCATCGCCGACGAGGCCAACCTCATCGGCCGCTACGGCCTGAAGAACAAGGAGGAGCTCTGGCGCGCACAGTCCGAGCTTCGTGGCTACCGTCGTGAGGCCCGGAAGCTGCTGGGCAGCGCTGGCGAACACGAGACCGAGTCCGAGGAGTTCCTCGCTCGGCTCAAGCGCTACGGCATCCTCAACGAGCAGGACCAGCTCGACGACGTGCTGTCGCTCGACGTGACCGACGTGCTGGAACGCCGCCTGCAGACGGTCGTCTACCGCAAGGGCTACGCGAACACGCCCGAGCAGGCCCGCCAGTTCATCGTCCACGGACACATCGTGCTGGACGACGCTCGCGTCACCCGGCCCGGCATGACGGTCGAAACCGCTGTCGAGAGCTCGGTCGGTTTCGACGAGCACAGCTCGCTGTCGGACGAACTCCACCCTGAGCGCGCGGAGGCCCAAGAATGAGCGAAGACACTGAAGACATCTGGGGCATCGCCCACGTGCACGCATCGTTCAACAACACGATCATCACCATCACCGACCAGACCGGCGCGGAGACGCTCGCGAAGAGCTCCGGCGGGACGGTCGTCAAGCAGAACCGCGACGAGGCGTCGCCGTACGCGGCGATGCAGATGGCCGAGGTCGTTGCGGAGAAGGCCCTCGACCGTGGCGTCGAAGGCGTCGACGTTCGGGTCCGCGGTCCCGGCGGCAACCTCCAGACCTCGCCCGGCCCGGGTGCGCAGGCGACGATCCGCGCACTCGCCCGAGCGGGGCTGGAGATCGGTCGCATCGAGGACGTCACGCCGACCCCGCACGACGGTACTCGTGCACCCAAGAACTCCGGATTCTAACCAATGACACAGGACTACGAGGTTGAGTTCGTCGAACGCGGCGAGCGCGAGGCGCGGATCCTCGTGCGCGGCATCACGCCGGCTTTCGCTAACGGCATCCGCCGAGCGATGGTCGCGGACGTACCGACGTTCAGTATCGATACCGTCCGCGTCATCGAGAACACCAGCGTGATGTTCAACGAGCAGATCGGTCTCCGACTGGGACTGGTCCCGCTGACGACCGACCTCGACGACTTCGAGATCGGCGACGAGGTGACGCTGTCGCTGTCCGTCGACGGGCCGGCCACGGCCTACTCCAGCGACCTCGTCTCCTCGGACCCGATGGTCGAGGCGGCCGACGACAACATCCCGATCATCGACCTCAAGGAGGGCCAACGTCTCGAAGTCGAGGCCGACGCCGTCCTCGACACCGGTCGGGAACACGCCAAACATCAGGGCGGCGTGGCCGTCGGCTACCGACACCTCCAGCAGGTGGAGGTCGTCGGCGACCTCGGCGAGTTCGAGGACGACGATCCGAACATCCTGCGTGGCGTCATCGAAGAGCAGGCGGCCGAACACGCCGCCGGCGACGCCACCAACGGTGAACTCGTCGCGACAGACGAGTTCGACAACGACCTCCGGAACCGCTACCCCGGCAAAGACGTCGAGGTTTCGGACGTGCCGAACGCGTTCGTGTTCCACGTCGAGACGGACGGGTCGTTCACCACCGAGGAACTGGTCCTGCGCGCGGTCGAGACGCTGCGTGACCGCGCGACCGAACTGAAAGACGCAGTCCAGCTGTAACGACACAATGCCCCGACACACCCCATCGACACCGATGACCGCCCGCTCCCCGAGCGCGAGGACCGAAAGGGGTTTTACGGGGCACGCAAAACGAACAATCGCGCGCAGGGATAGCCAAGTTTGGCCAACGGCGCAGCGTTCAGGGCGCTGTCCCGTAGGGGTCCGCAGGTTCAAATCCTGCTCCCTGCACTTTTCCCACAACGGAGGAATCATATGAGTAAGACGAACCCGAGACTCAGTAGTCTCATCGCCGACCTGAAGTCAGCCGCCCGCAGTTCGGGCGGTGCTGTCTGGGGCGACGTCGCCGAGCGCTTAGAAAAGCCACGGCGCACACACGCGGAAGTCAACCTCGGCCGTATCGAACGATACGCCCAGGAAGACGAAACCGTCGTTGTGCCCGGCAAGGTGCTTGGCTCCGGTGTCCTGCAGAAGGATGTCACCGTCGCCGCTGTCGACTTCTCCGGAACCGCCGAGACGAAGATCGACCAGGTTGGAGAGGCTGTATCACTCGAACAGGCAATCGAAAACAACCCAGAAGGCTCCCACGTCCGGGTGATCCGATGAGCGTCGCAGAGTTCGACGCGGATGTCATCATTGACGCCCGCGACTGTATCATGGGCCGCGTCGCATCACAGGTCGCCGAACAGGCACTCGACGGCGAGACGGTCGCTGTCGTCAACGCCGAACGCGCCGTGATCACCGGCCGAGAGGAGCAGATAACGGAGAAGTACAAGAAACGTGTCGACATCGGTAACGACAACGGGTACTTCTACCCCAAGCGACCGGACGGCATCTTCAAGCGCACCATCCGCGGCATGCTGCCCCACAAGAAGCAGCGTGGCCGCGAGGCGTTCGAGAACGTCCGTGTCTACCTCGGCAACCCGTACGACGAGGACGGCGAGGTCCTAGACGGCACGTCGCTTGACCGACTGTCGAACATCAAGTTCGTCACGCTGGGCGAAATCAGCGAAACGCTTGGAGCGAACAAGACATGGTAACGAACACGTCTGGCAAGAAGAAGACCGCCGTCGCCCGCGCGACCGTACGCGAGGGCGAGGGCCGCGTGCGTATCGACTCGCAGCCGGTCGAACTCGTCGACCCAGAGCTGGCGCAGCTCAAGATGCTGGAACCGTTCCGCATCGCCGAGGACGACCTCCGCGGCGAGGTTGACGTTGAAGTGTCCGTCGAAGGTGGCGGCGTCATGGGGCAGGCAGATGCCGCCCGAACCGCCATCGCTCGCGGGCTCGTCGACCACACCAACGACGCCGAACTCCGCGACGCGTTCATGGAGTTCGACCGCTCGCTGCTGGTCAACGACGTTCGCCAGTCCGAACCCAAGAAGTGGGGCGGCCCCGGTGCGCGGGCCCGCTACCAGAAATCGTACCGCTAAGGTGATACAGGTATGATGGTACCGGTTCGGTGTTTCACGTGCGGTAACGTCGTCGGCGAACACTGGGAGGAGTTCAAGGCTCGCACCCGCGAGGCCGAGGAGCCAGAGGACCCGGAGAAGGTCCTCGACGAACTCGGCGTCGAGCGGCACTGCTGTCGCCGGATGCTCGTCTCGCACAAAGACCTCGTCGACATCGTCTCACCCTACCAATGAACGCACAGGAAAGCCGCTACGAGAAGGCCCGCAAACTCGGCGCACGAGCGCTGCAGTTGGCCCACGGCGCTCCCGTGCTCATCGAGACGGAACACACCCAGCCGATACTCATCGCCGCCGAGGAGTACGACGCTGGCGTCCTACCGTTTACGGTCAACAGGAGTGACTAACGATGACGCTCATCACTGACATCCGACTCCGCCGCGTCCTCGACTCCCGCGGGAACGCGACCGTCGAGGCCGACGTCCTCACTGAGAGTGGGGGCTTCGGTCGTGGCAAGGCACCGAGCGGCGCAAGCACGGGTGAGTACGAGGCCATCGAACTCCCCGCCAACGAAGCCATCGCCAAGGCCCGCGAGGAAGCACTCCCGCGACTCATCGGTGAAGTCCACGCCGGGAACCAGCGCGATGTCGATGCGGCGCTCCACGCCGCTGACGGCACTGACGACTTCTCCGGTATCGGCGCAAACAGCGCGGTCGCCATCTCGATGGCGGCCGCAAAGGCCGGTGCTGACGTGCTGGGCGCACCGCTGTACCAGCACCTCGGCGGCACGTTCCGGGGCAACGAGTACCCGACGCCGCTGGGCAACATCATCGGCGGCGGCGAGCACGCCGCGGACGCGACCAACATCCAGGAGTTCCTCGCGGCCCCCGTCGGCGCACCGAGCGTCGAGGAGGCTGTCTTCGCCAACGCCGCGGTCCACCAGGAGGTCCACGACATTCTGGCCGACCGCGACCTGCCAGCGGGCAAAGGCGACGAGGGTGCCTGGGCACCATCTGTCTCGGACGACGAAGCGTTCGAGATCATGGACGAGGCCGTCGAGACTGTGGCCGACGACTTCGGCTTCGCAATTTCGTTCGGACTCGACGTCGCCGGCGCGGAACTCTACGACGACGAGTCCGACGGCTACGTCTACGACGACGGCGTCAAATCCACCGAGGAGCAGATCGAGTACATCGCCGGGAAGGTCGAGGAGTACGACCTCGTCTACGTCGAGGACCCCCTCGACGAGAACGATTACGAGGCCTTCGCGGACCTGACCGCACAGGTCGGGGACCAGACGCTCGTCTGTGGTGACGACCTGTTCGTCACGAACGTCGAGCGCCTGCAGGCCGGCATCAACGCCGACGCCGGGAACTCCATCCTGATCAAGCCGAACCAGATCGGGACGCTCACCGACGCCGTCGACGCCATCGAACTGGCGACGGCAAGCGGCTACGAGTCCGTCGTTTCCCACCGCAGTGGTGAGACGGAAGACACGACAATTGCACACCTCGCTGTCGCCACTGACGCACCGTTCATCAAGACCGGCGCGGTCGGCGGCGAGCGCACAGCCAAGCTGAACGAACTAATCCGTATCGAGGACAACGCAGTATGAGCGGCAACGAAAAAGAAGGTCTCGACGCGTCAGACTCCGACTTCGACCCGTCCGAGGAGGACGACGAAGCGGTCGACGCGGAGACCGAAACGGAAGCCGAACAGCCCGCCGACGACGCCGAAGAGGCGACAGAGGCCGAACCAACTGACGAAGACGCAGACGCCGACGAAGCGGCCGACTCGGCCGCCGGCCCACAGCTGGACGAGGACGTCATGCCCGACGAGCAGTCGGAGGCCGACCTCCTCATCCCCGTCGAGGACTACCTCGGCGCCGGTGTCCACATCGGGACCCAGCAGAAGACCCAGGACATGGAGCGGTTCATCCACCGCGTCCGAACTGACGGGCTCTACGTGCTGGACGTCTCGATGACCGACGAGCGCATCCGTACCGCCGCGGACTTCCTGTCCAACTACGAACCGGAGCAGATTCTGGCCGCATCGTCGCGCCAGTACGGACGGTTCCCGGCCGAGAAGTTCGCCGAAGCGATCGGCGCGCGCGTCCGCACCGGTCGGTTCATCCCCGGCACGCTGACCAACCCCGACTACGACGGCTACATCGAGCCTGACATCGTGGTCGTTACCGACCCCATCGGTGACGCCCAGGCTGTCAAGGAAGCCATCACGGTTGGCATCCCGGTCATCGCGATGTGTGACTCCAACAACACCACGTCGAACGTCGACCTGGTCGTCCCGACGAACAACAAGGGGCGCAAGGCGCTGTCGGTCGTCTACTGGCTGCTGGCCAACGAGACGCTCGACCGCCGCGGTGCCGAGCCGACGTACGGACTCGACGACTTCGAGTCCGACATCTAACGTCGCTGCTGCTTCGTTTCGTTTTCCGGCCCGTCGAGACGCGAGTGGCGACGCCGGTGTCGCCAACACAAGACCTACCACGAGGCCCGGAGAAGCATCGGGAAATGGGAGAGGGAGACACGTTCGTCAACGCCGTCATCGGAGCCGTTGCAACCGCCCTGCTGAGCGGGTTCGTCCCACTCGCGCCGTTACTCGGCGGTGGAATCGCCGGCTACCTCGAAGGGGGCGGACGAGACGACGGGGTCCGTGTCGGGTTCCTGTCCGGCGTCATCGGGCTGGCGATCTCGCTGGTCTTCTTTGCGGTCGTGTTCGTCTTCCTGACCGCGTTCCTGGCGATCGTTCCCGACGCGCTCGGCGTATTCGGCGCGATGGGGCTACTCGTACTCGTCGTCGGAACGATCATGACCGCCGCGTACTTCCTCGGCCTGAGCGCGCTCGGGGGCTGGCTGGGCAACTACGTCAAGCACGACACGACTATCGGCGACTGACCGTTCACAACGCTGTCGGTAACTACATCACTGCGGCTGCCACTACTGCGAACGCATATGCGCGGGTCGGTGACCAACGCCGCTATCGGGGCAGTCGTCACGATTGCGCTGTCGTTCATCCCCTTTTCGTCGATAGCCGGCGGTGCCGTGGCCGCGGCGAACCACGGTGGCGGCTACCGGGCGGGGCTCTGGCTGGGGACGCTGGCCGGCGTCTGTGCGATGGTCCCCTTACTTGCTCTCTTCATCCCGGCGCTGTACATCGCTGGCCTCCTCGGGTTCGGGATTCCGCCCGGCGCGCCGGGGTACGACCTGTTTCTGGCGCTCGTGTTCGCGTTCTTTCTGCTGTACACGGTCGGACTCAGCGCTCTCGGTGGCCTCGGCGGCGTCTGGATATCGGTACACACCAGCTGGGACCTAGACGCCGACCGCTGGCTCTGAGCGTCCCAGAACCGCTCGCCTCCAGCCATTTGGCACACCATTCAAGCGTGTTCGACACTAACAGTAGTCGATGTCAAAGACGCCGCCCGGACCGAAGGGCGAACCGCTGTTCGGCAGTAGTCGCACGTACGCTCGTGACCCGTTCCGGTTCATCTCGGCGCTGGAGCGGGCCTATGGTGATGTCGCCCGCTTCGACATGGGGCCGATGGATACGGTCATGCTGTGTGACCCAACAGCAATCGAGCGAGTACTGGTTTCAGAGGCCGATCGGTTCCGCAAACCCGACTTTCAGGGAGATGCGCTCGGGGACCTGCTGGGTGACGGACTGCTGTTGAGTGAAGGCGAGACGTGGGAGCAGCAGCGAAAGCTCGCCAACCCCGCGTTCTCGATGGCTCGGCTCTCGGGGATGGCCGACCGCATCACCGGCCACGCGGAGGACCGCATCGCCGACTGGTCCCACGGCGACGTCATCGACGCCGAGCAGTCGATGACCCGAGTGACGCTGGACGTGATTCTGGACCTGATGATGGGCGTCGAACTCTCCGAACAGCGGGTCCGCACAATCGAGGAACAACTGTTGCCGCTGGGCCAGCGGTTCGAGCCCGACCCCATTCGGTTCGCCATGCCGCAGTGGATGCCGATGCCTGATGACGCCGAGTTCAACCGCGCCGTGCGGACGCTGGACGAGGTGCTGGACGACATTATCGAGGTCCGCGAGGACTCGGTCGGGACAGCCGAAGACGGCCCGATGGACTTCCTGTCAGTACTCTTGCGGGCACGCGACGACGGGAACCAGTCGCCCGACCAACTCCGCGACGAGATGATGACGATGCTGCTCGCGGGCCACGACACGACGGCGCTGACGCTGACGTACACCTGGTTCCTGCTGTCGGAACACCCCGAGGTCGAACAGCGGGTCCACGAGGAACTGGACGATGTTATCGGCGACGACCGGCCGGGGATGGAACACGTCCGTGAACTGGACTATCTCGAATGGGTAATTCAGGAAGCGATGCGGCTCTACCCGCCGGTGTACACCATTTTCCGGGAGCCGACCGAGGACGTGACGCTGTCGGGCTACGACGTCGAGGCCGGGACGACGCTGATGGTCCCACAGTGGGGCGTCCACCGATCCGAGCGGTTCTACGACGACCCCGAGGCGTTCGACCCGGAGCGCTGGAAGCCCGAGCGAGCGAGCGAGCGCCCCCGGTTCGCCTACTTCCCCTTCGGTGGCGGCCCGCGTCACTGCATCGGGAAGCACCTCGCAATGCTGGAAGCGCAGCTTATCACCGCAACGACGGCCAGCCAGTACCGACTGGAGTTCCAAGGCGAGACGCCGCTGGAGCTGCTACCGTCGCTGACTGCACATCCCCGGCAGGAAATGTCGATGCGCGTGCAGGAGCGGTAGCGCGGATTCCGACGGGACCACTCCGGTGGCGTGCGGTTCGAGTTCTCCGATGTCAGCAGCGTTTCGCAGTATCCCAACTGCTGTCTTGACCGACGACTCCGAAAACGCCTAACGCCCTGGGTGCACACGGGCGGGTATGGTCACGTCGAGCGCTCCCGGGAAAGTGTACCTGTTCGGGGAGCACGCGGTCGTCTACGGCGAGCCGGCGGTGCCCTGCGCCATCGAGCGGCGGGTGCACGTGACGGCAACCGAAATTGACGAGGGGTTACGCATCCACGCGAACGACTTGCAACTGGACGGCTTTACCGTCGAGTACTCCGGCGACGGGGAGAGCCATCCGGACGTGGATGTCGCCGAGTCGCTTGTCGAGGCTGGGATGGGATACGTCAACGAAGCGGTCGCACAGGCCCGTGACGCGGCTGATGCGCCGGAGGCTGGCTTCGAGATCTCCGTCGAGGGCGACATCCCGCTCGGGGCGGGACTCGGCTCGTCGGCCGCGCTCGTCGTCGCGGCGATAGACGCGGCGACCAGAGAACTCGGCGTCGAACTGCCGGCGAGCGAGATCGCCGACCGCGCCTACCAGGTCGAACATGAGGTACAGGACGGGCAGGCCTCGCGGGCGGATACGTTCTGCTCGGCGATGGGCGGGGCGGTCCGCGTGGAGGGCGACGACTGCCGGCGGCTGGACGGCATCGACACCCTCCCCTTCGTCATCGGCTACGACGGCGGGGCCGGCGACACCGGGGCGCTGGTCGCCGGCGTCCGGGACCTCCGTGGGAAGTACGGTTTCGCCGCCGACACCGTCACGGCAATCGGCGACATCGTCCGTGAGGGCGAGGCAGTGCTCGGAACGGGCGACTACGAACGGCTCGGAGAGCTGATGGATTTCAACCACGGCCTGCTTTCGGCGCTGGGCGTCTCCTCGCGGTCGCTGGACTCGATGGTGTGGGCGGCCCGCGACGCCGACGCACACGGCGCGAAACTCACCGGAGCCGGTGGCGGCGGCTGTATCGTCGCACTGGACGAGACAGACGACGCGCTCACGGCGCTGAAGTACACGCCGGGGTGTGAGGATGTCTTCCGGGCCGAACTGGACACCGACGGAGTCCGGCAGGAATGACGGTCGTTCTCAAACTCGGGGGGAGTGTCATCACCGACAAGGACGAACCCGAGACGGTCGACCGGGCCGCTCTGTCGGCCGCAGTGTCTGCCGTCGCCGAGTCGCCGGTCGGTGACGATATCGTCGTCGTCCACGGCGGCGGGAGTTTCGGCCACCACCACGCCGCCGAACACGGCGTCAGCACGACTGCGGGGACGCACGATGTAGACGGCGTCCGGGCCATCCACGGCGCGATGTGCCGACTCAACGCCGCCGTCGTGGACGCACTCGCCGACGCGGGCGTCCCGGCGGTTCCGGTCCATCCGTTCTCGGCGGCCACACGCGACGCTGACGGGGACCTTTCATTGCCGACGCGGCAGGTCGAGACCCTGCTGGACGAGGGGTTCGTTCCGGTGTTGCACGGCGACCTCGTCGCACACGCTGGCGCTGGCGCGACAGTTCTGAGCGGCGACGAACTGGTCGTCGAACTCGCGCCGGCCGTCGACGCCGACCGCGTCGGCGTCTGCTCGACCGTGTCCGGCGTTCTCGACGACGACGGGACAGTCATCGACCGCATCGAGACGTTCGAGGCCGTCGCAGCGGCACTGGGCGAGAGCGAGGCGACGGACGTGTCGGGTGGGATGGCCGGCAAGGTGCGTGCGCTGCTTTCGCTCTCTGCCCCCGCTCTCGTGTTTGGTCCCGATGCGTTGCCCGCCTTTCTCGCCGGTGAGAGTCCGGGGACGACCATCGCTGGTGGTGACGCCGACTGACTTGTCGTCAACAACCTCATCCCAGAGTACGCTGTAGTCGATGTCGGCCCGAGACTTGCTGCTGAAGCGGTATCACTGCTTGACTTCGGCAGACTGGTAGCTTAAATATCACTTCAGCAACTGTCGTAACATATTTGTTCTCTGTTAGCAATTATGCGACTATGTCTGCAGTAGGTCTGACCGACGTCTATCGATACGGAACGAGGTTTCTTGGGACATTGCTTGTCGTCGCCGGCGTCGGTGGCGGCCTCATCGCTGCAGGGTACGTGTTGATACAGAACGGCTCGCTCAGGTCTCTTTCGGGGACCGCGGGCTATCGTGCGGTACTTGGTATCGTCGTCGGTGCGCTCGGTGGCCTCCTGTTGCTCTCCGGAGTGCTCGGCCTGACCCACAAGCTCATCGCCGACGCGACGATGGCGGGCACGCTCGCGGCACAGACAGCACAGCGCGATGTGGGCGATGTGCCAGCCGCAAGTCCCTCGGCGAGCGACCAGACAGCGACTGACACTGCCGAGGGCAGCGCTGCGCCCGCTACCGAATCGGCTTCGAAGTCTGACGGACCCACACCGGAGTCGGCCGAGTCTGAACCGGCGGTTTCACAGGATACCGGTCCGGCTGCTGACCCGACGGCTGTCGAGTCGGCGACTGACGAGTCCGAAATGACGGAACCGGTCGCTGACTCCGAGCCAGACGCTGACCCGTCCAGTGAATCGGGAATCCACGCGTCCGCGGAACAACACACCGACCCGTCTGACACAGCAGCGCCATCTGCTACGTCCGAGACTGCGGCGACCGGGACCGATGACGCTGCGGTGACGGCAGCCGACGAGAATCCGCCGGCAGATGCTGATTCACTGACGGCTGCCGAGCCGGTGGCAGACGATGTGCCAGCGACAGAGACGGACCGTCTTGATGCCGATGCCACTCCGGAACCACCGTCGGCCGACGAGACGATGGCCCCGGCGACAGATGGAGAGACAGCCCCGGCGGCTCAGGATGAAGAGATATCGGAGCCACAGCCAGCTGAAAACGTCTCCGGACCGGAATCTGAGGCGGTGGACGACCCCACTCCGGAGCCATCCCCAACGGAGTTCGCCGACGATTCGGAACCGGTTGCACCCCAGTCCGAACCTAGCGAGCAGTCGGACCGTGATCTGCTCGCTGAGGACGCTACCGAAGAACCGGAGCCGAGTACAGAACCACAGGAATGGACACCGCCGGACCCTGCGGAGTTCGACACGCAGAGCGAGGACCCCGCGGCGGCTGACGACTGGGGAGGGGACGAGCCAGGACCAGCCAACGACCGGGAAACCGAACCTGAAGGCGATACTGAACCCACCGGCGTCAGCTCAGCCGGTGCTGACGAGGCGGATCAGCACGATGCGGTGACTCAGGACACCCGATTACTCGACGAAGCTGGTGGAGCAGACACGTCTGACGGGCCGCGAACGACGGACGACCTGTTCGGCGGCACTGATACCGAACACTCCGGTACCGAAGCTGACGAGAGCATGCAGGGCGAGCCGGAGTCACAGGACGCGGAGACAACTGCTGACGAGGACTCGACGCTCGCGGACGACGGTGTCACTGGCTTTGATGTCTCCGGTGATGACGATCCGCTCTCGGACCCTTTAGACGACGAGTAGCGACGAACCCACACCGTTTTAAGAAGCGCCGTTGTAGTCCGAAGTAACCGAGCGCACGGCCGCCCGTGGACTGCGGTTCGGCGGCCGGCAGACGGCGGATGTAAGTTGCGGGACGGAAGTCCCTCCCACTGCGGTTGCACAGGCTACGGGCGTACCCGACTGGCCTGGAGCGCCGACGCGGACGAAGTCGCCTACATTGCAGATACCGTCGTTGCCGTGCCCCACCGGATGCCCGCGGCCGGCTTTCCACTCGGAGCTACAACCATGGAAGTCGAAATTGCGACAATTGGCGGTTACGAGGCTGTAGGCCGACAGATGACGGCCGTCCGTGCAGGGGACGACGTCGTCATCTTCGACATGGGCCTGAACCTCTCGAAGGTACTGATTCACGACAACGTCGAGACGGAACGGATGCACTCGCTGGACCTCATCGACATGGGTGCCATCCCGGACGACCGGGTCATGTCCGACCTGGAGGGCGACGTGAAGGCCATCGTGCCGACACACGGTCACCTCGACCACATCGGCGCGATATCCAAGCTCGCCCACCGCTACGACGCACCTATCGTCGCGACGCCCTTTACTATCGAACTCGTCAAACAGCAGATCAAGAGCGAGGAGAAGTTCGGCGTCCAGAACGACCTCGTGAAGATGGAGGCCGGCGAGACGATGTCCATCGGCGAGCGCAACGAACTGGAGTTCGTCAACGTGACACACTCCATCATCGACGCTATCAACCCAGTCCTCCACACGCCGGAGGGCGCGGTCGTCTACGGACTTGACAAGCGGATGGACCACACGCCGGTCATCGGCGACCCGATCGACATGAAGCGGTTCCGAGAGATCGGCCGCGAGGGCGAGGGCGTCCTCTGTTACATCGAGGACTGTACGAACGCGGGCAAGAAGGGCCGGACCCCCTCCGAGTCCGTGGCGCGTCGGCACCTCAAAGACGTGATGGACAGCGTCGCTGACTACGACGGCGGCATCGTCGCAACGACGTTCTCCTCGCACATCGCCCGTGTCAAGAGCCTCGTCGAGTTCGCCGACGACATCGGCCGCCAGCCGGTGCTGCTGGGTCGCTCGATGGAGAAGTACTCCGGCACCGCGGAGCGACTGGACTTCGTCGACTTCCCCGAGGACCTCGGGATGTACGGCCACCGGAAATCCGTCGACCGGACGTTCAAGCGGATCATGAACGAGGGCAAGGAGAACTTCCTCCCCATCGTCACCGGCCATCAGGGCGAGCCACGCGCGATGCTCACCCGCATGGGCCGCGGCGAGACGCCCTACGAGCTAGACGACGGCGATAAGGTCCTCTTCTCGGCCCGGGTCATTCCGGAGCCGACCAACGAGGGCCAGCGCTACCAGTCCGAGAAGCTCCTGGGCATGCAGGGCGCACGTATCTACGACGATATCCACGTCTCGGGCCACCTCCGCGAGGAAGGTCACTACGAGATGATCGACGCGCTCCAGCCGAAGAACATCATTCCGGCCCACCAGAGCCTCGAAGGGTTCGCACCGTACGTCGACCTCGCGGAAGACATGGGCTACAAAGCCGGACGGGACCTCCACATCACCCGCAACGGCAACATGATCAAGCTCACCGAGTAAATCGATGTCCGAACGCCATCAGCAGGTCGAAGACGCGATTGTCGCCCGACGAGACCGGGTCAACGACGCCCTCCCCGAGGACCTTCCGGTACAGAAGCCGGACCACCTCTACGAGGCGTCGCGGTACCTGCTGGACGCGGGCGGAAAACGGCTCCGCCCGACGGTCCTGCTGCTGGTCGCGGAGTCGCTGCTCGATGTCGACCCGCTGACGGCAGACTACCGTGACTTCCCGACGCTTGCGGGCGGGCAGGCCGATATGATGTCGGCCGCGCTCGCCATCGAGGTCATCCAGACGTTCACCCTTATCCACGACGACATCATGGACGACGACGCGCTCCGGCGCGGAGTGCCCGCCGTCCACAAGGAGTACGACCTCTCGACGGCGATTCTCGCCGGCGACACGCTGTACTCGAAGGCCTTCGAGTTCCTGCTCGATACGGGCGCGGCCCACGAACGGACCGTCGCCGCGAACAAGCGACTCGCGACGACGTGTACCCGCATCTGTGAGGGCCAGTCACTCGACATCGAGTTCGAGCAACGCGATGTTGTCACGCCGGAGGAGTATCTGGAGATGGTCGAACTCAAGACCGCAGTGCTGTACGGCGCGGCCGCCTCGATTCCGGCCACGCTGCTGGGTGCCGACGAGGAGACCGTTGACGCCCTGTACAACTACGGACTCGACGTGGGTCGCGCGTTCCAGATTCAGGACGACCTGCTCGACCTGACGACCCCCTCGGAGAAACTGGGCAAGCAACGGGGATCGGACCTTGTCGAAGAAAAGCAGACGCTGGTGACGCTGCACGCCCGGCAGCAGGGCGTCGATGTCGGCGACCTGGTCGATACGGACTCTGTCGAAGCCGTCTCGGAGGCCGAAATCGACGCCGCCGTCGAGCGCCTGCGAGAGGTGGGCTCGATCGAGTACGCCCGCCAGACCGGTCAAGACCTCATCGCGAGCGGCAAGCAGAACCTCGAAGTCCTGCCGGACAACGAGGCCCGCTACCTGCTTGAGGGCATCGCGAACTACCTCGTCGAGCGCGACTACTGAGGGCCGTCGTCGGCCCGTTTTCCGCCTTTTCCGACCCTGATAGCCCCTGGTCAGCTACTAAGACGCGTCGCTCCCTAGGACGCCCGTGACTCGATTCGTCCTCTACGGCGGCAAGGGCGGCGTCGGCAAGACGACGGTGGCGGCGGCGACGGGCCACCGGCTGGCGGCGGCGGGCCACGAGACACTGGTCGTCTCTACTGACCCCGCCCACTCGCTGGCCGACGCCGTCGAGACGGCGGTCGGCGGCGACCCGACGGAAATCCGGCCGGGGCTGTGGGGCGTCGAGGTCGACCCACAGACCGGCATCGACCGCTACCAGTCACTGTTCGAGGCGCTGGCGGCGGAGTTTTCCGACGCCGGTATCAGGCTCGACGAAGACGAGGTCGCGGAGCTGTTCACGTCGGGCGTGATGCCCGGGAGCGACGAACTGGCGGCTATCGAGGGTATGGCGACGTACGTCGAGAGCGACCGCTGGGACCGCGTGGTGTTCGACACCGCGCCGACCGGCCACACGCTGCGCCTGCTCGACCTGCCGTCGGTGATGGACCGCGGCGTGGCGACGGCGATGGACCTCCGGGACCAGGTCCGCCGGAAGGTCAACACCGCCCGGACCATGATGTTCGGCCCGATGGCGCGCCGCCGCGACGACGACCCGGACGACTTCACCGCGATGCGCGAGCGGATGGAGCGGGTCGGCACGGCGTTGCGGGACCCCGAGCGGACGGCATTCCGGGTCGTCACCATCCCCGAGACGATGGCCGTCCGCGAGACGGAGCGGCTGGTCGGGAAGCTCCGGGAGTTCGAGGTTCCGGTGACGACGCTGGTGGTGAACAAGGTCATCGAGGACGCCGGCGACTGCCAGCGTTGTCTGGGGAAGCAGGCGGTGCAGGCGGACGCCATCGACCAACTGCGGGCATCGCTGCCGGAGCTGGACCTGTGGACGGTGCCCGACGAATCCGGGGAGGTGACCGGTATTGAGGCGCTGGAGAAGATAGGGACACATCTCGGCGGGTGAACAAAACGACATGCAGAGACGAGCATCCGGCGGCTTCGCCGCCGGTTCCCCGGAAGCGCCGCGACGCGGCGCTTCCGCCTTTTTCGCCCACGTTTTTGCAAGCGGGGGTGTCCGCAGGCCGCTCCGCGGTCGAGGACACCCCTCGCAGCAAAAAGGTGGTCCGACGGCGTTTTGACCCTCCCAGTCGCAGAACCCAGTAATGGACGACGAGCTGCGAGACCGCGTCAAGGAGGCGGCGGAGACGAACGCCCTCCTCAACGCGGTCAAACACGACAGCGAGGCACAGGTCGGCGCAATAATGGGGCCACTCATGGGCGACAACCCCGAGTTCCGCGAGTACGGCGACGAGATTCCGGGCGTCATCGCACCGGTCGTCGAGCGGGTCAACGGGATGGACGCGGAGGAGCGCCGTGAGCGGCTGGCGGAGCTAGCGCCAGATAAGCTCGAAGAACTGGAGAGCGAGGACGAGGGCGAAGACCACCCGCTGCCGGACCTGCCCGACGCCGACGACTACGACACCGTCCGGATGCGGGTCGCGCCTAATCCCAACGGCCCGTGGCACATCGGCCACGCACGGATGGCGGCCGTCGTCGGCACGTACAAGGAGCGCTACGACGGGGAGTTCATCTGCCGCTTCGACGACACCGACCCCGAAACCAAGCGGCCAGACCTGGAGGCCTACGACGCAATTCTGGATGCTATCGACTATCTGGGCTTCGAGCCAGACGACGTGGTGAGAGCCAGCGACCGCGTCGAGACGTACTACGAGTACGCTCGCGACCTCATCGACAAGGGCGGGGCCTACACCTGCTCGTGTCCGCAGGGCGAGTTCTCCGACATGAAAAACAGCGGCGAGGCCTGTCCGCACCGCGAGAAGGACGCCGAGACCACCCGAGAGGAGTTCGAGGCGATGGTCGACGGCGAGTACGACAGCGGCGAGATGGTGCTGCGAGTCCGGACCGACATCACGCACAAGAACCCCGCACTGCGGGACTTCGTCGCCTTCCGGATGATCGACACGCCTCATCCGCGCGAGACGGCGGCCGACTATCGCTGCTGGCCGATGCTGGACTTCCAGAGCGGGCTGGATGACCACCTGCTGGGCGTGACCCATATCATCCGCGGCATCGACCTGCAGGACTCCGCGAAGCGCCAGCAGTTCGTCTACGACTACTTCGACTGGGAGTACCCCGAGGTCATCCACTGGGGCCACGTCCAGGTCGATGAGTACGACGTGCCACTCTCCACCTCAAGCATCGCCGAACTCATCGCAGACGGCGACCTCGCGGGCTGGGACGACCCGCGCGCGCCGACCGTTGCCAGCCTCGAACGGCGCGGTATCCGCGGGGAGGCCGTCGTCGACGCGATGGTCCAACTGGGCACGTCGACCTCGAACGTCGACCTCGCGATGTCCTCGATCTACTCGAACAACCGTGACCTGATCGACGACGACTCGGACCGGGCGTTCTTCGTCCGGGACAGCGACGACCACGGTGGGATTGTCGAACGTCAGATCGTCGGCGGCCCCGACGCCGGCGAACCGCCGCTGCATCCGGACTACGAGGACCGCGGCCGTCGTGAGATTCCGGTGGCCAGCGGCGTCGCCGTTGAGGGCGACGACCTGCCGGACCACGGCGACCGAATCTGGCTCAAGGGGTACGGCTGCGTGCGCCACACCCGCGACACCTTCGAGTACACCGGCGACGACATCGACGCCGTCCGCGAGGAGGGCGTCGACGTGATTCACTGGGCACCGGCCGACGGCCCACGACTCCGCCTGCGGACCATGGACGGTGACGTGTCCGGCGTGGCTGAACCCGGACTACTCGGCTACGACGCCGATGACGTGGTCCAGTTCGAGCGCATCGGCTTCGCCCGTCTCGACGATATTGCCGAGGACCCCGAGACGGAATCCGTCGCGTACTTCGCCCATCCCTGACACAGTCGCGCCGTCGGCTCGTTTCGCCGCGAACTACACAACGGTATCCTCGAAGTGCGCCTGCTCGTCGAGACGGGCGCGACGGCCCGAGGCAAGCAGATCGAGATCGAAGGCTAACCGTCGGGCCACAGGCGTACCGCTCGATAATCGAGCTTTTTCGCTTCGTTCAGAGCGAATAGCGTCGGGCTTAAGCCGGAGACGGCCCGACTGCAACCCGTGACAGACCCCGCTCCCGAGTCGGTGACCGTCCAGCGCGACATCCCGTTCCACGAGGTGGACGGCGAGACGCTGACGCTCGACCTGTACGACTCGCCGGCGACCAGCGGCCCGGAGCCGGTCGCCGTGCTGGTCCGCGGCGGCGCGTTCACGTTCGGCGACAAGGGCGAGTTCGCCCGGCACGCGCTCGACCTCGCGGCGGACGGCTTCCTCGTCGCCGAGCCCCAGTACCGCCTCACACCGGAGTGGACCTTCCCGGCGGCGCTGGTCGACGTGAAAGCCGCAATCGAGTGGGCCCGGTCCGAGGGCGAGGGCTACGGCGCCGCCGACCGAATCGTCGGCGTCGGCCACTCGGCGGGCGCGAACCTCGTCGTCCTGGCCGCGCTGACGGCTGACGAACCCGGGTTCGAACCCGAGCTGTACCCCGGCGCGTCTTCCCGCCTGTCGGCCGCCGTCGGCTACGCCGGCGTCTATGACTTCCGGTCGCTCGACGCCGTGACGGCGGAGGGGGAACAGTTCCACCGGCAGTACCTCGGCGGCGGGCCCGACGACGAACCCGCGGCCTACGACCTCGCTTCGCCGGTCGCACAGGTCGACACCGACGCGCCCCCGACGCTGTTACTCCACGGCAGCGAGGACGAGACCGTCCCGCCGTCCCAGTCCGAACTGCTCGCCGACGCCCTCGGGCCCATGACCGACGTGGCTCACGAACTGGTGCCGGCGGACCACGGGTTCCCGTTCCACGGCGCTCACTACGACGACGTGTACGAGCGGACCGTCGAGTTCCTCCGGCAGGCTGTCGCCGGACCGGATACTGCTGACGCGCCTGACCCGGCCGAGGAAACCGGCGTCCCCGGCGGCGACCTGCCGGACCCGACCGACCGCATCGACGGCTCCGGACCGGGAGGCAACAGGGGTCCGGACCGCCGCGACGGCCCGGGGTTCTGACGCCGAGGTCGAAAAGTTAAGTAGCTCCCAAAGATGAGATAAGATACCAATGGCCATAGACCCGGAGTTCGAAGAGAACCGCGACGTTGTCGAACAGCACGACGGACACGACGTCTGGGGGCCGGTCGAGGAACCCGAGGAACTGGGCATCCACGGGACACACGTCGCAGTCGATTTCGACATCTGTATCGCCGACGGCGCGTGCCTGGAGGACTGCCCGGTCGACGTGTTCGAGTGGGTCGACACGCCGGACCATCCGGAGAGCGAAATCAAGGCCGACCCCGCCCACGAGGACCAGTGTATCGACTGCATGCTCTGTGTCGACGTGTGTCCGGTCGACGCCATCGACGTGGACCCGGGTCGCGCCGGTCGTATCTGAGGCCGCCCGATCCGCCTGTTTCTGCGGGAGTACAGCGTTCTGTGTCGCGCGCACGCCCCTCGACGTAGCCGTCCGGCCGCTGGCGGACACCGCGTGCCCAGTTCCCGGGACCGTCGGGACAGACCTTCCAACGTGTCATTCGGAATTGTAAACATACATTTATTATAGAATCCTGTGTGAGATACACTCACGAGGGTCGTGATACCATGCACACAGTCGTGATGACGAAAGGCGTCCCGGACTTCCGGGAGGGACAGGTATCGTTCGACGAGGAGGGACACCTCGAACGGGGAAAGACACCGACGGTGATGAACCCCAACGACAAGCACGCGCTACGGGCCGCGTTCCAGACGAAGGTCCGCAACGGCGGGCACGTCTCGCTGCTGAGCATGGGCCCGCCGGGCTACGAGGAGGTCTTACAGGAGGGAATGGCGGACGTGTACGCCGACGACCTGTATCTCCTCTCGGACCGGGAGATGGGCGCGGCCGACACCTGGGCCACCGCGATGACCGTCGCCACCGGCCTGCAGAAACTGGACGAGGAACCCGACCTCGTGTTCGCGGGCTTCAAGACGGCCGACGGCGAGACCGGCCACACCGGGCCACAGACCTGCTGGTGTCTCGACTGGCCGATAATCACGCACGTCCTCTCGCTGGACATCGACGAGGACGAACGGACCGTCCGGGCCAAGCGCCTGGTCGACGGCGACGTCTCCGAAATCGAGACGGTCGAAGCGCCGATGCCGTGTTTCATTGTCGCCGACCCGGAGTTCGAACCCACCTACCGGAAGGCGAGCCACCGGCTGAAACACAAGGACCTCCGCGCGGAGACGAAAGCACGGGCCGAGGACTACGAGGACCACCTGACGGTCTGGGACCACACCGACCTCAACCTCGACCCGGACTACATCGGGCTGGACGGGTCGCCGACCATCGTCGCGGGCGTCGACCCGATTCCGAAGGCCCCCTCCGAGCGGGAGGCGACGGTCGTCGACGCCGGCGCGGACGAGGCGATGGAACAGGTCGTGGACGAACTCGCGCCGTACGCGGCGGGTGACTGACGATGGTCGATATCGACCCCACCGAGTACGAAATCGCGGAGCTCGGACCGAAAATCAAGGACGTCGACGACGCCGGCGAACTGCGGGCGATGCTGGAACTGGAGGAAGGCGGCGAGGACCGCGTCCCCGTCAAGACGCTCATCGAGGACCGCATCGAGAAGGTCGAGGACGAGGGCGACGGGGAGATTGACCCGGAGACCGTCGACCTCGCCACGCTGACCGTCGCCGACGTGGCGAACATGGTTCGGGACGTCGACGACGCGGACGTGCTCCGGGACCTCCTGGAGCGCGAGCAGGCGGGCGAGGACCGAAAGACGGCGAAGTCCCAGATAGAGAGCCGCATCGAGTCAGTCGAGGGGACCGAGGAGGCGGCGGGCGAGGTCGAGTACGTCCCGCCGGAGGAGAAGTACCCCGACCTCGACCACCCGACCAACGACAAGCAGTGGGTCGAGGGGACCGTCGGCGCGGAGTACCGCGACATGTGGGTCTACTGCGAGACCCAGGCCGGCGACCTCGTGGACGTGTCGCGGGAGATGCTCGGAAAGGCCCGCGAACTGATGGACACCTACAACGCCGAGTACGACGAGGACGAGCGCGTCGTCGCCGTCCTCGTCGGAGCCGACGCCAGCGACCACGTCGAGGACGTCATCGCCTACGGGGCCGACCTCGTTCTCTACCACGAGGACGACCGCTTAGAGCGGTTCCGCCACCAGCCCTACACCGAAATCTTCTGTGACATGGCCCGCGCGGGCGGCGACCTGGCCGCCGAGGGACGGGAGGACGTGGACTGGAAGGACTACCACGAACCGCGCTACACGGTCTTCCCGGCCACGAACAACGGCCGCGACCTCTCGGCGCTCGTCCAGGGCGAACTCGACTCCGGATTAGCGTCGGACTGCTCGGGGCTGTACATCGAGAACGCGATGATATCCAACCCCGCGAAGGTCGGCACGGCCGGCGACAAGAAGGAGTTCGAGCGGGTCCTGCACATGAAGCGCCCGGACTTCTCCGGGTTCGAGTACTCGACTATCCTCTGTATCGACAAACCCAACCGCGACTTCCATCCGCAGGGGGCCTCGGTCATCCCGGGGAGCTTCGAGATTCCGGACCCCGACTACGAGCGCGAGGCCGAGGTCGTCGACTACGAGATGGAGTTAGACGAGGACTGGTTCAAGGTCGAGGTCGAGGAGTTCGACCGCCTCTCGGGCGGCGTCGATCTCACCGGGAACGACGTCGTCGTCGCCGTCGGCCGTGGCATCGGCGACGACCCGACGCGGGGCATCGAACTGGCGCTGGACCTCGTGGACGCCTTCGACGAGGCCGACCTCGGCCTCTCGCGGGGCGTCATCACCTCCTCGTACTCCTTCGACGGCCACGTCGAGCAGTACGTCACCGAGGAGCGCCAGATAGGCGAGTCCGGACAGGAGGTCGAACCGGACGTGTACATTGCAGCGGGCATCTCCGGCGCGATACAGCACAAGGTCGGCTGCGACGAGTCAGACACCATCATCGCAATCAACACCGACCCGGACGCCGACATCCGCGACTTCTCGGACTACCTCATCGAGGGCGACCTGTTCGAGGTGTTGCCGCGGCTGACCGAGGCGGTCGAAGCGGGTGAACTCGGCGCGGTGATGGAGGCAAGCGATGACTGACCCAGCCGAGAAGTACGAGGCGGTCGTCGTCGGCTGTGGCCCCGGCGGGGCCGCGGCGGCGGCGACCCTCGCGCGAAACGGCGTCGAGACGCTCGTGCTCGAACGCGGCGTCGACGCCGGGTCGAAGAACGTCTCCGGCGGCCTCATCTACGCCGAGGAGTCGGCCCCCTACACCATCGACGGGCTCTTCCCCGACTTCCGGGAGGCGGCGACCGAGCGGCCGGTCACCGAGAACTACATCCACAACGTCGCCGGCGAGAAGGTCAAGACCTTCGACATCGGCGACCTCCACCACCACGACACGGCGTGGGCTGACTCGGTGCTCCGTCGGAAGATGGACTCCTGGCTCGCCCAGCAGGTCCACGAGCGCACCCGCGAGACCGGCGGCGGCCTGCTGACCGAGGTCCACGTCACCGGCCTGCTGCGCGAGCGCGGCGAGATCGTCGGCGTGACGACGGAGGAACTCGACCCCATCAAGGCCGACATCGTCGTGGCCGCCGACGGCGTCAACTCCGAACTGGCACGGGACGCGGGCCTGATGGACTGGGAGGAACCCGAGGAGTGGTTCCAGGGCGTCAAGGCCGTCGTGGAAATGGAGCCCAAGGTCATCAACGAGCGCTTCGACGTGGACCCCGACGACGGCGCGGCCCACCTGTTCTCGGGCGACCTCTTCGACGGCGTCCGGGGCGGCGGCTTCCTCTACACCAACGAGTCGTCGCTCTCAATCGGGACCGTCTTCCACCTCGACTCCATCGCGGAGGAGGAGGCCGAACCCCACGAACTGCTTGACGGCCTGCTTACCCACCCGCTCATGGCACAGTGGCTCGGCGACGAGTACGACGAGCGCGAGTACAGCGCCAAACTGGTGCCGGACTCGAAGAAGGCGGCCCACCCCTCGCCCCACGAGGACCGCCTCGTGCTGGTCGGCGACGCCGCCGGGCAGATGCAGGCCCAGGGGCCCATCATCAAGGGGATGAACCACGCCGTCACCGCGGGGGCGCTGGCCGCCGAGGCCTTCGCCGACGCCCGCTCGCGCAACGAACCCCACCGCGCCGGCGAACTGTACGAGAAGAAACTGCACGACGAGGGCGTGATGGACAAGCTCCGCCCGACCCGCTACGAGGTGTTCGGACGGCTCGGCGAACTCGGGCCGGTCGACGACGTCTCGAACAGCGTCGCCGAGTCCGGCCTCGGTCGATTCGGCGTTCGGGCCGCGTCGGGCCTGCTCGAACGGGCCTACTCCTCGCCGACGCTGGTGTCGATGATACCGGACACCAAGCTCCCCTACGTGACCCTGCCGACGGTCATCGCCGAGGAACTCGGCGAGCGTGTCGGGGACGAGAACACCGTCTCGCCGCCGGACCTCGCCGACCGCATCGGTGACCTGACCTACGACGTGGGCGACCCCCACATCGAACTGCTCGACAAGTCCTTCGAGGCGTCGGGGACCGCGGTCACAGCCTGCCCGGTCAGCGCGAAGGACTTCGGCGGCGGCTGTTACCGCGACGAGCGGGTCCAGACGAACGGCCACGAGGAGCACCTCGTGAGCCTGGACACCCAGCCCTGCGTGGAGTGTGGGACCTGTGCGGTCGTCGCCGACACCGAGTGGGAACACCCCGCCGGCGGCAAGGGGGTCGAGTTCGAGCAGGGGTGATCTCGTCGATGACTAGCGGCCAGTACCACGACCGTGTTCAGACGCTCTCCCGGCGCGCTGAGACGGTCCGAAAGTCGCTCGATCCCAACCCCCCAGACGAGGAGCGCGCCATGGAAGTCCTTCGGGACGGATTCGGCCCCACCGTCGCGCTGTACTGCGAGGCCCGCACCGGGAGCAGGTGGGTCCGGTTCTCCGAGTCCGAGTTCGAGCGTCTTGAGGGAGCGATGAACGACTGGCTCGACTGCTACGCCGCCTGCTACGGCGTGGAGTTAGCCGGCACTTACGGCATCAGGGAAGCCGCGGAACTGCTCGTCGACACCCACAACGCCCGCGATGTGGCGCAGGTGCTAACCGGCGTTCCAGGGCGGTAGCGGCCGCTCCGTGAGAATTACATGGTTTTTGATAAAGGATTAAGTACTGTGTCGTGGTAGCAGATACCATGGAGTTAACAGAGCCACTGCAGTTCGACCACGAGGACCGACGGGACATCTACGAGTACGTCGAGTCACACGGGTCGGTGGAACCGAGGGCCGCCCGGTCGGCGCTACAGATGGACCCGCGACCGTTCGGCCATCACGTCGCGATACTCAAACGCGACGGCGTACTGGAGGAGATCGACGGGGAACTCCGCGTCGCCTACAACGACACTGTCGAAGAAGAGTTCGAGGCTGACGACATTGAGTTCACTATCCGCCAGGCGCGACAGGAGGATCTGACCGGCCTCGTCGGGGCTATCCGGGCCGCTATCGGCGGCGGCGAGTACGTCGACGCGGAGACCGTCGCCGACGTGGTGGACAGCGAGGGCGTGCTGCTCCGGCACAACGAACTGGAGTCGCGCATCTTCTTTGTCGCCTGCATCAACGACGACGTGGTCGGCTGGGTCCATCTCAAGCACCCCGAAGTCGAGAAGCTCAGTCACACGGCAGAGCTAACGCTGGGTGTGCTCGAACGGTATCGGGGTCACGGCATCGGCTCCCAGTTGCTCGCCCGGGGCACCGAATGGGCGTCGTCGAACGGCTACGAGAAACTGTACAACTCGGTCCCATCGACGAACGAGGACGCAATCGAGTTCCTCGACGGCCACGGCTGGGACACTGAAGCCGTCCGCGAGGACCACTACAAGTTCGGCGACGAGTACGCCGACGAAGTGATGATGGAGATCGACCTCTAGCTCGGTCCCAGCGCCCGAATCGTCGCCCGAGCCAGCTCCCCGTCGACCTGCTGTGGTACCGTTAGCAGAAGTCGGTCGATGACAGCTCTGTCCGCAATACTATCTCGTTTCTCCCGCGCCTGTTCCGGCGTCCCTACGATGCCGAGGTCAGCCGTCATTTCGTCGGTGACGAGTTCTGTTGCTTCGCCGCGGTCACCCGCCTGCCAGGCGTCGGCGATGCGTTCCGCCCGGTCCGGATACGTCTCTGCGACAGCCCGGCGGTAGCCCTCGCCGCTGCCGACGTAATAGGCGATGTGCTGCCGGAGTTCCTCGGTCGCCCGGTCGGGGTCCTCGTGGACCACCGCCGGCACGTACGGCGCGACCGTAATCTCGCTCGGGTCGCGGTCGGCATCGCGTGCAGTCTCGGCGATGTAGTCGAACGACGCTTCGAGCTCAGAGAATGGAACCATGTGCGGGAGCCAGCCGTCGGCGAGTCGGGCGACGACTCGCCTGTTCGCTGGCCCGAGGGCAGCGTGGTACACCGGCACGTCACGGTCCAGCGGTGGAACACCCCTGACCGAGACCACCTCGCCGTCGTAGGTTACCCGCTCGTCGCTCGTCATGAGCTGTTTGATGATATCGATGGTCTCGTGGGCGCGACGGACCGGGCGCTCGAACTCCATGCTGTGCATGTTCTCGATGGACCGGGCTGTACTCGTCCCCAGCCCCAGCACTGCCCGCCCGTCCGAAACCCTGTCGAGGGTCGTCGCTGTCATCGCCAGTACGGCCGGTGACCGCGAGAAGACGTTGAGTATCGCGCTGCCGATCTCGATGTCGTCGGTCCGGGTTGCGATGTCCGTGAGTTCGACGACGGAGCTAGCACCCCACAGTTCGTTCAGCCAGACCGAGTCGTAGCCGTGGTCTTCGGCTTCGACGGCCAGGTCGATTGTGCTGTGGTCCTCGACGCGTGGCACGACGACTCCCAGATGCATGGTGTGACCGACTGTTGGAAAGCTAATAAAGAATCGTGTTAATCTCGCCCTAGCGCTCCACAGCCCCGCCGCGCTTACTCTTGGCCGATCATCCGCTCCTGTTCCTGCCAGTACTCCTCGCGGAGCTCGTATTTCTGGATTTTTCCGGTCGCCGTTTCGGGGAGCGAGTCCCGGAAGTCGATGCCTGATGGGACCTTGTAGCTCGCGACGCGTTCTCTGAGGAAATCCAGAACATCCTGTTCGGTCGCATCACTGTCGGCTGTCGGGACGACAATTGCCATCGGCGTTTCGCCCCAGTCCTCGCTTGGAGCCGGAATGACTGCGGCTTTCAGGACATCGGGGTGGTCGTACAGTTCGTCTTCCAGTTCTATCGAGGAGATGTTCTCGCCCCCGGAGATGATGATGTCCTTCCGGCGGTCCATGATCTGTATCATCCCGTCGTCGTCCCACGTCGCGAGGTCGCCGGTGTGGAAGTACCCCTCGATGCGGTCGTTGAAGGCCTCCTCGGTGATTTCGGGCTTGTTGAGATAGCGGTCCATCACCTGATTGCCCTGCACCACGATCTCACCGATGGTCGCCCCGTCGCGTGGCACGTCGTTGCCGTCCTCGTCGACGACCCGGATGTCGGTACACAGCGCCTCCGAGCCCTGCTTCACCTTGAGTTCCCGGCCCCGTTCGGCGATACGTCGCGGAGAGTTGCTGGTCGTGATGATGGGTGCTGTCTCGGTCAGCCCGTAAATGTGGATGATGCGCCAGCCGAACTCGTCTTCGACGCGCTCGATGGTGGCCGTTGCCGGGGCGCTGCCGGCCGTCGCGATTCGCACGTCGCGGTCACCCTGTGTCACTACGTCGCCGTCGTTGGCCCGGTAGTGCTGGATGAGTTTGTTCAGCACCGTCGGCGCGCCGCACATGAACGACACGTCGTACTCGCGGACCCGGCGGAAGGTGTCCGCGGCGTCGAAGGTCCGCTGACAGACGTGTGTCCCGCCTGTCCCGGTGATCGCGTAGGTGTGGCCCCAGCCGTTGCAGTGGAACATCGGCAGCGTCCAGAGATACGTGTCGTCGTCGCGTATCTCCATGTGTTGGTTGAGCACCAGCGCGTGCCAGCTCTCGGTCCGATGGGTCCTGACCACGCCCTTCGGGTCCCCTGTCGTTCCGGACGTGTAGTTGATGCTGGCATCGTCGTCTTCGGTCATGTCCGGCCGGTCCGGTTCGGCTGTCGGTTGTCCGTCGAGGACATCGCTGTACCCCTCCCATTCCCCGTCGATACGGTCGGGCTTGTAGCCGATGAACGTCTCTGCAGGGATGTCGTTCCGTACCGGCTGGACCTTCTCCGCGAAGTCGTAATCGGCGATGACTGTTGCGGCTTCACAGTCGTTCAGAATATACTCGATTTTCGCAGGATCGAGCCGGTAGTTCAGCGGAACGAACACCGCGCCGAGTTTGTTTGCCGCGTACAGCGTCTCGATAAAGTAGTGCGTGTTCGGCGCGAGGAGCGCCACGCGACTTCCCTTCGAGACACCGCGGTCCGACAGCGCGTGTGCCAACTGATTGACCCGTTCGTTTACCTCCGCGTACGTGTACTCGGTCCCGTCATGGGCGACGATACCGGTCACGTCGCCATAGATGTCCGCTGCACGGTCGATGAAGTCGGTGGTGAGCATCTCGCGTTTCATGATAACACGCCTCACTTGTCGTATTCAAACCCAATTATTATTATATTTTCTTCGAGAACAGTTGACAGCCTGCTGATTCAGTACCCACGTGTGAAGTAACGCGTCACTTCCGGCAACACCGGCCTACGGCCACTTGTCCTCGTGGCCGTCTATCGGCGCCGGGACGACGCCGTCTTTTTGCGCCCAGACGCGGGCATGGTCCGGACATACCGTTCGGTTCGCGTCCCAGGGGATGTGGAGTTCGACCGCGGCCTCGTTTTCGCAACCGTCCTCCGCACACCGTGTCATAGGAGCGCGACGGCAATCATGGTGACCAGTATCGACGCGGTCAGCATGGCCTGCACAACGCCGGAGGCCAGCATCCCCGCGGTCGTCACCAGCGCCGCCTTCAGGCCACCTCTGGCGTCCTCTTGACGATAGAACTCGACGACGAACACCGTGCCAGCGACGCCCAGCAGGATGCCGAGCGGGCCGGTGACAAAGAAGAGAACGAGCGCGACGACGCCGGCGAGGGCTGCCGTCCAGTTCGACGCCCCGCCGACGCGTGCGGCGACGGCCCCACCCGCGACATCGACAGCCCACGTCAGCAGCCCGACCAGCGTCAGCAGGGCCAGCAAGAGCGTCCCGGGGTCGGTCATGCCGCTCGCGACCCAGTACAGGTACACGCCGGCGAGTGAGACGAGCGCGCCGGGGACCTGTGGCGTGAGACTGCCGATGACGCCGCCGATCAGGAGCGCAAACGCGAGTACAAACAACAGCGTTTCGAGGCCAAGCAGGCTCATTGGTGTCTGTCGAGTTCCTCCTGTACCCAAGGGTCGCCGTACAGACGCGTCAACCTTTCGACTATTCCGCCGAGTGTCCGCATGCACTCACGCTCAGAGACGAATCCCAGTTCATCGGCGACTGTCGGCCACGGCTGTGCTTGTAAAACCTTCTTGACCAGCAGGCGCTCCTCCCGCGGCGCGAGCGCGGTCGGGTCGATGGGGTCCGACAGGTGCCGGCAGGCGAGTTCGCGGAACGGCTTCGGGTTCGTGTCGAGAACCGACGCGCCGCCGGGGACGCCGGCTACCAGTCGCCACTCCCACTTGGAGAGGGAGAGGGAGGGCGCTCTCGCGGTCGCTCGAAGTACTGCCCGAACCACGTCAGGGCCACAGTCGTCGAGCGGGTCCGACAGCACTGCGGCGATGCGGTCCTGAAACCACGCACCGTGCCGCGCCGCGAGCGCCGCCCCGTCATCGGAACACGGGTCCACCATCACGACGGAGTACTCGCCGCTCGTCGCGTTCCGCGAGGTGGCGAGGTGTACCGTTTGATATCCGTTGTCCGCCCAGAAACGGACCAGTTCCGGCGTCGCGCCGTAGCCGACACCCAGCCAGTCCACGTGGTCGGCGAACTCCGCTTTGATATTCGAGAGGAGTTCGGAGCCGAGTCCTCTGGAGCGGACCGCGGCGTGGGTTGCGATACGGAGGACCCGCTGGCCGACCGGGATCCCGGCGGCTTCGTCACGGAGTTGCGTCGACAGCACGTCCGGGAGCATGTTTCCCCGCACCCGTCCGCCTTCATACATCGTGGCTCGCGTGTCAGCCGAGAGCCCACCCTCCTGTGCCAGCAACGCCACAGCAACGACGTGGCCATCGTGGGTCAGCGCCCGGACAGTGAGATTGGGTGCGTCGAGCAGCCGAGCCAGGTCCGAGGGTTCCGTCCGGTAATGCGCCAGCACGAGCAGGCCAAACACCTCCCTGAGCAGGTGTTCGTCGGCGAGCAGGTCCGCCGCGGAAAGCCGGCGGTACTCGACGGTCTCCGGCGTCGAATCTGCGATGAGCTGGTCGGCCGGCGGGCGGGCATCCAGCAACAGCGCCCGGAAGGCCCACACCTCCACGGGGTCGGCGTCGCCGTACCGAATCGGCGTCGTCATCGACACGTCGGTGACAGCGCGGTCGCTCTCGGAAAGGTGGTCACGGAACCGGACGGAGAAGCCCCGGCCTGCTCCCTCGTAGCCGTGAACAGTTGTGGTGAAAGCGACCGCCGGTGCGTCAAGGAACTGCTCCAGCCGTCGGACTGGCAGGGCCGCGGCCTCGTCGACGATGACCACGTCGGGACCATCCGGAAGCAATGCAGCTTCGTCCGGCGGCGCATAGCGCACACAGCCCGCGCCCGCAACATCGAGCCGCTGGGGGTTCGACGCCCGGTCGCGCACGAACTCAACGTCGAACGTCTCCAGCAGGTGCGTCGCCCGCGTGAACACCTCGCCGGCGCTCCGGTACTGCGGCGCGGTCACCAGCACGTCTCTGCCCGCCGCGGCGAGGTTCCCGGCGGCCAGCCCGGCGGCGCTGGATTTCCCTCGGCCCCGGTCGGCCTCGACCACGACTGCCTCGTCGTCCTGCTGCAGGGACTCGAACGCCCGGACCGCGTCCCGCTGGTCGTCGGTGAGGCACTGGACGTAGGTCTCGGGGCGGAACTGCGCGCCGGCGGGCGGGATCGGACTCGGAACCGGACGGCTCGGTGGCGGGTCTGTCAGACCGTCCTGCTCGACAGTTCCCGAGTCTGCGTCGACGATGGCGATACCCCGGTGTGCCCGGAGCGTCTCGACGAACCGCCGGCGGAAGTGGCCGCTCACGTCCTCGACGCCGAACGGCGGAACTGCGAGCGAGGCGTCGAACCCGTCGCGTTTCTCGGGCCACGTTTCCAGTGGTGGCGCGAGGAGGACGTAGAGGCCGCCGCCGTCGACGGCACCGACGGTCCGCCCGACCGCGTCCGGTCGCAGTTCCTCGTGCGCATCGAGGACGACAGCTGTCTGCGTCCGGCCCAGAAGCTCCTCGGCGCGGGACTGCTCGTGGTGTTCACAGTCGAGGAACGGCTCCGGACCGACGACAGTCGTCTCCGCGCTGGGGATGTCCACCGCGTCGAGCGCTGCTGCCGCTCGCTCCCGCGTCGTTTCAGGGTCGCCCGCCAGAACGAGGAGCCGCCGCTCGTTTGCGCGACGGGCCTCCGCTCGGAGCGACCGCGCGATGTCCATACCGGAGGTGGCAGACGCGCCAGTATGGGCCTGACGGTCCCGCCCACGGAGCCACCGGTGTTTTTCACGCGACCGGCCACAGTCGCCGGTATGGCTCCCCTCCAGACCCCGCTCTGTTCCGAGATCAATATCGAACACCCAGTCGTGCAGGCACCGGTCGGAAGCGTCTCGACGCCGGCCCTGGCCGCGGCAGTTGCAGACGCAGGTGGCCTCGGGATGCTGGCGATGTCGTGGCGCGAGGCCGACTCGATTCGCGATGCGTACACCGCCGCCGCAGCCGCGACCGATGGCGTGGTCGGCGTCAACGTCGTCCTCGACGAGTCGACGGGCGTCCTGTCCCCCTCGGCATGTCTCGATGCCTGTCTGGACGCCGGCGCGTCGGTCGTCTCGTTTTCCTTCGGTGACGCAGAGCAGTACATCGACCGGGTACACGCCGCCGGCGGGACGGCGATGGTCACCGTCGGGAGCGCCGCCGAGGCAAGGATCGCTGTCGACGCCGGGGCCGACGTGGTGGTCGCACAGGGCCGGGAAGCCGGCGGTCACGTCCAGAGCGACGTGACCACGATGGCGTTGCTCCCGCGGGTGGCCGATACAGTCGAGGTGCCGGTCGTCGCGGCCGGCGGTCTCGGCGACGGCCGCGGCCTCGCGGCGGCGCTGACGCTCGGAGCCGATGGCGGCTGGTTCGGCACTCGGTTCGTGGCGACCGAAGAATCGGGCGCACACGAGACATACCGGCAACGAATCGTCGACGCGCCCGAGACGGCGACGCGGTTTACCGACCTGTTCGACCGGGGCTGGCCGGACCAGCCACACCGGGTGCTGGAGACCGACGAGGTCCGACAGCAGGCCGAACACGACTCAGATGAACTGGACGATGCCAGCGACCCCGAACAGATTGCACAGACGCCCGACTGCGAGCCGATCAGTCGGTTTGCTGATATGCCACCGCTTGCGGGGATGACTGGCGATGTCGAGGCCCTGCCACACTACGCCGGCCAGAGTGCCGGCCTCACACAGGACGTACGACCCGCCGGCGAGGTGGTGGCCCGTCTTGTCTCGGACGCGCGGGCTGCGCTGGCCGATGCGTCGGCGACTGCGGAATAGGCAGACCCCCCGACAGCACCTGTGTGGCGGGCTGGCACGCGATTTCGGCTTCGAAAGCGCTTTTAGGGCCGGTAGCACAGAATGGGGTACAGCCTGCGCCGAGTTGATGATGCTCCCAGCCTTTTCAGGATACACACCATCACGGTGTGACGGGCCTCGCGGCCCGGACACGGCGGGGGAGCCTGAGCTCGCGCGCAGGAGGTGAACATACAAATGCCAGTATACGTAGATTTCGACGTTCCCGCGGACCTCGAAGACGACGCCCTTGAGGCGCTCGAGGTTGCCCGGGACACAGGCGCAGTAAAGAAGGGTACAAACGAGACGACCAAAGCCATCGAGCGCGGCTCCGCCGAGCTCGTCTTCGTCGCCGAAGATGTCCAGCCCGAGGAGATCGTCATGCACATTCCGGAGCTCGCTGACGAGAAGGGCGTTCCCTTCATCTTCGTCGAGCAGCAGGACGACCTCGGTCACGCCGCCGGGCTCGAAGTCGGCTCGGCTGCCGCAGCCGTCACCGACGCCGGTGAGGCTGACGCCGATGTCGAGGACATCGCCGACAAGGTCGAGGAGCTTCGGTGAGGTGACCTCGGATGAGTGCTGAGGAATCCGAAAGCAGCGGTTCCACGCCCGCCGAGGTTATCGAAGTCGTGGGCCGGACGGGGATGCACGGCGAGGCCATGCAGGTCAAGTGCCGCATCCGCGAAGGCGAGAACCAAGGGCGCATCATCACGCGCAACGTTCTCGGCCCGGTCCGCGAAGGTGACGTGCTCCAGCTCCGCGAGACGGCCCGCGAGGCCGACACTATCGGAGGGCAGTAACCATGCCCCGGACACGCGAATGTGACTACTGCGGCACGGACATCGAGCCCGGCACGGGCACGATGTTCGTCCACAAGGACGGCGCGACCACGCACTTCTGTTCCTCGAAGTGCGAGAACAACGCCGACCTGGGCCGCGAGGCCCGCAACCTCGAATGGACCGACACCGCCCGCGGCGAGGCCGGTGAGGACGAGGCCGAAGCAGTCGAAGCTGACGCTGACGAGGCAGAAGCGGAGGCCGAGACGGCTGCGGACGAGGCTGCCGAAGACGGCGCTGCCGACGAGGCCGACGCAGAGGCTGAGGCCGAAGACGACGAGGAAGCTGAGGAGGCTGAGGCCTGATGTCCGAGCACGAGCGCACCTTCGTGATGGTCAAGCCCGACGGCGTCCAGCGCGGCCTCATCGGGGACATCGTCTCCCGCTTCGAGGACCGCGGCCTGAAGATGGTCGGTGGCAAGTTCATGCAGATCGACCAGGAACTCGCCGAAGAACACTACGGCGAGCACGAGGACAAGCCGTTCTTCGACGGGCTCGTCGACTTCATCACGTCCGGCCCCGTGTTCGCGATGGTCTGGGAAGGCCAGGACGCGACCCGGCAGGTCCGGAACATGATGGGCGAGACCGACCCCGCCGAGTCTGCGCCCGGTACCATCCGCGGCGACTACGGCCTCGACCTCGGTCGGAACGTCATCCACGGCTCCGACCACGAGGACGAGGGCGCAAACGAGCGCGAAATCGAGCTGTTCTTCGACGAGGACGAACTCGTCGACTGGGACCAGATCGACGCGCCCTGGCTGTACGAGTAACGCCAGGTCGACTGCTGCGTTTTTCCAGCACAACCACCTTGAGGACGGCGACCGTATCGCCAGTATGAGCCTGACGCTCTACCAACTGGACGGCTGTCCGTACTGTGAGACGGTTGCGGACCGACTGGACGAACTCGGTATCGACTACGACAGCGTCTGGGTTGAGGCGCTCCACTCGAAACGCGACGAGGTGAAACGCGTCTCCGGCCAGCGGGGCGTCCCGGTGCTGGTCGACGACGACCGCGGCGTCACGATGGCCGAGTCCGAGCGCATCCTCGAATTCATCGACACGACCTACGCGCCCGAAGCCCAGTCGGCGTAGAGATATCGGGCGGCCGCGCCGAGACTCGCAAATACGAGCGGGAAGAAAAACAGCAGGATGAGGAGCCACAGCACTGCCGGTGCGGCCTGTCCCTCACCCCCGCCGTCGAACATGACCGTCCGGACGAACACGAAGCTCCCCGCGAACCCCGTTGCGACATAACCGAATCCGATGCCGGTGCCGACGAGCGCCGCCTCTTCGAGCAGGCTGTCCGACCG
Organism: Haloarcula rubripromontorii; assembly: GCF_001280425.1. Lineage (NCBI taxonomy): Archaea > Methanobacteriati > Methanobacteriota > Halobacteria > Halobacteriales > Haloarculaceae > Haloarcula > Haloarcula rubripromontorii. The sequence continues at coordinate 1,867 of NZ_LIUF01000001.1, read as the reverse complement.
GGTATCGCCGCGATAGCGTTCAAACAGCGCGCCGACGACGAGCAACGCGACAACCGGAATCAGGAAATAGACGAACGGCGGGACGCTCGCACCCTGTGCGCCGTACAGGACGTTTCGGGCGGCCGAGCCGTACACCTCTGCGTCCGACGCCGTCACCAACGTCGGCACGTGGTGGGCGTTGTACAGCACGAACCCGTACTGGACTAGTCGGTCCGACAGCTCCGGGAGGTCGACCGACGACGGGCCGACGAGAAACAGCAGTGCGACGAGCAAATACTCGACAGCCAGCGTTCCGATTGCGACACCGGCCGCGCGGAGCCACGGAAACGTCCGGAGGCTCTCGGCTAGCAAGTGACTCTCCGGCTGCGGCTGTTCGGCGGTGGCAGTCGGCGGCTCGTCGACCAGCGACTCGTCGACCGGTGGTCCGGCCCCCTCGTCGCCCGCCTCGTCGGTCCCGTGTTCAGTCACGTCTAGCCGTATCAACTTCAATGACGGAAAAAAGGGTTCCGGTGGTCGCTACTCCGACTCGAAGTCAAGCGCCGCACCGTTGATGCAGTACCGCTTTCCGGTCGGCTCCGGCCCGTCATCAAACACGTGACCCAGATGACCGCCACACTCGGCACAAACGACTTCCGTTCGCTGCATCCCGTGGCTGTTGTCCGCCCGTGTTTCGACGTTGCCCTCCTGATACACGTCCCAGAAGCTCGGCCAGCCGGTCTCTGATTCGAATTTCCGGTCGCTATCGAACAGTTCCGTCCCACAGCCGGCACAGGTGAACACGCCCTCGCCTTCTACGTCGATGAGGTCGCTGCTAAACCGCGGCTCTGTTCCGGACTCGCGGAGGATTCGGTACTCCTCGTCAGAGAGTATCTCGCGCCATTCTTCGTCCGTCCCCGGCAGTTCTTCTTCGGATTCACTCATACACTACCGTACGCCCTCCAGCGGTAAAAACGTAGACCCATCTGGCGGTCTCACCCACACTGCAGGTCCAGCGATGCGGCGTATCCGGGTCGTCAATGAAGGCGCACAGTGGTTGCAGTGTGGCAGTCACAACTTCTCGTCGATGTGGTCTGCCGTCTTCAGCGCGAGTGCAACGATTGTGAGTGTCGGGTAGTCGCTTGACTCGCTCGGCCGTCCCCACAGCGACCAGCCCGACCACAGAGAGGCCCACGGCCACGGCGACGCCCGGAAGGTAGCTCATAACGGCCGTGTAGAACGGCTGGGCTCCCAGAACCAGCACCAGCCACGCCGCGAACGCTGTCGCGTTGACACCGCCGACGACCAGCCATGCGACGACTCCGGCAAAGGTCAGTATCCAGACCGCTGTGGCGACTGTCCAGTAGCCGATGACCCCGTGGAAGGCGTCGTGGATGACAAGCCCAGCGACCCCACCGAGCGGTGCTGCGGGGCCGGTGAGGACAGCCGCTGCAACGAATGCACCGCCGACGGACGCCGCCGAAATGGCTGTCCGCGTCCCCATCTCGACGAAGAGAAATCCGACGACGGCCGCCAGCGCCACCTGCACTTGCGTCCCTCTACCCACCCTTAGCTGATTGGTTGCCCCTCACATACAGACGCAAATACGTTCATCGCTCTTCCGAAGCAGATTGTTGGTCGGGTAGAGCTGTCGCTGTGAAAGCGTAGCGGGCAAGGGTGACGCGAACGCGTCACCCGGACGCAATGTTCCCATTTGAATTGCTGAGTTCAGAGGAGAGCGCCGCGAACCTGCTGGAGCAGGTTCGCTGGCGCGAGGGCCTCTGTTGCCCGCGCTGCCGGTCTGAATCGGTGATCAAACACGGCAGCTATCGAGAGTATCAACGGTATCTCTGTAAGGATTGCGACCGCACGTTCAACGACAAGACCGGCA